>MEOR01000076.1:828-45586 GCA_001769295.1 Bacteroidetes bacterium GWF2_49_14 | reverse complement strand
TGGCGCGAAAAGGCCATGTCGAAACTCCCGGCTATCAAAAAAGCCACCAATATGCTTCTTTGCGGCGAAGATCTGGGAATGGTGCCGGCCTGCGTGCCAAGCGTGATGGAGGAGCTCGGGATCCTGAGTCTCGAAGTTCAGCGAATGCCGAAAAATCCGAAGATCACCTTCGGACATCCCGCGAATTACCCTTATATGTCCGTAGCAACGCCTTCCTCACATGACACCTCCACCATACGGGGATGGTGGGAGGAGGATCCCGGTCGGTCCCAGCGCTTCTATAACGAAAACCTCGGAAATCACGGAGCCTCCCCCTACGAGTGCTCACCGGAAATAGTCAGGCAGATAATCGTGCAGCATCTCTATTCACCCAGCATGTGGGCGATTTTTCCGATCCAGGACCTCCTGGGTATGGACAAAGTCCTGCGATTCCCCAATCCCCATGCAGAACGTATCAACAATCCCGGAAACCCCAATCATTACTGGCGTTACAGGATGCACCTGAACCTGGGCGACCTGCCTGCAAAAACCGAATTCAACAGGATGCTTAAAGGCCTGATCCGTGATTCGGGAAGACTTGAGGTGTATTGATCCAGGATTTTTGCGTTTCTTCGCATCTTAATTTCAAAACCTTACCCCGTGAAAATCGAAAACAAGCGTGTCGTGCAGATACATTATACCCTGAAGGATGATCAGGGAGAGATCCTTGACAGTTCAGCCGGTAAAAGTCCGCTTCCCTATATCCATGGCGTTGGCGCCCTGATCCCCGGGCTGGAAAAACATTTGCTTGGGAAACAGGCAGGTGATAAATTCACCGCCGTGGTTGCCCCTGCGGATGGTTATGGCGAATACGACGAAGAGCAGGTTTTCGAAGTCCCGGTCAGCGAGTTTGAAGGTGACGACGAGCTGCAGCTCGGAATGCAGATTCAGCTGGATACCGAGAGCGGGCCGGCCATTGCCACCATTGTAAACATGGAGGAGGATGTCATTACCCTTGATTTAAACCATCCGTTGGCCGGAACCACCCTGAATTTCGACGTAGAGGTTGTTGAAGTCAGGGATGCCACCAAACAGGAATTGGATCACGGGCATGTTCATACTCCGGGGGTTCATTAGTTCTCTTTTTTAGGTAACTTGGTTCCTGTTAATCGGGAGAATTTTTCATGAAGATAGTTATCGCCGGCGCCGGCGAGGTAGGCACTCACCTGGCTACAATGCTGACCGGCCAGAACCATGATATCATTTTGCTGGATGATGATCCGGACCGACTGACTCAAATCAATCGCGACGTGGATCTCATGACCATTACCGGTTCGGCTCACTCCTTTGTGGATCTCAAATCTGCCGGCCTGAATAAAGCGGACCTGTTTATCTCGGTTACAACATCGGAAGAAAGGAACGTGCTCGCCTGCATTATGGCAAATTACCTGGGAGCCGGCCGTACCATTGCACGGATCAATAATTCCGAATATCTGCAGGATCGGTACCGCGCAAAACTCAGGGATATGGGAGTACATGAGCTCATTTACCCCGAGAGCCTCGCAGCCAAAGAGATCGTCTCATCTGTCAAGCTTTCCGGAACCCGGCAGTATTTTGAGTTTTCCGGCGGGAAACTAGTCCTGATGGGTATAAAAATCAGGGAAAATGCACCGATCGTAAACCATACCCTCGAGGAGCTTGCTCCTGATATGCAAAACATCGTCGCGGTGGCAATAACCCGCGACCACTCTACGATCATTCCAGGCGGGCATGACCGGATTAAAAATGGTGACATTGTTTACTTTATAACCAACGGGACCACTCAAAAGCAGATTTTTGAGCTCTCCGGTAAAGAAATCTATGAGATCAAAAACATCATGTTTCTCGGAGGCAGCCGTATTGCCCAGAAAACCATTGAGAAACTGGGAGAAAAATATCATGTTAAAATAATCGAGGAGGACCCGGAACGGTGCAGCCTGCTCGCTAATAAATATGAACATGCCCTGGTTATCAACGGGAACGGACGGGATCTGGACCTGCTCAAGGAGGAAGGACTTGGTAAAATGGATGCCTTCATTGCCACTACCGGCAGTTCGGAAGTAAACATGCTCTCCTGCCATCTCGCAAAAACGCTGGGAGCCAAAAGAACCGTTGCCGAGGTTGAGAATTTTGCCCTGATGAGTACAGCCGAGGAGATGAATATCGGCGCACTGATCAATAAAAAGCTGATTGCAGCCAGTTACATTTACAGGTTTACCCTGAATGCCGAAATATCAAATGTCAAATGCCTGACCTCTTCAGATGCTGAAGTTCTTGAGTTCATTGCCAAATCAGGAACGAGGATCACGGAAAAGCCCATAAAGAATCTGAATTTTCCTGATGAAGCAAAAATAGGCGGGATTATCCGGGGTGAATTTAGCCAGGTGGCTGATGGAAACTTACAGGTCCGCGAGGGTGATAAAGTGGTTGTTTTCTCTCTTCCATCAGGGATCAGAAAACTTGAAAAATTCTTCAAATAACAGGTGACCTCAACCGAAAAGCATGAATTTCAAGCTCATTATCCGGTTGATCGGCCTCCTGCTTCTGGTGGAAGGAATGGGCATGCTGCTGTCCATGGTTGTTGCAATCATTAGCGGCGGCGATGATGTTAAGGCACTGGGGATCTCAGCATTTATCTGCCTCTTGCCCGGGATCGCAGCTTTTCTTTTAACCTCAAAGTACACAAACCACCTATCGCGGCGTGAAGGGTTCTTTGCTGTTACCCTCGGATGGCTCCTGATCTCATTTTTAGGGTCCCTGCCCTTTATTTTTAGCGGTTACATCCCCTCCCTCACCGATGCTTTTTTTGAGACCATGTCAGGCTTTACCACCACAGGTTCAAGCGTTGTGAACAATATTGAATCTTTTCCAAGGGGTCTGCTTTTCTGGAGAGCCATGACCCAATGGCTCGGCGGAATGGGAATCATTGTTCTCGCTCTCTCCTTCCTGCCTGGCGTGGGTATGGGAGGACTGCACCTGTACAATGCTGAATCTCCGGGCATGTCTGTTGACAAGGTAAGCCCCCGCTTATACAAAACCGCCCGAAGAATTTGGGGTATATATGTGTTTTTTACCCTCCTGGAGATGATCCTCCTGATGTTCGGGGGAATGAATTGGTTCGACAGTATTTGCCATTCATTAACCACCATGGCCACCGGAGGCTTCTCAACCAAACAGGCCAGTATCGCCTTTTTCCAGTCGCCGTATATTGAATATGTGATCACCCTTTTCATGATCATCGCCGGCTCCAACTTCACCCTCCTGTTTTTCACCCTGGTTGGAAAACCATCCAAACTTTTCCATGACGAGGAATTCAGGGATTATCTTCTTTTTATCCTGGGCTTTACCGTTTTAATCTTTGGCGGATTATTGCTTACCACCGATACCGGAATTGAGCAGTCCATAAGGAGTTCATTGTTCACCGTAGTGTCGGTTTTAACAACGACAGGCTTTGTCACTTCTGATTATTTACTGTGGGTTCCGGTATTGACCATTCTGGTCTTTGCCATTTTCTTTTTTGGCGGTTCAACCGGCTCAACCGGTGGGGGAATAAAAATTATGCGCATTATCCTCCTCCTGAAGAACAGCTACTATGAACTGCGCCGCATGATCCACCCCCACGCTGTAATACCGGTCAGGTTTAATAAACTTTGCGTGGAACCCAAAATCATGAATAATGTGCTGGCCTTCTTTATGTTCTATGTATGCATTTTCTTTATCAGCAGCATTATCCTGATGATCTTCGTGCCCGACATGGCCACCTCAATGGGAGCAGTTGCCACCTGCATGGGGAATATCGGTCCGGGTTTGGGAACCGTGGGACCTGTTTTCACCTTCTCTCATATTCCTGATGCAGGCAAATGGTTCCTCTCCTTCCTGATGATGCTGGGAAGACTGGAACTGTTCACTGTCCTCGTGATATTCTCCCCCGCATTCTGGACAAAATAGTCAGCCGTTTGGGTAAACAATTATTTCAGCTTTCCCGGCTGCTCAATCACCCTGTCGGCACGGGAGGCTTGATCTTGTAGAGGGTTCTGCTTTTCTGCCCTTCCCTTTCAAGCAGATCCTCATCGGTTCCCTTTTTCAGGTCGCGACTGGCAGTGGCGGTTGAAATATTTTTAAAAACATTCATATAATCCTTACGGGTGAAGTCGCTTGATCCGGTTGCCACAAAATACTCGAGTCTTGCACTGTCGTTGAGAATACGGTTGTTGAAATCGAGCAGTTCAGACAACGCCCGATCCAGGATTCCCAGCATGTATTCTATAAAGGCGTTGGATTTTCCGGCTTTATCACACTCGACCAGTACATTGTAATACTCTTCCTGGCTTTGCTTAATGAGGGATTCGAACGGAACGAACTCAAACACCGGAAAACCGCTGCGCAAAATGAGCATCTGCCATAGCCGCCCCATCCTGCCGTTACCATCGGGAAAAGGGTGGATAAATTCAAGTTCATAATGAAAGACGCAACTCCGGATCAACAGATTTTCCTCCGGTTTATTAAGATACCCGAACAGGTCCTGCATCTGGGAATGCACATTCCTGGCCGGTGGTGCCAGATGCACCAGCTTTGAATCCTGAAACACCCCAACGCCCTGTGTCCGGTATCGTCCGGGCTTCTCAACCAGGCCCTCCATCAGCATCGCATGTGCGCCGAGTAAGGAATCCGGTGAAAAGGGATCGAATGCACCCAAATGATTATAAACCTTGATGGCATTCAGTACTTCGAGAATGTCTTTCCGTGGACCTGCAACCGGCCTTTTGTCGATCAGGGCAGTAACCTGATCCCGGGTGAGGGTGTTCCCTTCGATGCCCAGTGAAGAATGGATGGACCGGATCCGGTTTACTTTCCTCAGATGCCCGGGAGGACGGGTCATTTGGCTTGCATCTATCTGGCCTATGCATATGGAAATCGACGAAATGAGATTGAGAATCTTGGATGCAATATCGTAAGGTGGTTTCATGATAGTATCATTTGATAGTATCAAAGATACGATCAATAGTTCAAATAACAAATTTTTCCTGTCAAAAAACAGCTCCCTCCGGAGGCAACGGAACGACTAAAAAGCTATCTTTATAATCGGCGCAAAACGAACAAAATCAGGTCAATCACCTATGGGAATCACAGCCAGGGGTTTGTTTAAAACCAGAACCCTCTTTTTCCTCATCGCAGCTTTCATTTTGATGACGGCCTGCGAGCCATTGGAAACAGATCCTGACGATCCGGGGGATGATCCAACGGTACCCGTGGCATTCCAGGTCTATGAAATTGACATAAAAGTTGATGGTAATGCACCCGTGATATCCAAGGAAAATGAGGATTACCTGAGCTGCAGCATCACCGTCGACGGTAAGGGAATCCTGGACGACTACCAGGGCACCGGCCGTATCCGCGGCAGGGGAAATTCATCCTGGCTATGGTATGACAAGAAGCCTTATCGCATAAAACTGGACGAAAAACAAGAATTACTTGGTTTGAGGGGTAACAGCGATTGGGTCTTGCTGGCCAATTACCGCGATCCCACCGACCTGATGAATGTATTTGGATTTGAAGTGGCTGACTGGCTGGGGCTGCCCTTTACCAACCACACCCGTTTTGTGGAAGTCACCCTGAATGGCAGTTATATCGGGCTTTATCAATTGACGGAACAGGTTGAGCAGGGCAATAACCGTGTCGCTGTTGATGGTATCGACGGGTTGTTGCTCTGCCTGGATGTAGATGATGGGCCGGACTACAGCCCCGATGCCGGGGACAATTTCTGGTCGCCCGTTTTTCAGATGCCGGTGTGCGTGAAATTTCCGATAGAACTCACTGCAGATCAACTCTATGGAATCCGAAGCGATTTTGCCAGACTGGAGAACGCCGTCAATTCTTACAATTACGATTCCGTTGCCGCCCTGTTGGATATCCCCTCCTTCATCAATTACCTGATTATTCAGGAATTAGTCTATAACGTCGAAATTGATGCCCCCCGAAGCACCTTCATTCATAAAGACCTAGGGGGGAAATATACCATGGGGCCGGTTTGGGATTTCGATGCCGGTTTTGATTTCGACTGGGGATCCATGTATACGGGTCACAATTTTTTTAATCAGCAGGAGCTGGTCCTTGGAACCGATCCGGCCAACCACAGGAACGGGTACCGGATCTCCAACTTTTTTACCCAGATGTTCCGCAATCATCAGTTTGTATCGGAATATAAAAGCCGGTGGAACGAGGTGAAAGACTCCATTTTCGATCATGCATGGGAGGTGATGGAGGAATATGAGTACACTCTTCGTGATGCGATGGCGAGGGATTTTCAAAAATGGCCGATTGACAGGAGCTATACCACCGAAATCAGCCGGATGAAGGGCTGGCTTTCGAACCGGGTTTCCTACCTGACCACCGTGATCGGCAATTATCCGGCCGGAACGGTTGAGACGGTCATGGTCGACTGCGGTACCATAACCTGCGATGTATCCATGTCCTACAAAACAGGATATCATCAGGAAGCCACGGTAAACGTGGATGACAGCACCCTGCTTTCAAAGCTCGGGATAACGGGTGAGCAGCTTTACAGCACAGACTTGGTCATCGTACCCTTAAAAACCGACGGATCAGCCGGCATCAACAACACCAACGGCCTGTTCGGCGGCTGGTTCGAGGGTGATAACAATCCCGGGTTCTGGTCGAAAGGTCATGTATACATTGAAATCATGGATAACCGGACCGCTTGGAACTGCGGATTAAGGGCCGGGGAGGGTTTTTGCCAGGTGGGCGATCAGCACCGGGTCCGGATGCAGTATCAGTACACAAAAGGTACGGAAACCCGCACCGTTACCGTCGTCGTGAATTTCACCGTGGTCCCGTTGTAGGGGCGCACCGCGTGCGCCCGTGGTGCCATATCACGACGGCTGAAAACGGGCGTCCGCCGGACGCCCATACGGGGCCAAGGTGGTATGTCGACACGGGCGCACGCGGTGCGCCCATACGGGAACAAATTACGGTTTTATTGTTATGTTGAATTCAAACAAGGCCGTGTAATACTGGCCCGTAGCCGGGGAGTATATCATGGCCTGTTTGATTTTGAAAACATTGCCGGCGGTGCATCTGCCCGGATGTTGCCCGATGGTAAAGGTAAAATTCGATTCACTGAACTCCGAATAGACCCTGTTGGCACCTCCGGTCGCTGAACTCCAGCTGCACACATTCCCGTCTGTGTCAAACCAATGGCCCAGTCCATTCGCGGTAGCCGCATTGGCCATTGATCCGTCTTTATTGACTCCGTAAAACTTAATTTTTTTGGCGGTGTTCGGGAGGCCGGTGTTTGCCGAGATCTCAGTACTGCTCAACACAAAAGCATAGCATAGCTTGACAACATCAACGGATACCGATGTTCCGGTATAGGCTCCGGCATCGGCCGGGAAGGACAGATTGTAGACAAACGTTTCATCATGGGGCTTGTCATCATCCGTGAAATCAATGACCCCGTAGATATTGGTTCCTGTGAATTTAACCTTGTAAGGCCACTGCTCGTCATTGGCAGCATCCTCATCCCACGGGTGAACCCAATAGGCAGTCGGAGCCCCGCACACAACAAACCAGATATTGGTGCAGTTCTCCGGACAGGTAAAGTCGGCACTCCCGGATTTGGCCGAGTACATTTCACTATATACCCGGGTACCATCCGTCTGCAGCGCGACAAAACCATACCGCCACCCGGCATTCGGTACGTTGACCGCGTTGTAACCCGATGTGCCCGCAACACCGGCAAAATCGGCCGTGATGGCCGTCCCGGCCGCAGGAACATTCAGGCGGATAACATTGTATCCGTGGTTCTCGATGCAATTATCCGGAGCAACCTGCCAATACTTATCGTCCGTTTTATTCAGGTCGCACCGGTGTGAACCGATAAAATTCCGGCCGTTTTCACGAATGGCATCCAGATCCCAGGTTACCATTCTCCGGGCATAGTCGAACTGCTCATCATTGTATTCATCCAGTCCGATGCCGGTAATCCTCATGTACGCCTGGGCCGGATCCTCCTGGCCCTGTGAACCGGCCTGCTGCCAAAGCTTGCCGATGAAATCAATGCCATGCTTCTGGGCCCAGTAATAGTGAATAAAATAATTGGCGTACCGCTGCCACTCATGAAAGGTGGAACGGTGACAATTGTTGATGTATTCGGTGAAGTTATAGGTGGTAAAAACCTGATCCGGATAACTCTGATACGACTGCCATTGAGCTGTCTGCTCCCAGAATGCATTACCGCCATTGCCTCCGAATCCATAGCGCCATCCTGAATTGCCGCCGTGATCGCAGTAAACCTGATATTGAAAGCTGTGACCAATCTCGTGAGCAATCGTTGAGCCCACCGGCTGACAGGTCCCCGGGCTAACCCACAGGGCGCCGATGGTATTGTCATATCCGGCACCTGTTGCAAGCCAGTCGGTCTGGTACAACAGGAAAATCATCATTTTGTACCCATCGGTTTTGGAAGCACCGGGTCGCAGGAATTTCAGCGTACTGACATTCATTTCATAGAACTGCTCAGCCTTTTCCAGCAGATCATCAATGTCTACGCGATATGCGGGAGTGGGATAAGTTGTTGGGGTAACAATTCCATATTCATCATACTGCTTGCCCCAGAAAACAATGAAGTGTTCCGATTGCTTGCTCCGCCCGTAGAACCAGGTGCTTGAACTGCTGTACAGGTCCATGCCCCTCATTTCCTGCGGCACGTAAATTTTGCTGACGTCGATGGTGGAAGGGTCAATCGTCCCGATAGCGCTTTTCTGGGTGATCGTGATTTCCCTTATGGTGGCTCCGGATGTGACAGACATAACGGCCGTACGTTCCGTATTCACCGTATTCTTTTCAACGGTCAGGGTGACAACAACCATCTCACCGGCCACACCCTTCAACGGGTCTGCTTCAATCCAATCCTGATCGATTGAGGAAATGGTCCATTTCTGATCCGATTTGACTCTTACGGTCGCCTCACCACCATTACTGTCAACGTATATGCTTGTTTTCGAGAGAGAGATTCCTGCCTCTTCTTTCTTACACGAGGTCAAAGAAAGTATCGGTAACAGTATCCAAAGAATAACGTATAAGCCAGGAAATCCTGGCTTATACGTTACTGGTTTCTGAGATTTTTCAACCATGCCGTATCCTATTGTATCGTCATGGCTACTCTGACTTCAGCGCGCTTGTCGTTATTAACGAATGCGAGGGAGCCATGATACACCTGACCGGTAACACAAGCGGTCGGGAACTGGCCAAAACCGACTTTATGAACGTCCGACCTGTACTCAACGTACATCGAAATACCGTCATCACCCCATTTGCAAACGTTACCTGCCCCATTGAACCAGCAGCCGTTGTTGGCCGTCAGTAACGGCAGTTTTACATGCAGGGAATCTGTTACGAAATTTATGCCATAGATCTTGGCGGCAGACGGCCCACAACCAATGGCAGCCTGAATGGCGGCAGAATCCAGGTCGAGGACATTGTCAATCCACTGATCAGCTCCGGCGGCAGGCACCGTCAATGCGAGATTAATTGTAGCTTCCAGGGTGGTTACCGGATAACCAACCTCGGTCGGTTCCGTAACAGTCATGGTAAGGACCACATTGTACTGGAGGAGATTGTTTACAAAGCCCAGCCTGGCCGTGTAAGACTGGCCAACGACCGTACCATCCGGGAACTGACCTACATTGATTTTATTATTTGCCGCATCATACTCTGCAAAGATCGCACAGCCTTCATCGCCCCACTTGCAAACATCGCCTGCGGCATTGAACCAGCAACCGTTATTGGCCGTAAAGCCTCCCAAAAACATGGAGCCATCGGCATTCAGTCCGTATAGCTTGGCAGCAGAGGGCTCAGTTCCGATTTTTGAAGTGATGGCAGCAACATCAAAATCCAGTGTGGTCGGCGTGTAAGTGGCATCCAGCTTGGCCTCAAACGGGATCGTCTGGGTACCCACCACCGTAGTTACGGGAATATAAACATCCGTGATCGTCACATTGAAAAGGAAGGCCACATTCGTGGTGTCATATTTCATAGCCTCCACGATATGGAATACCGTTCCAATTGCCGGTCGGTCGGGGAAGATACCGATGGTGCATTTCAACGTAAGACTATCCTGCATTTCACAGAACAAATTAGCCTGGTCACCCCAGCTGCACACATCGCCGTTCGCATCGAACCAGTGACCGAATGAATTAGTGGTGGAAGGATTCGGAACTTCGTACTTGGTGGAGTAGTTGTAGGCATAGAAGGTTATGTCATTGCCGGACTGGACTCCGTCCTGCAGGGTTCCGAGAGCTGCAACAAGCTCAGGAACTGTGTTATACTCAAATAATTCCAGGAGTTTTCCGGTTGAGTCAAGTGTTACGGTAACACCGCCATACCCTGCGTTTACGGGAATGGAGACATTCTGGGTGAACACATAATCCGCAGGAATAATCTTTTTAAGGGAATCCTGACGGGCAATTTCTGCAAGTTCTTCTTCGGTGTATTCATGCTTCTCGCTCTCTTTCTTGCAAGCAGTGAAAATCAATCCGAAAATGGCTACCAGAGCCAACGTTCTAAAAAGGATTTTTTTCATAATTCTGACATTTAGGTAATAGTAGTTTTGTTAATAATCTGCTGATTAAGGTTTATTCGTATCCGGAATTCTGTTTCAGGTTGATATTGGCATCCAGGAAGTTCTGGTAGATGGGATAAAGATTTTTCTTCGTATCATCTGAGGATGGAACACTTCTGGCGTCATAGCAAAAACGCGACTTACCGTTAAAGACATTACGCGAACCGTCTCTCAGGCGGAAGCGGATCAGGTCCTGGCGGCGGTGATGTTCACCGACAAATTCCCAGGCAAGGTCATCCAGCAGGCCGCCCAGTTCAATGTCATCGCCGCCTTCAAAAGTAGATACCTCCTGGCCGTCGGCCCGGGTTTCCCGCAATCCGTAATCATAGCAGCTGCCTCCCTCGAGGTCGGAAACCGTACGACGGGCCTTTGCTTCTTTGCCTGGGAAAGAGCGCTCGCGGACTTCAGACACCAGGTCGGCAGCAACCTGCTGATCCCGGCCCAGCCTCAGCAGGCACTCAGCCTTTATGAACATGGCATCGGCCAGGCGGTAAAAACAGACATCGTTCCCGTAGGTGCCATCCCTGCCTGTCACAATCTCCTGTTTCCAGAAGCGGGCGCCCTCAAAGGGATAAGCCCCCGGGTTATTGATACTATGCACGGTGGTGGTATAAATGAGCGGACCATCATCGGTTTTAATTGCTGTAGCCACCAGCCCGTCGGTATCCCCCGCTTCTTTGTACTGGTTATACTGATAGATCGTAATGGGGGTGCCGTCCTTTTTGTAGGAATACTGCTGCCCGAACAACCAGGTATCTGACTTCCGCTGATCATCGGGATCATAGGTATCCATAAATTGCGGTAGGGCACAGCTTCCATCCCACGGAGCCGAGTTCAGCAGGAAGGTTGCGGCGCTTGCACTATGCAAACACTTGTTACTCAGATAATTGCCCGATGCAAAGTCTATATCCAGAGGCAGGGCAAAAATGATTTCATTACAACCCGTTCCATCGGCCATAAAGGGATCCTTATAATTCGGTGCCAGTGAATAATTCGCCGAAGCCATCACCTCGTTAACTTCTGCCAGCGCTTTTTCGTACCAGGTATTGCTCCGGTAGTCCACATCCGGATCCCCGTAAAACCATGCATTGTGGTTCAGGTATACCTTTGCCAGGGTCATGCAGGCAACATAGTAATTCATCCGGCCGTAACCCGATGTCTTGGGCAGGTCCATTTTTGCGGAATCCAGTTCCGAAACGATGAAATCGAACACCTTTTCAGGATCCTCCTGAACCGGCAGGAACCCGGCAGGCAGGGTGGAAGTGGTGATCAGCGGAATATTGCGGTACAGGTCGAGCATGATATAGTAATATAGCGCCCGCATGGCGCGGAATTCGGCCGTCTTCTCCTTGTTGGCCTTAATCCCTTCCATATCAAGCAGGATGTTACAATAGCCGATCCCAACAAAGGGATAGTACCAGGTTTGATAAAAATGCGGGATATAGGAGTTAAAGGTGTGCTGGTGCAGGAGAATGTATTGCTCTCCCCAGCCTACTCCGATGCGCAGGGGGGTCATCAGCAGGTCACCGCTCTCCTCGCACTGGTCGAAAAGCGCTTCCCAGGCCCAGTAAGTATAGCGAAGGTTCGTGTAAACCGGTCCCGACATACTTTCTATTTCCTCCGGGGTATAGGTAATGTTGTCTGCCGTCAATGAACTGTATATGTTTTCATCGAGGTTGGTACAGGATGAAAAACAAATCAATCCAACGGCCAGAGTCGCACTGGATAGTATATTCTTTGCTTTCATGGTGAATCCCTATTTGAAATTAATATTGGCGCCTATGGTAATTGAGCGTATCGTAGGATACTTGTCTCGTCCGTCAATACCCATAGACCAGATATCCGCATTACTCAGCTCCGGATCCATCCCTGAATAGTTGGTCAGGCAAAACAGGTTTTCACCCGACAGGTACAAACGGATATTGTTGACGTATTTCATTTTTGAAGTGTCAAAATTGTATCCCAGGGTGAGGTAATCCATCTTGAGGAAAGCTCCGTTTTCATAGTACCAGCTCACGATCGTTTGTGACTGAGCAGACGACAGGGCGCGGGTTTCTCCCGTAGGCTGCCCGTTCTCATCCACTATGGGAATCAGGTTTGCTGCTGTCTCCAGCCGGTTGTAGGCGATGGAATTGTTTTCGTAGAACATCCGTTGTTCGTTGACAATCTGGAAGCCTAGCTGCGAACTCATCTGGAGGTTCAGGTCGAACTTCTTCCAGCGGAAAGCATTGTTCCAGCCCAGGTAAACCTTTGGAATGGCTGAACCCATCCATTGGCGGTAATCATCATTGGACATGCTCGCATTCCATTCTTCATATTTGCCCGTGGCCGGATTCTCAACCATCCAAAGTCCGTTGGCGGATAATCCCGTTGTTTTCAGCGTCCAGTACCTGCCGAAAGAAGAACCAACCTCCAGCCGTTGGGTAGGAAGAGAGACGGGGTCGCCGGCATAACCGGTATTGACATAGTTATCGGTCTCATACAGGTCATTGGAAAGGCTCAACAGCTTATGTGTATTGTGCGAAGCCGTCAGCGTAGTGATATACGTGAAATTCTCGGTTTTAACGGGAGTGGCGCTAATCATCAGCTCAATCCCCTGGTTCTGCAGAGTGCCGACATTGGCATAGGTTGAAGTAAAGAGGTTCGGCGGCGAGGGCACATTGTAAGAATAGAGCAGGTCATTGGTGATCTTGTTGTAATAGTCGAGCGAGCCGCCGATCAGTCCATCCAGGAAACCAAACTCCAGACCGACATTGAACTCTCCCGACTTTTCCCACTTGAGGTTGGGGTTTGAATTGGAAGTGACTTCCAGGCTCGGGGACCATACTCCTGCACTGTTCAGGTAGTACCCCCAGGAGGTGCTGTTGTAATTATAGGTGGTAAATGACATGTAGGAGCTCCCCGGAATCACGCCGGTTACGCCATACCCCATACGCAGCCTCAGGTTGCTGATCCAATCCTGACCCTGCATGAATTCTTCGTTGCTGATGGTCCAGCCGGCGGAAATGGCGGGAAATGTCCCCCATTTGTGGTTCACCCCGAATTTTGAGGAACCTTCGTGACGAACACTCATCAGAAGATTATATTTATTCAGATATCCGTAGCTAACCCTTCCGAAAAAACTGATCAGCTTGCTGTCCTCCTTATAACTTCCCATTCCGGCTTTCCCCTCCTTCAAAGCCGCACCCATGCTGATATTGTTATACAGATAGGCATCCGTAGGGAAGTTATAGTTGGATGCCGACATTGATTCATACATGTCATACTGATAACTGTATCCGGCTAAAGCGGACAACCGGTGCATGCCGTTGAAGTTGTTCTCATATTTCGAGGTCATTTCCAGCTGATCGGATTCGGCATAGTTGCTCCCCTTGTAGGCATATCCGTTGTAGCCGGCAGTGGTTGACGTATAATAGTCCTTGGTGCTGTAGGACTCCGTGTTACCGTTCGAACGGTTGGTCGAGAGCTTCAGGTTGGTCTGCCAACCCTTGACGGGCTCCAGGGTCACACTCCCGGTAATCCGGGTCCATTCCCGCTTGGTTTCTCCCACATTCTCATTAATCATCGCTACCGGATTGAAATACTGGAAGATGGCAAAGTCTTCGTAATAATCCCGGTTCGGATCGCCCTCAATATATATAGGTGCGGTTGGATTGCGGATCACTGCCTGGCGATAGATATTGGCTATGCCGCCGCTGCTGGCATTAGTCACGTCATTTTCGTGCATTCCTTTTACCATATTGAAGTTCAGCTTTACCTTGTCGTCAAACATCCAGTGGCTCAGGTCGAACTGCATTTTCAACTCGTCATTGTTCGACCTCTTGATGGTACCCTCCTCCTGACGGTATGCCAGGTTGCCGGAATAACTGGTTTTCCGGGTACCCCCAGAAATGCTCAGGCTGTGGTTCTGCGTATAGCCGATCCGGGAAATTGCCGATACCCAGTCGGTATCCCAACCTTTGTCGCTGTATGCGGTCAATCCTTTCCGTACATCGCCGGGGTCCATGAAATCAGCCAACTTGGCAAAATGGGACAGCGAGCCGTACCCGGAGTAGGTAACATGGGTCTCCTCCTGACGTTTGCCTGCATTGGTTGTAATCAGGATGACGCCATTCGCACCACGGGTGCCGTAGATGGCAGCCGCAGATGCGTCCTTCAGCACATCGAACGACTCAATATTTTCCGGAGCAACGGTGCTCAGCGAACCTTCAATCCCGTCGATCAGAATCAGCGGGCTGATGCTTCCGATGAGGCTGGTGATACCCCGTAACCGGATCGTTGATTCTGCGTTGGGGTCACCCGAACCTTTGGTTACGGTCAAACCGGCCACTTTACCCTTGACCAGCTCGGCAGCATCCTGAATGTTGCCAACCAGGAAATCTTCCTTCTTGACACTGGAAACAGCGCTGGTAACATCTCCCTTCCGCTGGGTTCCATACCCGATCACAACCACCTCATCCATCAGTTTCTCCTCCTCCAGCAATGTAATGCTGAATGTTGCCGACAATCCCACTGGTTGTTCTATCGGTTTATATCCTACGTAAGTAATGCGTAATACCGATCCCGGTCCTGCGACCTCCAGTGTGAATTTTCCGTTCCGGTCGGTTGAAGTACCATTATTGGTCCCCTTTTCCAGGACAGTGGCCCCGATGATCGGCTCGCCGTTCTTGTCCTGAACAGTACCGGAGACCTTAACACTCCACGGCGCAACCGCCGTGCTGCTGGCATAGAGTACGGCTGAAACAAATGTGTTGAATGGAACCAAAAGAAGCGCCATCAAAAACACATACTTAGCTGCCAACCTCTTGGCTGATGCAACAGGATTGGCCAGATGTTTGTTTTTCATTCGGATGGACGAATAAGTGTATATTTTACGTTTAATTTGACATAGTAAATTTAAAAATTATATACTACGATAAATGTATTTTTTACACTTTTTTATTTTTCCTCCTTCATTTTCGCTTCATCTTCCGGTTATATCCTTGCATCGTACTTATCAGTATTAACATTAAAATGTAACCGGATTATGAAGAACAGAAAAAGTTTGAAGCAGGTATTATTCCTGGCTGGCACACTGCTTGCCGTTTTTACGGCTTGCCAGAAAAATGATAACACCCTACTCACCAGCTCTCTGAGTGAGAATACTCTTAAGGCCGCAGCACAGACCTATACGGCAGAAACCTTCGATGATGTCATGGAAATCGGCGACGAGATGCTGAGCACCTATGAAGGCATGCTTCGTGAACGTGACACTATCTGCATCGGAGACCTCGGCCACATGCACGACAGTCTCAACATGGGCGGTCATCACCGGATGAGTCCCTGTACACGGATTTCAAAAGAATATGTGGGAGAGACCCTGGTCACCACCATTAACTTCGGTGCCGACAGCTGCACAAGCCCCGATGGCAAGACGCGGCTGGGCAAGATCATCATGAGCTGCACGGGCGATTACTGGGAGGGTGAAGCAACCATTACCTTCGCGTTCGAAGACTATTACGTCGACGGAAACCTGGTTCTGGGCACTTCCGAAGTCAGGTCGGCCATAAACGCCGAAGGCAACCGGGAGGCTAAGATTACCGAAAACGGTTCGGTTGTAATGGCCGACGGCAGCGGAACCATTACCTGGGCTTCGGAAAAAACCAGGCTGGTAACCGCCGGAACGGATACCGGGAGCCGCAGGGATGATGTGATCCAGGTCACCGGCACCTCCTCGGGCAGCCTGGTGAGCGGAAACACCTTCACGAGCGAGACCCTCACTCCGCTGGTGAGAAACTATTCCAAAGAGTGTCGTGGGGTCTTCGTCTCCGGAACCACAAAGATCGTTGTGAGCGACGGAACGGAAATCACGGTGGATTATGGCGACGGAACCTGCGACAACCTCGCAACCGTTACCACCAATGGCGAGAGTGAAACCATCACCCTGGCAGGCTTCATGCCGGGACCCGGCGGTCGCGGTATGGGTCACGGTAAAGGCCATGGAAAAGGTCATGGTGGCAAGTAATAACAGGAATTGAAAAACCTCAGAAAACCACCGGGGATGATTATTATGGTCAGCCCTGGTGGTTTTGTATTTCAAGGTTTTACATTTGCATGAACTTACGATTGGTGATGAATTTGAAAAGACTTTTAGCGACACTGGGCTTCCTTATTGGCATCTTCTCCTTCTCCTTTGGGCAGGAAAGAATAACCAAATCCACTGGTAAGGAAGAGCTGGTTAAAAAGGAGACGGACAATAAGCTGAAGCAGGCTACCGAAACCGTCAAGACCGTTCCTGTCACCGACAAGAACCTGGAAGCTATCAGACTGCAGAACAGAAAAGCCACCATGCAGCAAATGCAAACTATTAACAAGGCCCTCCGGAAATCCATGAAGATTCATAAACGGAGGTAACGATCCAAATTGCCAT
The DNA here is from genome assembly GCA_001769295.1 of Bacteroidetes bacterium GWF2_49_14. Taxonomy (GTDB): domain Bacteria; phylum Bacteroidota; class Bacteroidia; order Bacteroidales; family UBA12481; genus UBA12481. The sequence goes on along the minus strand of MEOR01000076.1, from coordinate 28,520 downwards.
GAAATCCATCCACTCTGCTACCCGGGCAACCCGGGCACCCGCAATCCTTGCCATCCTAATGCTGCCGCTGGCTCTCTCTGGTCAGGTCCTTCCTGATTCGGCTGCAGGGCTGCGGCAACCCAGTTTCATGCTGGTCAACGCCGGTTATACCAACAACCGGGCAAACCCCCGCATTGCCAATGCCTTCATGCGGCCGGCTCTGTTGTCCAGCCTGTCGTTTTACAGCAGTAAAGGCCTGTATGCCGCTGCTGATTATTACAATTACTTTTCGGCAACCCAGTCAACCTGGGAAGGTGAAATCGGATTCGGGTACACCAAAACCTGGAAGGAGCAGTTCGATCTGGATGTCTCCTACGGATTCCGCCATTTCAGCGGAGATTCAATTTTTGAAGGAATCAATTACAGGCACGACGTTGAATTTTCAGGAGCCTGGCGGCCGAAGAACTTTACCCTGTCTATTGACAACAGTCTGCTGTTGGGCGGAAGGCCAAATTATTTCCTCGATCTGAGTCTCTCCTATGATTTTAGTTTCGACGGACTTCCGTCTCCCACCGGTTCGCTGGTAATCTCTCCCACCGTGACCGCCTCGTTTGGAACAACCTACTGGATCCCGGGCATGGCCGGCCGCATCTGGGAACGGAAACATGGCGGCATGCCGCCCTTTCCTTTCCAGCCTAAGCGGGATTTCGAGTATCAAAACCTGAGTCTGATCCTGCCGGTCCAATACTCCCTGGGCAGCTTCACCCTCAGCGTCGCCGGGTACCACGCAATACCGTCACGCACCCTCAGGGAGCAGCAGTGGACAAGCCAGTCGGGATTCCTGGTTACCCTCAACTATGCCCTGATTTTCAGTAAATGAGAATCCTGATTATAGAGGATGAGAAAAGTCTCGCGGAAGAGATCGCTTCCTTTCTGCGAAACGAGCAGTACCAGTGCGACCTCTCCTTTACCGGCCGGGATGCATCGGAGAAGCTGGCCGTCAACCCCTACGATTTTGTCCTTCTCGATATCGGGCTGCCCGATTACAACGGGCTCAACCTGATTCCCGAAGCCAAGCGGTTCAACTCGGAAGCTTACTTCATCGTCATCACCGCCCGCGGCGAGCTCGACGACAAGATTAAAGGCTTCAATTCCGGGGCCGACGACTACCTTGCCAAGCCTTTTTCCCTTCTCGAACTTCACTCCAGGCTTCAGGCCATCACCCGCAGAAAATTCGGGCATGCGAGTTCTGTGATCCGTTTCGGGGATTTCGCCCTCGACATCAATAAACTGCAGCTTACCTGGCAGGAAACACCGGTCAATCTTACCAAAAAAGAGTACGACCTGCTCAGCTACCTGGTCCTCAACAAGGGACGGGTCCTCGACCGCCTGCAGCTCGTGGAACATATCTGGGGAAGTTTTTATGAAGATGATTTTGACTCGAACTATATCGAGGTTCACATAAAAAATATCCGCAAAAAACTGGCTGAATTCGATCCGGTTAACCGGATTAAAACCGTGAGAGGATTGGGCTATAAATTCGAAATTATCTGATGCCGTTTCCTGCCGGAAAGCTGAAGAATAAAATCGCGCTGATCAACGCCCTGTCGAAGGTCCTGATCATCGCGCTGGCGGTATTCATTATTCCCTGGCTGGTGAACCGGGTCTCGATCCGTGAGATGGACAAGCAGCTGATCAGCAAGCTCGACACGGTTTACTCGCTGGTGGAGCAGTATGGGGTGGATGAGTTCATTAACCTGGGCGGCGGTTACCAGGCATTCGGAAGTTATAATATCCTGAAGGAAGAGTATATTTCGATCGAGAAGGCCGATGAAAAGGTGTTGTATGAGGAAATTGACTATTCCAAGCGGAAAATCGAAGGAGAGATACTGGATTACCGCGTGATCAGCGCCACTATCGAGTCGGGAGGCACCTATTACCTGATTGAGATCGGAAAAAGTATCACCAGCATTGTCCGGTTTGAAAAACAGTTCCGCAAATTCACCTTCTATTTCCTGCTGGTCCTGGTTGGAATTACCATCCTGATCGATCTGTTTGTTACCCAGCAGCTGCTCAGGCCTTTCGGACGTATCATCGAGAAACTGAAGCGTTCCGATCATCCGAAAAACTTCGATTACACCCCCGTGGGAACCTCCACCACCGATTTCAGGTACCTGGAGGAAAACATTCACGGCCTGATGCGGAAGATTGAAACGGCCTTTAACGATGAACGCGATTATATCAGCAATATCTCCCATGAATTGCTTACCCCGATAAGCATTATCCGGACCAAGCTTGATAATTTTGTTAATTCCACGAAACTGACTGATGATGAAATGATTAAGATCATCGAATCAAAGGTCACCCTGGGCCGGCTTACCCGGCTGGTGAGAACCCTTCTCCTGATGTCGCGCATCGAAAACGAGGAGTACCTTCTCACCGATACGGTCGACCTGAATGAGCTGCTGGGCCAGATCGGAGTTGATTTTACCGAGCACTTCGAACAGAAGGAGCTTCAGTTCAGCCTCAGCCAGCCCGACCGGAAAACCGGGATTCGAGGGAACAGTGAGTTGCTTCATATCCTGTTCTTCAACCTGGTCAACAATGCCATCAAATACACCCCGGAAGGAGGGTGGATTGCCATAAATCAGGTTTTCAGGGACGGGTCAGCCATAGTTGAAGTCTCTGACAACGGGGTCGGCATATCCGAAGAAAACCTGCCCAAAATCTTTTCGCGGTTCAAGAAGTTCCAGGAGGGCGAGAACAATTTCGGACTGGGACTGGCCCTGGTCAAGAAAATAGCCGACTACCATCATTTCGGAATTGAAGTCTTCTCCAAACCCGGTATGGGCAGCCGGTTCGTGATCACGATCGGGAAACCTGAGGAATGAAAGATGTACCAGGTTTGTGAAAAAATCATTTTTGTAAGATATATATGACAAAATATAACTATTTTTGTAATACGTATCTGACATAATGGAAAAACAATTTGAATACTCCGCGTCCAGAATAAACTCTGTGGACCTCTCCTATAAACGCTATTTGTGGAATAGAATCAATTGGGATAACCGCTTAATTGCCATAATCGGAGCGAGGGGTGTTGGCAAAACCACCTTTCTGCTTCAATACATCAGGGAAAACTTAAATACTAAGCCTGATGAAGTCATCTACGTGAACATGGATGATTTATATTTTTCCAAAACCGCACTGGTTGATTTTGCAGATAACTTCGTAAAAAGGGGAGGTAAATACCTATTTCTGGATGAGGTTCACAAATACAAAAACTGGTCGCAGGAGATCAAAAACAGTTACGACTATTTCCCCGATCTTAAACTGGTCGTAACCGGCTCATCGGCACTGGATATCTATAGAGGGAAATTCGATTTGAGCCGAAGGGCCATCCTGTACAGGATGTCAGGGTTATCGTTCAGAGAGTTTATCGGAATAAAATACAATATCCATTTCCCTGTTTTAGAGTTGGATGATCTTTTAAACCATGCATCGGAAAAAATATTACCGGTCCTGGAGAAGATAAAACCGTTGAAATTATTCGAAGAATATTTAATTAACGGGTATTATCCATTCTTTCTGGAAGGTGAGTCCGATTTTCAGACCCGGCTGAAGCAGACCATCAACCAGGTATTGGACAGCGATCTGCCATCCATTGAAAACATTGATTTTGGTGCCGTTCACAGTTTGAGAAAGCTGATCTCAATTCTTGCCGAAATTGTCCCCTACAAGCCGAATATTGTTAAACTCAGTCAGCAGGTGGGTGTGAGCCGTGAAACATTGTTGCGATATCTTCATCTCCTTGAGAAAGCCGAATTATTAATTCTGATGCAATCCGGCACGAAAGGAATGAGCAAGATGAACAAGCCCGATAAAATTTTCCTGAACAATCCCAACCTTGTCAGCACACTGGCGGACGGCAATTCGAACCACGGGACTCTCAGGGAGACATACTTTATCAATCAGCTTCAGGTTGGTCATTCCATAACCGGATCTGATCAGGGAGATTTCCTGGTGGACCACAAATACACATTTGAAATCGGTGGCAAAAACAAAACCCGCAAACAAATAAGCGGTATCAAGGACGCCTGGATAGCGGCTGACAATGTTGAATATGCCCGGCAAGACAAAATTCCGCTCTGGCTTTTCGGTTTCCTGTACTAACCTTATCCGGTCGTTTTCCAGTCACGGCTTTCCCTCGTCATCCAGTCGGGACTTCCTGTTCCACCGGTAAAACAGAGCTTGGCCGGATTCCACTTAAGGGTTTCATTATGGTAATAGAGTTGGTTAATCAGGTGACAGGAGATCACAGTGCGGCCGCCAACCTGCTCGTTGGCAATTGGTTTGGTCCGGCTTTTAACCGCATTGAGGAAATCCAGATAGTGTGAAGGGCTGTCGTACAGCCTGATCTTTGCATCCTTCAGGAACCTGTCTTCAGCTTTCTGAACCTCAGCCGCGCAGTTGGTATCGGGTGTTGCCTGTCCTGTATAGGCGGCAACCGTCTCGCCTTTGAGCACCATTTTGAATGTTCCCCGGTTAACCATCACTTCCCCGTCACTGCCGAAAAAGTGAACACCAAAACCCTGGTCCTTGCGGATGACGGTAACCCCATCGGCATATAAAAGCGTGGCCTCGCCATTAACAAACTTTACCTCCACAGGACCGCTGTCATCAGCGCCCAGCCCCCATTGCGCGATATCCAGATGGTGCGCGCCCCAGTCGCCAACCCCTCCGGTTCCATATTCGCGGTAATTGCGCCAGTTCGGAAAATGACCGTGTATGCCGCGGGGACTCAGGATGGAATTATAGGGCCGCATCGGGGCCGGTCCGAGCCAGAAGTTCCAGTCGAGGCCCGGTTCCATCTCCTCTTCCGGAAGGTCGCAGGGGATCGGAGGCCCGCTGAAATTGGCATCCACATGGTCGATCTTTCCGATGCAGCCGTTGCGCACCAGTTCGCAGGCAACCCGGAACTCTTTGGCCGATCGCTGCATCGATCCGGTTTGCAGCACACGCCTGTGCTTCTTGACCGCATCCATCACATCGATCGCTTCCTGGATATTGTGCGTAAGCGGTTTCTCGCAATACACATCCTTGCCTTTTTTCAGGGCCAGTTCGATGACGCTTGTGTGCCAGTGATCCGGGGTGGCAATGCATACCGTATCGATATCATCGCGCTCCATCAGCTCCCGGTAGTCGGTGTATGCTTTGCACCCGGCGGTTCCTTTATCCGGATGGTCGGTATAATACTTGTCAACCCACTGCTGGGCGTTGGTCCGCCGGGTGGTGTCCACGTCGCATACCGCCAGAACCTGAACCTCGGGGGCGAACTTCGACAGCAGGTAGCGCGACTGGATTCCCATCCCAACAAAGCCCATCGTAAGGCGGCTGTTGGGCGCTTTTGACCGGATGCAGGAGGGAAGGATGCAGGGAACGGCCACCAACGGGGCCAGGTTCCTGATAAAGGTTCGACGTGTGGTTGTCATTGTTTGGGATCGGTTTAAATTGATCATCCTAAAGGTAGGAAAAAGCCCCGGGCTGAAGCCCGGGGTTACTGATGTCTGTCGAAGGTTTTTTTCTAGTCACTGCATTAATTCTTACAGTCCTAAATATCAGACAATTGCAATATTGATGAAATCTTGGTACCAAGGGAGAAGGTTACTCATCAGTAAGGGGGTGGGACAGAAATCCCCGGGGTGAACCCCGGGGTTACTGATGTCTGTCGAAGACGTTTATCTAGTCATTTCTGAAATTCTTAATATGCTAAATATCAGTCCATTGCGTTATTTTATAACTCTTTGCAGGAAGGTAGAAGGTTACTCATCAGTAAGGGGGTGGGACAGAAAGCCCCGGCCTGAAGCCCGGGGTTACTGATGTCTGTCGAAGACGTTTATCTAGTCATTTCTGAAATTCTTAATATGCTAAATATCAGTCCATTGCGTTATTTTATAACTCTTTGCAGGAAGGTAGAAGGTTACTCATCAGTAAGGGGGTGGGACAGAAAGCCCCGGCCTGAAGCCCGGGGTTACTGATGTCTGTCGAAGATGTTTTTCTAGTCATTGTATGAATTTCTACAATCCTAAATATCAGTCACTTGTAATATTTATTAGCTCTTGGTACCAAGGGAGAAGGTTACTCTTCAGTAACCCCGGCCTTCAGGCCGGGGATTTTGTCCCAGCCCCGTTTTGTCCCACCCCCATTTTGCCCACCCCTCTTCTTTAACCCGTGAGCAGCCCCCGTTTCTCAAGTTCTTCATGAATGACCAGCCCGTTATCTGTATCATAATCGGCTTCAAGATGATAGGCGATCTGCAGGGGGCCGCCCCGGTTTTCAGCTATCGTTTGATCGAGCCAGGCAAGAACTTCTGATTGGGGGTGTCCCTCCTGCAGGACATCCGTTGGCGGTGCGACATTGATTTCAAGGTCGTTGCCCATCGTATTCCGAACCTTTTCCAATGAAGTTCTTGAACCAGTATCAAATATTCTAAGATTACGTATGTGTGAGGCGGGTTCGATCAGATGATCCGATAGGCCGCAGGAATGGAGACGGACCGGACCTAACCGGTCCCCGAGCTGACTGATATAGGGTACTACAAATTCCTGATATGACTCCGGTGAAATCATGGTACCGGCGCATTCGCCCACATGGACGGAAGTAACCGGCAGGTCGCCTGCCGCCGCGAAATGCCTGATCAGGACCACATATGCTTCCACGATCCATTGATGGATGGCATGTGCAAGTTCCGGATCTGCCATCATGATCGTCATGATGTTATCCCCGGTAAGTTTCAGCGAAGTCGTGATTACCCCATGGATGGTGGCCCGTCCCGATTCATCCCAGAAAAAGGGCGGGATCACCCGCAATCCGGGATGGTTCTCCCTGATACCGTTGATCTGTCTGTCGAGCTCCAGGATAAAGGGATGTCCGGTAAGCGACTCCGGGGAGGGCAGTTCTCTGCTGCCTGAAATGTTCTCTAAAGGCTTGCCCAGCACATCGGAGTCGGTTTTTTCGAAAAACGAAAACCGGGCGCCGAGTACGGCAGCCAGGATCATGTTTGGCTGGATGGCCCCGACAAGAATCTGGTTTTCATTTACATATCGGGCCTGAACCAGATTAGACTCCATATTGTAAATAGCATATCCGGGAAACCGGTCCCTCACAAAACGGTCAATCTTCTTGTCCTGTTCAAATCTGAAAACCGGATCGAGATAATACAGGTCGGGGAAAACAAATCCCCCGTTCTTGTTCAGCCAACCCTTGGATACACTGGCCTGGATTTTTATCATAGCACGGCAAAATTAGGTTTGTTGGTCTTCCATTTTCCTTTTGTAAAATCCGGGAAGGCGACCGGTGCATTTTTTGCAATCGAAATGCCTGAGAGTTCAACAATTGCAGTCATTACGGCTGAATCATATACATCGATGGGTGTGGGGCCTTTTGCCCGGACGGCCTCAATAAACTGGTTCAGCATCACATAGTCGGTTCCGCCGTGCGACTGGGCCGAGAAATCGCTGCTCCACCACGTATGATTGTACTTTTCTTCGTAAGGTTTCCAGGGTTCCCAGGTGTGGTATTGAGGACTCTTCCCCACCAGATAGATGGAGCTCTTTTCTTCATCATATACGCCCAGGGTCCCCTCCAATAACCAGCGATTGGAATAGGGCCGGGGCAGTTGCATATCATAATTGATAACCAGGGTTTTGCCCATTTTTGTCTTTAGCAGGGAGGTCACGATATCACCCTGACGGTACTTCAGGTTTGCGTTGGAGTGATCCGGGCCGAACTTCCGCTTGAAATACGCATTGATGCCCTTCGAAGCTGACGCAGTTGAATAGATCTCCGTAAAAATGTCTCCGCAGTTTATATCCATCCAGCTGAGGATAGGCCCGACGCTGTGCGTGGGATATTGATCGCGGTTATATTTCAGAAGATATTCGGCGGGCCATTTCTGAGCGCCGGTTGCGCTGTCGAAAAACCAGTGATCAATGCAATCGTGGGAATGGGCGCAGTGGCAGTGGACAATTTCTCCGAACATCCCCTGGCGTTTCATGTTCAGGGCGGCCAGGTTGTCCTGCCGGAAGCTCCAGTTTTCCAGCATCATGCATGGAATCCCGGTTTTTTCCGATGTTTCCACCAGCTGCCAGGTATCCTCAACGGTAAGGGCTGCCGGAACCTCTATCCCCGGATAGATGCCGTTTTTCATGGCATGCAGGGCGATGGCCGCATGTGAATCCCAATAGGTGGCAATGATCACGCAGTCAAGCTTTTCCTTATCGAGCAGCTCCTTCCAGGTGTTTTCGTCCCGGCAGTATACGTTGGGGCGGGGTTTTCCGGCTTTCACACAATAATCGGCGGCACTGTCAGCCTTTGACCGGGTGAGGTCGCACACAGCATTTATTTCGATGTTTTCCATTCCCAGCAGGGTGCTGATATGGCTCATCCCTCGCCCGCCGGTTCCGATGACCCCGACTTTCACCGTTTTTCGTTCAGGATTGGCAGCTCGCAGATCAATCGGCAAAACACTCAAACCCAGGGCAGCGATGGTTCCCCGTTCGATGAATCCTCTCCTTGAGATACTTTTCATAATTCATTTTTTTAACCACAGTAGGCACAATAGGACACAATAGAAGGACAATAGAAGGACAATAAAAAGAGTATTTACCTTAGTGCTAAATTACCAATTCCAACCTATTGTGATCTATTGTGTCTACTGTGGTTAATAAATAGGAATTACCCCCGTTTCCCAACCTTGTGCCCCAAAGTTGCATAGTACAGGATGAATAAGTAGCAAGGTATCACAATGAAATAGGCCTTCTGCGGGCTCACCGCATCAGCCAGGCGTCCGTAGAGCAGGGGCAGCAGCGCTCCGCCCAGGTTCCCCATGATCAGCAGCGACGAGCCGATACGGGTAAACCTTCCGAGACCCTCCAGAGCCAGCGGCCAAACGGATGGCCATATCAGTGCATTGGCCATGCCCAGCAAGGCGATGAAAACAACGGATGCCATTTTCGGAACTCCTATCGCGGCCAGGGTCAGCCCGATACCGAGTATTGCACAGGTTTTGAGCGCTTTCACCTGGGTTATATATCTGGGGATTGCAATGACCCCGATCGTGTATCCCAGGATCGAAGCCAGCATGGTGAGGGAAGTGAAATGCTTTGCCACTGATATCGGAATACCCTGACTCAGCCCATAACTGATAATGGTGTCGCCCGCGATGATTTCCAGCCCCACATCGCAGAAAATAGCCACAACCCCCAACAGGAGGTAAGGATATTGAAAGATACTGGTCCGTGCGGCATGTCCGTCCTTATCGTCCCCGGCATTCCGGATGTTCGGGTCGATCTCGGGCAATCCGGAAATCTTCACCAGGATACCCACCAGAATCAGGATAGCAGCCATCACAAAATAGGGTACGATGATTCGTGAGGCCAGTTCGTCCAGTGCAGCTGCCTTGCTGACCAGATCCATGGATGAAAGCTTTGCCAGCAAGGCGTCGCCATCCTTCAGGGCCATCACTCCGAACAGGTAGGTTGCAATGATGCCTGCCGACTTACTGCATATTCCCATGATGCTGATCCGCTGCGCAGCGCTCTCAATCGGACCCAGAATGGTGATATACGGGTTGGCAGCCGTCTGCAGGATGGCCAGGCCGGTGCCCATGATGAAAAGCCCCGACAGGAAAAAGAAATAGGTGCGGGTAAAGGCGGCAGGAATAAACAACAGCGCCCCTGCAGCCATTACAAACAGCCCGATCATCATTCCGCCCTTTAATCCGGTTCTTTTCAGCACCCATGAAGAGGGAATCGCCATCAAAACATAGGCGATATAAAAGGAAAAAGCAACGAGATAGGATTCAAAATGGTTGAGTTCGCAGGATATTTTCAGATACGGAATGAGGATGCCATTCAGCCAGGTAATAAATCCGAATATGAAAAAGAATACCCCTATCGTTCCGATAGTGAGCCAGTTGGCCTGAGCTTTAGTTTTAGCAATTCCCATGCATCAATTTTCGTGATATTTTTTCAAAGTTCAATTATTTAACCACAGTAGGCACACTAGGACACAATAGAAATTTTTGAGGCAGGTTGTAGAGACAGATTATGATCTGTCTCTACTATTGTGATCTACTGTGCCTATTGTGGTTAAAAAAATGAAACACATTCCGGAAATTATTCTTTCGACGGTACAAAGGCCCGTTTTTCTTTTTTGCAAATCAGCTGGACCGCCCATTTCCCGGTCTGTGCCGGAGGAGGAAGCCCGCTACGCTGATGACATTGGTTTCTTTTCAGATTTCGTGGAAAGCGCCCTTTGATGTTCCCACCAGTCAGTGAAGGCAATAATCAAACCGGTCAATGAACCTAAAAATGCTGGTGAATCAAGGATTATTCCAGGTTGACTTTTTTTTCATAGAGAATTCTCGCCTACAGTCGTGACCGGTATTAATTGGTATCATAATTATTAACTTTCAGAGAATTAATTCTTTCAAAGTCATAACTTTACGGGAATTTATATGTGTTTTTGGGGAAATAGTGTATCGATGATTAGCAGAATACTTGAAATTTTAATTAAGGTTTTTATTGATAATTGACGACAAAACGGCAGTTTAATATTTATTATTTTAACTAACCTAAAAAGCTCTGCTGAGCGAATGACATGAAAAAACCTTACAAAATTCTTTTCAGTCTTTTTTTCCTCTGTTGGATTTCTTTCCTTACCTGCAACCCATTATCGGCAAGGGCTCTTGTTTCCAACGATAGTGTATATGACTGGACATACTGGAAAAAAGAAAACCTGAAATCTTTGGATTCCTGGGGTGACTCGGATGGTGATGTCAGGGATTTGATAGCGGTCTATGAAAAAGAAGTTGGCGACACGATTTCCTTCCGGATTGACCTTATGGATCTGAACACCGATTCGGGCTTGAACATCTATTTCGCCATCGACTACAAACCCGGTGGCAACAGGGAGCTGATCAGGGGGAACCAGAGTTTCGTCACTGAAGTTGTATGGGACTTGTTGTATGTGATGTATGATACGGTTACGCAGGCGGTATTTGATACCGACTTTAATGACCATCCGGAATATCTTACCCATATGGCATTGGACAACCAACTTGATTTTCTGGAATTCTCTGTCTCAAAAATGGCTTTCGCCGGATGGAACGCTAAACCATTCCAGATGCAGGTCATCGTGACCAGGAAAAATTCTGCCTCGATTTCCGACAAAACCACTCCTGTTTTCAACGATTCCTCTTGCGGAAGAGCAAAACTCGTGCTTGCCTTCGGAAACATGTTTTACGCGATCGGGCCACAGGGAATAAGCAAGTACGATGGCTTTGGGTTTGATCCAGAGGCACGTCCGGGAGAAAGACGAGGCGATAAATATCTCTTTGATGCAGTTGAGAAATACAGTCTCCCGCTGACCATTGTGGATTTAAGGCCCGACGTAATGGCCGGGAACGAATATCTCCCGGTCAACGACCGTATGAGAAAGTTAACCGATGCAGGGCTTTTTGACGCTCCGGGATCCCTTTCCTATGGCCACTTTATGCCCTGGCAGCCCGACGATGTGAATGCCTTGGCCATCCAGCTTGCCAGGGAAATCCGCCAGAAGTTCGGACTACACGATTCGCCGGTCTTTGCTCCCTATGAAGGAATGTTGAGAGTGGGCGACCTTGAAGCAATTCGCCAGGCCGGGTATTCGGCGGTGTACAGTGGTCAGTACGGCTATTGGTTTGGATGGATCACGGATTGGAGCAACAATGATTCAATAAAAAAATGGCATGATGCCATGAAGAAAATCCATTTGGCAAATGGAGTTAATCTGTTTTTCGGAATGGTGGGACCTATGTGGGATCCCCGATGGGGAGAAATGACGGGCAGTCTGTATGATCGGGATAAGTTTATCGGCACCGATCGTGGATTACATCTGTGGTGGCGGCGTGTACTCATGGATCTGGCGGAAGATCCTGATCAGGAAAAATATATGGTTTTAGGATCAGATATCGGTTTTACCGATTGGTTTTACCAGGATGTTGCCGAGAATAATTGCAGATGGATTGCCTATCATCCATGGATTGAAGCGACTACTTTCAGTGACCTGCTCCAACGAAACTGGGCCCCTGTTGATCATGGCGATCTCGGATTAGCTCCCAATGAACCGATGGATCGATTTTCCTCGGAGGGTGATATGCATTACAACACCTACTTCTGGCAATTCTATTACGGGGGAATTTCCGACGGACATTCTCCACTTATCGCCGAGGGTGACACCATCGAGTCTTATTTTGATTATGTGCCCTACCTTCGACATGGACAGCGAATTCCGGGCAAATTGAAAATGGGAGACGATAAAACACCCGGAACGATCGTTTCTGAGACGCTGCATAACCTTCGTGCTGCTCCTGATAATAACCTGACATATCTGGCCTGGATGGCCTATTTCATGAATATCGGTGAACAGACCTTTCATACACAGACAAAGTATCAGCCCGGAGAACTTGGAAATGGTTGGGGAGGAAAATACTTGCATCCGGCCGCCAAGATCAGGGCTAATCTCCTCGGGCAGGTCAATAAAATAGTTGCCGCTGCCCACTGGGCGGATGAAGCTGCAAAAGAGGAGCTGACCGACAGTACCCTTTGTATATCACAAGATCTCGATCTGGATGGAGAAAACGAGTATATCCTGGAAAACAATAAAGTCTTTGCCATTTTCGAAAATGATGGTGGTCGGATGGAGTATGGATTCGCCTACCATAAATCTGTTGGTCCCGTACAAATTGTGGCACCGACGTATCAATTAGGGCTGGTACTATTTGGACGAAGTAATTATGAGGAAGGTGAATTGCCAGCGGAAAATCCAGCTTTGGGTGAGACGGCTTTCGAGGAATCAGAGTATCGTGACCTTATTTTCACAGTAGTCCATGATAATAAAAGCCTTTCATTTACATCCCCGGATGGTCGGATCAACAAGACTTTTACATTAGACAATAACATGATTACTGCTCATTACATCCTCACGGATCTTGAATATCTTGTCTTGGGTTCCGGACTCCCTGTCAATGTAATGAATATGTATTCAGGAAAGTACTGGCCAGATAAAATCGGGAAAGTAGAAACGCCAGAGAGCGTAGGAGGCCTTGTCACGGACGGAGGGTATGCCAAAATTAGTGTTATGGGCACAGGATATCATCGGTTAGATTCTTTTATCGATTCACCAATAAAGGAAGAGATGTCGGAAAGACTTGATCCCAGCTCGTATCCACAGGGACACTGGTTGTTTTTTCCATATCACATCGTTACGGAGCCGCATTTTGGAAGCGGTGAATTCAGCATCAGTCTAACTCTTTCAGCGGAATCGCCTGCCACAGAAGGGACTTTTGAGGACGATTTCCGAATCCCAGACGAAATCTATCAAAACTATCCCAATCCATTTAATGTTGAAACCTTGATCAAGTATAAATTACAACAGGATTCAGAAGTGGAAATCAATCTCCTTAACCTTCACGGTCAACTTTTGACCACTTTGGAAAAAACCTATCAAAACGCTGGTATTCATTACGTGATTTGGAAAGGGACAGACGGTTCCGGCCGGCCCTTACCTACAGGACTTTATTTCTACCAATTAAGGGCAAGGAATGTTGTGCAGACGAAAAAAATGTTCCTAATCAGGTAGTACAGGTAATTCCTGGCAAGGTTCAGTATTCGATCCTCCCTCTTCATGTGTCTCAATAAAGCTGATATTTTGGGTAGGAAAATTTGATAGTATAGCAAACACGGTCCGATTTAAGGACAGGAAAAGCCCCAAAGCTCAGCTGGCCATAGCTGTCTCACCCCCTATAACTTGGAAACACTTGTCGAAACAGTTTAGAACATTTTGATTGACATGGTCAGGTAAAACAAAGAAGAGCTGATTTTAGGTGTCATATCCCACCCTTTTCACGATGCCCCTCCATTGTCATGCCCATTCCCTGCCCGCTCCCAATTTCGGCTCTCCCCATACTCCATCAAATTCCCCATCATTTCCCCCGGTTACCTACTGCCTCGAACCCCGAACCCCGTTTCCCTAAACCCCAATGCTATCAACCGTTTCACCGATTGAAAAATTTCTTATCTTTGCAATCCCAAGATCGTTTTACGGTTGAGGAACGGGCCCATAGCTCAGCTGGTCAGAGCATCTGACTCATAATCAGAGGGTCCCTGGTTCAAGCCCAGGTGGGCCCACTTGAAAATCAAGAGGTTAGAAGCGCGAGCAAAACTAACCTCTTTTTATTTGCATAGTATTTGCATAGTTTTTAACTCCTCCCCCTACACATCTTATTGATTTTCTTACATTTTCAAAACTCGATATGGCGCAATAACAGGCATGGCAATTTCACACTTTGGCAACCAGTAGATTTACTGTAGAAAGTTGGCAAGAGAATACCACGACTTAGTTTTAGTACCTGAAACTCTAACGAAGGGTCTCGATCAACTTTCTTGTTTCAATCGATTGTCAGAACCTGAAAATGATTAACACTCTCTACATTACCTTGCCCACTCTGCATCATTGGTCCAAAATCGGTCTTATCCAGGCTTACTACCTGGGCAGGAGGATCTATAGTTAAGAGGATGAGCTAATGAATGCCTTCCGGAAACGCCTGGCAAAACAGGTTCCTTGCCGCCATCCTTCCTGGAAAATCCTACCTAAATAGGGCGAGATTATGTTGGTTCCGGTAAACAAAACCTCCACAGGAGCAAAGCCCTGGCTATTCTTTATAAACGGTGGTCAGGGCTTTTGTTTTATCTTCGTATCTATCACTCATACAAAAAACAATTAAAATGGGAAAAACAAAAGCCAGGAGAATCCTGCCTGATCCACTCCCCCCGGAGCAAGCCAATAAATATATCAAAGATCAATACTACCCCGAATACGAAGCCTGGTACCACATCTGCCCGGCAACGTTTTGGGGCTTTTTTGGCAGGAAAAACCAAATCTATCTAAATGCGAAGGTTAAAAGCGCCGTGGCAACTGTAAAAAGAGCAAAGGAGAGGACCCCATCGAAGGAAGTCCAAATAGCAATTAATAAAAATGAAAGAATCCTCAGAAAGTTTTACCAACGCGACCGGAAGGGAATGAATTGGTTGATGATTATCCGGGATGGATTTGACTCAGATGTCCCGGCAAAAATTTATAAAAGTTCCTTTGGCATCGAAATCAGGTTCTACGGATTGTTTGGCTATTACCTGGATGAAAAATTCTTGTTAGTTCGCATTTTCAGAAGGACAAGCGATTTCCAACAATATGAAAACTTCGACGGAGACATATTGCATATCTACGATGCCCTGAAGAATTTCAAGAAAACGCATAAACCAAATGATAAAATTTAAATTGCTGTAATACAACTTATTAAGTCTTTTCGGCTCTGCTTTACTCCGGATTACTCCGGATTACTTTAAAATACTCTGGCAAGATGCTGATAACTCCGAACTCCTCCGGAATGATCTGAATTATTGAAAAAACTATTTTGCTCTCAGTGGAAAAACCGGACATGTTGATCAGTGTCCGCAAGTTTTTTTACCTACTAATTGTCCCGGCTTTGAAAGCCGGGGCAATTGATCGAGAGCCCTGCCCCAACCTCTGCCTTGCGCCTTCAGCTTCTCTCAACCCAGATCTCAAACTCCGCACCTCTCCCTTCCCCGTTATGGAGCTTGTATTGAAATCCATGATTTTCAAGAATCTCGCGGACCAGGGTGAGTCCGATACCCTGACCATCAGGCTTGGTGGAGAAGAAGGGTGTGAATAACCGGTCAACCGATTCCGGGGACAGTCCTGCTCCATCATCCCGGATTGAAATCCGCAAAGGATCGCCCTCTGTTGTAATCTGAATGGTGCCGTGGTTTACAATGGATTCTGCCGAATTCTTCAGGATATTCATAAAGACCTGTTCCATCTGGCCCTGGTCGGCCACAACCAGTAGCTGATCCTGTTGGAAATTCTTCTCGATTTTAATATTACGTTCTGTAAATGTGGAATTTAGCGACAAAACCACATTGTTCAGCGATGTGTTCAGTTCATACGATTCTTTTTCCGGCAGCGGGAGCTTAACCACATCGGCAAAGTTTTGCATAAAGCGGTTCAGCCGGTAATTTCGCTGCACGGCCACCCCCAGCATCTGAACCACTTCATCCTGATCTTCAGCTATCAGGGAATTGCCCCCATTATCCAGCACGGTTGACAGGATGGAATTCACGGCCCCGATGGTGTTGTTCACCTCATGGGCCATCATCCGGATGAGCTTCCGGTAGGCTGATTTCTCGGCTTGCCGGATCTCATCGGCGACCTCCTCAATCAGGTAAAACGGATGCCTGAACCCCTGATCCATAAAGAAAAGCTTGCGGATGGTAAATTGCTGACTGCCAGCAACTCCGGATTTCCGCCTTTCCCCAAACTCCAGTGCAGAAAGATCTCCAACCAGCGGGGTGTCAAGGTCGCAGAGGCTTATTCCCCGATATTCTCCGGGATGGATCCCCAAATATCGAAAGGCCGCCGGATTAATCTCCTGGATTTTTTCATCAAAATCCACCATTACGATTCCCAGTGGCGACGATTCGATCAGCAAATCGAGGAATTGATTCTTTTCCCTCACCGTAAGCCGCTCTTCCCGCAATCTGGAAATCATCCCGTTATAAACTTCCACGATTTTATCGGCTTCTGGTATCCCGCTTTTCACGAGGGTTGTGGAAAAATCGCCTTCACGCAGCAGGCTCAAGCCCCGGCTGATGGTCTGGACGGGCTGAAAAGCTTTGTTTATCAGGATCACAGTGATTCCGAACAGTGCAGGCACCGCCATCTCCGCCGAGATAAGGAGCCATGGATTCCGGTCTTTTACAAGCCACACGGCAACGACCAGGAATAGCAGGAAAACGAGTCCCAGCCAGAGGATCAACCGGTTCTTACTCTTCATGGCCTGCGTGTATCCCGTATTTTTCCATCTTTCGGTACAGGGTGGTGCGGCTGATGCCAAGCTTACCGGCCACTTTGGTCAGGTTATCACCAAAATCGGCCAGGGCATGCAGGATCATGTCCTTTTCTGTCTCTTCAAGGGTTTTAACCGGACCCATCGGTTGCGGGCTGATCGTTACCGGCTGGTTCCCGGATCTGCTGGCCGCCTCAAAATCACCGGCCTGGATCACCTCGCCGGCGGAGAGTAAAACGGTTCGCTCGGTCATATTCCGGAGTTCCCGGATGTTACCGGGCCAGGGTTGCTGACAAAGCCAGTCCATCCCCTCAGCCGATATCTGCTTTCCGGGTATTTTAAATGACTCTGCCGCCTTTTCGGCAAAATGAGCAGCGAGCAGAGGAATATCGCTCCTGCGCTGCCTCAGCGGAGGTAATTCTATCTGTATCAGATTAATCCGATACAACAGGTCTTCGCGGAACAGCCCCTGTGCCACTTGCCGGACCAGGTTCCGGTTTGAGGCGGTGATCACCCTCACGTCCACCCCGATTGTATGGGAATCGCCAAGTCGTTCAAAAGTCTGATCCTGAAGCACCCGCAATAATTTCACCTGTGAAGTGAGATCGAGCTCCCCGATTTCATCCAGAAAGATCGTGCCCTTGTGGGCCATTTCAAACCTCCCGGTACGATCGGCCAGGGCATCCGTGAAGGCCCCTTTTATGTGTCCGAACATTTCCGCCTCAAACAGGCTCGAAGGGAGTCCGCCCAGGTTGACCTTTACAAAGGGTCCCTTGCTCCGGTTGCTGAGCTGGTGCAACGCACCGGCAATTAACTCCTTGCCGGTGCCACTTTCCCCGGATATCAGCACCGGTGCATCCGTAGGCGCCACCCTCCTTACAACATCAAGAATATCCAGCATTTTAGGATCCCTGCCAATAATTCCCGGGAATCCCGGGTCCCGATGCCGGGTATCACCGGAATCTTTATGCGGTCCCTGGCTCCCGGCCAGTGCAATGGAAGTCCCGATGATTTTCAGCAACTGCAGGTTATTCCAGGGCTTTGTTATAAAATCAGCCGCCCCGAGTTTAATGCCTTTCACAGCCAACTCCACCGACCCCCAGGCGGTGATCAGGATCACGGGGCACTGCGGTTTAAGAAGCCGGATCTTCTGGAGTAACTCCAGCCCTTCATCACCGGTTATGGTGAGGGAAAAATTCATGTCCAACACCACCAGGCTGAATTCTTGTTGCCTGACTTTCAGGATAATCTCCTCTGGTGTGGCAGCAGACTCCACCTCATAACCGGCTTTCGTCAGAAGAAAACTCAATGAACTTCTGATCGCCAGATCATCATCGCAAACCAATATTCGCAGGGGGGTTGTCATTCTTTCCTAAAATACGGATTTCATTCTGTTTTCAAAGCCTCTGCCGGACGGATCTTTGATGCAATCGAAGCCGGAATCCAGGTGCTGAGCAATATCAGCAAAACCATCAGGATAAAGCTGCTGGCAACAGACAGGTACATAACACCCGGCTCCACCTTCGTGATCCGGATAGAGGGTACCTGAAGATAAACCAGTGCAACCACGAGAAGCCCTACTCCTCCGAGGACAAGGTTCTCGAGTATCAATTGCTTTTTTATCGAATTAACGGATGATCCGAGCGCCCGCTTTACCCCGATTTCGTGGACCCGCAGATTGGTGTTGAACCAAAGAATCCCGATCACACCCAGCAGGACGTTGATCAAGGCGAAAATAGCCAGCAAAACTCCCAGATACTTGCGTTGCAACCTGTCCAGATTCTCCGTGAACCTCATGTTGTCAAAAGTATTCAGGCTCCTGATTCCCCATACTGCAGGATCCATCACAGACATGATTTCGCTTTCCGCTTTGGCCAGGAAGTTTTCTGCCTGTCCGGGTTTAACCCTGACCAGAATTTCAAGCCACCTCGAACTGGTGGGTTCCTCCCTGTAAACAAAGGCCGCCGGTCGGGGCTCTTCAAAATCCGTTCTTTTAAACTCCTCCACCACCCCAATGATTTCGAGTCTGCAGTATTCCCGTCCTTCCAGTATTTTACCCACGGCATCTCCGTTGAAATATTTTTGCTCCATCGACTTGGTAATCAAACCCACTGTAATGCTTTTCCCAATATCACTCTCATTAAACCATCTGCCTTTCAATGGCTTAATTCTCATGACCTTTGCATAATCAAAATCCACATCCATTCTGCAAATGAAAACCTCCTCCTCACCTAAAGTATGGGTACAACCCTCAGGAAACCCGAAAAACGGAGTAGCACGACGGGAAATGGATACACTTTCCACCAAATCGTTCGATAACAGGTTTAGTTTCAATTTTGCAAATAGCGCCAGCTGGTCTTTACCCACAGGAGTCTGCGAATTTGGATCCACTTTGTCATACAGGCTGATTCCCACCACATTGTGCATATCATAGCAGGTTTTGATACTTCTGATCCGGATCCTTTCCGTAAGATAAACCATCAGGTTGATCAGGACCAGAGATATAATGAACAGTTCTATCAATACCAGAACATTCCGCATCCGGTTGTTCCAGAGTGTCTTAAAAAAAATCCGGATCATATTTCGCCTCCTTTCAAATATTTTACCGGTTTCATACGTGCCATCCGGATGGCCGGCAATACTCCGGAGAGCAAACCAAACAGCAGGCACACGCCCAGTGCGATCCCAAAAACCAGAAAATCAAATGAAAAACTCATCGGAACGGTGGTTCCTGCCTTAACCGGGATACTCAGGGTATTCCCCAGCAGAGCGACCACGAGGAAGGATAGCAGGACTCCGAGAAGCCCCCCGATCAGGGTTAACAGGATATTCTCAAATATGAATTGACTTCTCAGCGTCGCTGAACTTGCACCGAACGATTTTCTTATGGCAATCTCCTCTCCCCGTTCGCGGATTCGGGCAAAATTCAGGGCCATAAGATTGACAATGGGTAAAAGAAGGAATATTGTTCCCCATAACAGGTATTTTCGCGATTTTGCCGAAGGGCCTTCCTGGTCTTCCGGATCGTGAACAGCGAGTAAATTCTCCATCTGGGTATTGGGTCCGGCCAGGACAAGAGCCAGTTTAGGATCAGCGGCATCAATACGCTGAATAACGGATTGAACATCCCGGCGGATCGCTGAAAACTCTTTCCGGCTATTCGCCTTAAAAGCAATGGTATAGGGACCGGAATAAGGGCTAAAAGATCTGGGATTCGGTTTTTCAGCGGGGAACAGGGCATAGGGGAAGAACAGTCCTGACAGAAGATTTTGTGAGGTAGGCGGAACGTCTTTCACCACTCCCCAAACCGTCAATAAATAATCATGGAAACGGATGGTTTTGCCCAAAACAGTATCGACGTCACCGAAAAACATTTCTTTTAAACCTTCAGTGATTACAGCCAGATTTGTTTGGGTCCTCAAATCATCATTCGTATAGGGCTTACCTTGTACAAATTCAAAATCAAACACTTCCCAAAACTCAGCATCTGTCACCATGAATCCCGTGGTGTATTGTATACCGTTCCGGAGAAATTCCCAGGTGTAACTGTAAAACATGCTAATGTGCTCCGCACTTTTGATTTTTTTCAAATAATCCTCCCCCACATACCTTTCTATCTGACTAAAAACCTCGTTTCCACCCTTTTCCTGTGTTCTTACCTTTAACCGGCCAGTGGTTAATATGTGTTTGAGATTTTTTTCAGGTCCCGATCCTTTCACCACTTTGTTTACAGTCATGCTCAGTATCATCACGAACATGATCGTCAGGCTGATCCCGAATAAACTCAGGAAGGTGAACAGTCTGTTCTGGCTGGCTATTTTCCAGAAGGTTCTCAGATAATTTTTAAACATAATCTTCTCTGATTTAATTAATTACCCTACCAGTCTGCCATCAAATAGCCTGATAATGCGGTGCGTGGCCTTCGCCAGCAATTCATCGTGAGTCACCATCACAATGGTGGTTCCGGATTTGTTCAGGTCGGTGAGGATGTTCATAACCTCCTTTCCAACGGTACTGTCGAGGTTCCCGGTGGGTTCATCGGCCAGGATGATCGCCGGTTTTCCGGCCAGGGCCCGCGCGATGGCGGTCCGCTGGCACTGGCCGCCCGAGAGTTGCGAGGGGTAATGGTGCATCCTGTTGCTCAGGCTAACCTGTTCCAAGGCTTCAATCACCCGCTTTTTCCTTTCACCTGCGGGCATTTTCCGGTATATCAGGGGAAGTTCAACATTGTCATACACGTTCAGTTCCTTGATCAGGTGAAAACTCTGGAAAATAAAACCAACCATCCGGTTCCGGAGCCTGGCGGTCTTTTTATCCGGATATCCGGTAATCAGGTTGCCTTCGAGCTGCAACAAGCCCTGATCCGGTTCATCCAGTAGTCCGATGATATTGAGCAGGGTGCTTTTGCCGCAACCTGACGGCCCCATTACGGAAACAAATTCACCCGGACCGACTTCAAGGTTGATGTTGTCGAGGGCGAGCGTTTCCACGGACTGGGTGCGGTAGGTTTTTCTGATGTTTTCGAGTTTTATCATTGTTTATTTTTTGGGTTTCGGGTTTCGGGTTTCGGGTCACGCGTCACGGGTCACGTTTTAAGGTTCACGTGTCACGTGTTACCTGTTCATCGTATTCCGAGTTCATCACGTTCATATTTTTCTGTTAAGTCTGATAGAATAACCTGATCTCCTTCCTGAACACCGGATAGCACTTCAACAAAGCCAAAGTTGGCCTCGCCCAGGGTAACCCGGGTGCGGATGGCTTTATTTCCATGAACCACATACATATATCTTCCTCCCTGATCTTTGTAGTACGTTCCGTTTGGCAGGCGCAGAACCTCCTTCCTGAAAGCCACCACCACTCTGAAATCGAGTTGCTGGTTGGGTCGCAGAGTGGAAATTCCTGCCTCATCCAGCCGGATCATACATTCCATCATACCCTCACTCACAGAGGGCATGATATTGTCAAGGGTTCCGGTGAGCAGGTTATCGCGGTCACGGATGAGAACCTTTTGTCCGGTCATCACTTTCCCCGACCAGGAATTGCTGACATTTCCACGGATGCGGTATCTCGAAAAATCAGCGATCCGTGCTATTTCCTGCCCCTCGGAGATCATGGCACCCGGCTGGCTCAGCACCGAACTCAGGGTTCCGGCAAAGGGTGCCGTTACAAAAGCCTGATTCACAAGACTTTTTGCTGCAATAATGGCATTCTCCTGAATCCGGATCTGGGTTTCCAACTCACGGATCCCGGTTTCACTGGCATTCTGACGGTTGGTAAAATTATTCCCGGCTTGCTTGCACTCCAGCACCGATATGTCCCATTCGGTTTTTGCCCTTTTTACCACCTCCATGGTACTTCCGCCGCGTTTGCTTAAGAAAAGCTCGGCTTCATAGGCTGATTTCAGGTTCTCAATCCGGATTTCCTTGATTTGAAGACTGATAGTAAAATCATCCTTCATTTCACGGATCTGAATTTTAAGTTTTTCTTTTTGGATTTCCTTTAATTCCAGTTCATTCCGGAGCCGGTTCATCTCGTTGGCCGCCATTTCATTATCCAGGATCAGAAGAGTGTCCCCCTCTGCAACGGGTGATCCGGGTTGCCTGGTGATTTTCAACACCTTGCTGCGGAAAGGCGCGGTGATGACTTCTTCGTAATTGGGGATCA
Organism: Bacteroidetes bacterium GWF2_49_14; assembly: GCA_001769295.1. Lineage (GTDB taxonomy): Bacteria > Bacteroidota > Bacteroidia > Bacteroidales > UBA12481 > UBA12481. The sequence continues at coordinate 5,911 of MEOR01000076.1, read as the reverse complement.
CGATGCCGGAGCCCTGGATGGTAATTTCCAGATCTCCCTTATCAACCGGCGCCACTGAAAGATTTGAGAGGGATATCGTGGGTGTGAGTACACTTTTCAGGAGCAGCAGAATACCAAGAGGTACGAGAATTACGAGCGCGATCAGTGCTGCTTTCCTGATCAGAATTTTTCGTTTGTGCGCTTTTGGTACAGGCCGGTCCATCTATCGGTATTTGAATCTGGTTAACAATTGGTGTACCAAGAAATATAAAGCTGTGAATTTCTGATTATTACCACAAACCAGCTCTATCGGAGTGTTACATTTTGGTACAGAAATTTTTTGGATGGTCGACCCTATCACCGGCGGCAGGCCATTCGCATTGGAACATATAGAGGTTGGGGTGTGGGACGAAAATCCCCGGGCTGAACCCCGGGGTTACTGATGTCTGTCGAAGGCCTCTAGTTAGTCATGCTAAGGTTCTAACTTTGCAGATAATCAATTTCTTGCTTTATTGAATAATTCAGTTGACTGATATTAAGCATTTTAAGAATCTATAGAATGGCTAGAAAAATATCATCGACAGAGATCAGTAACCCCGGTGGACGCGCCGATTAATGTTACAGGTTCTGCCGACCGGGAAATAATTTGGCCATCATTCGTATTCTGGTATAACTTAGAGGCTTACGGTATTAGATATAGTGGTTAATTCTAGCCGGCAGCGGTTGTAATCTTTATCGGCACGTCCAATGAGACACTTAATTGTCGTTCTTATTTAATGCAACGAACTGTGTAACCCAACAGTGGACTCCCTCCAGACCGGTTTATGCCATCACTACCATTAAGATATCGGGTGAAAAGCATATTACCATAGGATGTGGAAGTCCAATAGAACGAATCCGATCCACCATACCCAAGAAATCTACCATCTCCATAAAGGGAGCCGGATGGTTTCGCATTAAATCCACTTGAGTTATCTCCTCCATATGGTGGAATATAGTCCTCGTTACTCTTCAACTTTTTACCCACGCTACCTGAATTCCGGGCTCCTATTAAATCCAATTCAGCGGGGTCCATGCCTAACGCCAGCTCCATCTCTTTCCAATCGTCATCGGTTGGCAAGTGCCAACCCCGAGGGCACGAGACCTTTGCAGCGGGGAAATTATACAGCACACCATTCCCAGTGGATTTGGCTTCTTGAGTTGAACTACCGTAGTACAATAAGACATAATAGACAGGGTCCGTTTGGGACCATATCCCCGGCGGGCTCACTTTTGGTAGGTACGCGAGATTCTCAGCCATCCATACCTGCTTACCAATTCGAACCATTTTGTAACGATTACCATCACGGCTGTCTCGAAAGGTTCCGATGAGACCCTCCTTTTCACAGGATACCCCAAGTATCAGGATCGATATCAGGCATGTAATTGTGGTTATCTTCATAGCATTCTGATGTTTACTTGTCCTTCACGCAGCGGACTGAATATCCATGAACAACACTGCTTGCCACCGAACCAGCATGGTCAACGATATCACTGTCCGCAGCAAGCACAATACAAGACGCGTTAGGTCCAAAATAGCCAGAACCACGATGTGTGGATGACCAAAAACTACATAGGTAGCCTTCTGCCCAAAAGAAATCAAGATTCCAACCTTTGCCACCTCCTGGCAAAGCTGTAAATCCGCTAAAATTCGTTGCTCCGGTATTGGGGTTGTTCCAATGTGTCAAACCTGTCTCCTTTAACTTTCCTCCAACTGGTTCTTCAAAGTGACTAATCATGATATTCCAGGTAGAGTCATCCGGCAGATGCCAACCTGAAGGACAGGAGGCTTTTGCAGCTTCCCAGTTATACATAACACCATATGCATTGTAGTTGTCAGTAGATTTTGCTTGGTCAATATCATAACCGTAGTATCCATAGACGTAAAACCGCGGCACAAAGGCATCAGATATGGTTACTGAATCTATAGCGGGCAAATATGCCAGATTCTCAGCCATCCACATCTGCTCCCCAATCTTTACGGTGGAATAGTTCTTCCCATCCAGGTCCTGACAATGCACAAATTCGACTTCGTTATTCATATCTTGTTCTGGAATGTCAGTAACTATGCTTGTATAGATGTCACTCATGCATCGATAATGGACAAGCTCTCCACGCTCGTAACCAAGTAAATACTCAGTTTGTGATAAGGACTTCAAAGGTTGGCTTTCCTTGATCTCCGAAGTTAACCCAAGGAAGCAAATGTCTGCGTTACCAGTCGACTCCAACGATAAAACCTTCACACACAAACGGATACCTTGACCCGAGACCTGGACGATAAATAATCCTGGGTGTGGTAGCTGAAGTCTGAAGTCATGTTCACCAGGATTCAATTGCTTGTTGATCCTATGCAAGCACGTGCCTTGAACATCGGTCACTTTCAGAGTGACTTCCTGATCTGACGGATTCCAAATTCTCAAGCGGGTTGTTCCATTGCAGGGATTCGGATAGACCTGAACCTGGGTTTCTTCCAAGGTGCTCCGTTCAATTCCGGTATATCCCTGTCTGAGAGTCAGGGTTTGATCTCCGGGCATAACAAGACTTTGCTCGTTTGACAGATTGGTCACCCGGATGCTGTCGATACTGGCAGCTGCACCAGTGGCAGAAAAGGTAACATGGATATCCTGGGCTGATAGACAATAAACCATAAAAACAGTGAATAGAATAAGAACTAAGTGTTTCTTCATAAGTCCATTAGGTTGTTTGACTATAACTTACTAAAACTACGAAACTCACGATTCCCGATTGTCAGTCCTTCACGCAGCGGACGGATAAACCGAAAGCACGATCCTGATAATCCCGATGAACCCCATCATGAAAGTCACCAAGACCTCGATACCATGCAGTGACCCAATAATCCTGCGAAGACGACCAAAAGTTAGCCGAACCACCTAAACCGAGATACCCGCCATTGTCCCAAAAACCACCTCCTGGTAGTGCAGTAAAACCGGTTGAATTGTTGGCTGACTCATTGGGACTTTTCCAGTGTGCAGTCCCTGATTCTTTCAGTAAGGTGCCAACATTGCCGGAATATCTATAACCAATAGTCTCAAGAACAGCATCACTCATTCCCTTGTTCTTTTCGAGAATCATCCAATCTGAATCTGTCGGCAGATGCCAGCCCGAAGGACAGGCAGTTAATGCAGCTGACCGGTTGTAAAGAGCCCCATAAGTCTTAAAACTGGCATTTCCTATTACTGTACTAATGCTTGAACCCTCACTCCCATAAACATAGTAATACGGAATAGTAATGGACCAGATAGAACCGGGGGTTAATGCCGGCAGATATGCAAGATTCTCAGCCATCCAGATTTGTCCCCCAATTTTAATCCACTTGTATTGATGACCGTCGCGTGCATCGGTGAATGTACCGGTGGTGTCCCGGACAATAACACCAATGCTATCAATTGCGTGATTCGTGCCGTCCGTAACCGTAACAATAATATAATGCTGCCCGGGTTTTTTTGGAGCGACCCACCTGGGACCACCAATATTACTATCCTGATACAACCATTTAAAGGTTATGGGGTCGCCATCCACATCTGAGGCACCGCATGTAAAATAGACAGTATCGCCGGGGTAAACCGAATCCTGATCTGCGAAGAGTCCGTCAATAGTTGGTGATGCATTTTTGGTGCAGGAAAAACAAAAACCTAAAATGACAAAGAAAGGCAGCAGTTTCTTCATGGTTTCAGTATTCTTCCTTGATGCAACGCACTGATAATCCTATAGAACCGTGATTATAATTGTCACGTTTAATTCCATCGTCAGAGTAACGAAAATATCTGGTCCAGAAATTCCAAGAAGTACCGATTTCCGTAGAGGACCAAAAGGTAGAGCTGACTCCAAGACTTCCAAAGCCGGAGTTGAAAGCATAAGTTCCAGCTGGAACAACGTTAAATCCGGAAGTATTTTCGCCATTACCGTCTTCCACCCAGCCTGAGGTTGATTTTAATTGCCTCCCAACTGATCCTGAACTTCTTGGACCTATTTTATCGGCATCGGACCAAGTCATTCCCAAATATCTTTCCAACACCTTCCAGTCATTATCACTTGGTAGTTTCCAACCTAAGGGGCATGCTCTACTGGCTGCTTTCCAGTTATACAAAACCCCGTAATTGTCGTAGTTAGCACCTTTTTTCGCCTCTTTGATTTTGACACCTTCATAACCATAAACATAGTAGAGTGTATATTCATTCGGTAGCGTGTTTGAAGGACTAACTGAGGGTAAATAGGATAGATTCTCAGCCAACCAAATTTGTTCACCGATCCTCACATAGCTGTAAATCTGTCCATCCCTTATATCCTTGAACGAGTTTTCTGGTAATTGTTCTTCTTCGTGGCAGCCGAGTAATATCAAGGCTAAGCTACATATAAGTAACCTTGGCAGTTTCTGGATTTGCATGATTTGATGGTTTACCGCACTAAGATACCGCAAAAAAAATTTTCCGAGAAATTTTAAGCACACGGGAATTACTTACGTACCAGTACCACCCAGAGTACCCCCCCCACCCTCGTGGGACCGGGGCAAGTATCCCCGTCTTTACAATCTCACCAGCGTCATACGGTAACAACGGTAGCACCCCACTCCTCCTGTAGCTTGTTCCAGAAAGAAGTCAATAGTATCAGGGTGTGGCTGATAATAAAAGGACTCACTGTTGATCCTGTCTACAACTTTGAGATAGATGTATTTGCGCAATGGCAAATCAGGGGTTGAGATTATGTTGGCAAATGACCAGGTGAATACCTTTTTACCTTCGTATAGATAAGGTAATGGCGGATCAAAGTATCCCGAACTGTCAACTGCAAAAACCATGATCGTTGAATCTGGGAGGTCGGATAGGGATGATACGCCATCAGACCAAAGGTGTGTGCAAACAAGACTGATCTGGGTTGCTTTCCACCGTCCGACTATTCCTTGTTCGGAATCGGGAACCTCTTTTTCGCAGGAAAGAACAAGAGGGGTCACTAAGAGGAGTAATGTCAGCCGGTTCATGGTAGTAAGAGTTGGTCTTCCGCTCTAAGATATCGCAAAAATTTCTTCCAAAAAAAAATAAATCACCCT
>MEOR01000076.1:520-803 GCA_001769295.1 Bacteroidetes bacterium GWF2_49_14 | reverse complement strand
CCAGATTATGCCCCCCACCCTCTAAGGACCAGGGTAAGTATCCCCGTCGATCCTATTAATAATCAAAATCTTAACATCATGGTACGTATTGTGGATTACAAGGAGCGCAAAAACTCGCTCGGAGAATCGTTTTATGCACTCGTCATTGAGGGCGGTATGGAACTTACCAAGTCCCGGGAAACCGGACGAATGTAAGCCACCGGCAAGCGGGCGAGCCTGCCCTGCACCTTTGACAAGCAGACTGGCAAGAGTCTGGTTGGCCAGGAATTGCTGGGGACCATCC
>MEOR01000076.1:193-494 GCA_001769295.1 Bacteroidetes bacterium GWF2_49_14 | reverse complement strand
TTCACCGACACGAAGACCGGAGAAATCCTAACGCTATCGCACCGTTGAGAGTACACTCAGGAAGGGGCAAACGCGCTGGAAGCAGTGATGGCCGCACTTACCGGAATGTACTTCCGGATCTCGGCCATTTTGGTATTGAGATCTTTGGTAAAAAACATATCAGCTGAGTTGTTTCTGGGTACCGGCGCCGGTGTCAAGTGTCGTCAGAATGGTATTCCGGAACCGGAGCTGAACATCCTTCACCCCGTTAAATCCGAGGTACGCTTCTATCGGATCCAGTATGGTCTGCCGATCCAGCCAG
>MEOR01000076.1:0-99 GCA_001769295.1 Bacteroidetes bacterium GWF2_49_14 | reverse complement strand
TTGGATTGATCATCAGGGAAAAGAGGATTTCAGAGTTGGCGGCTGCGCTGTTGATCAGCTTGTCACCTTCTTTATGCTTATTATCGAGTGGCTCGATAT
>MEOR01000075.1:23037-27452 GCA_001769295.1 Bacteroidetes bacterium GWF2_49_14 | reverse complement strand
CATATCCAGGCAGAAGGAAGCCGGTTCGCGTGATTTTTATTTTCGCGACCGTTATACCGGTGCTGCCCTTGTAGGGTTGGAAGTGGTGCCCTATTACAGTCTGTATGATCCCGGGCAACGAAAGTCGATCCTTGAAAAAGGCAAAAAATTCCGTTCCGCCGAAGAGGGAATACTGTCTGTGCCGGACGGAGCTCCTGAACGTGACAGCCATTCGCCTAAAGCCTATCGCCTTTTACTAATCAGTCTGAAGGATACCCTTATGACTCCGGATTCCTTCTATCCTGGCTACTTTGGCCGAACGGGTGCAGTGCGGACCGGTGCATCCTTCTACACGGACCGCGGACTCTATAAGCCGGGTGACAGGGTATGGTTCCGGGGAGTATTAATTGACTACCATAGCGATTCCATTGCCATCCACCATCAGGATTCAATTGTACTTACTTTGCAGGATTCCAGGTACCAGGTTATTAAAAAGATAACGATTCCGGTTGACCGGTACGGCGTTTTTACAGGTTCGCTCGAATTGCCATTAAAGGGGTTGACAGGCAACTATATCCTTCAATCACCTTACGGTTCGGTTTCAGTTAGCATGGAGCAGTACCAGAGGCCTTCCTTTACTCTAGCTATCCATGGAGGTTCAACAGCTTATCAGAATGGAGATAGTATTCGGGTAACAGGCCGGGTGACAGCCCTTTCGGGTGAACCGGTTACGGATGCTGAAGTATTGGTTGAAGCAGATCTTGCACCCCAATATCAGCTGCGACGCCGGATGCCGGATCCTGGTCGCAAAACAAGGGTCTATACCGGGAAAACACGCACGGACAGCACGGGAAATTTTACCTGGACCTGGGCTTCCATCCAGGATGCAAATAATCCCTATGGTCGGGGCAATGCATTGAATTATGAGATAACTTTTCGGGTTACCGACCTTAGCGGAGAAACACATGAGGAGAAGACAAAGGTAAGTTGCGGAAAGGGATCTGCATATCTTGAGTCCGGTCTGCCTGACCGTCTGATGATCGGTGACCAACAAAAGACCTGGATCCGGGCAACCGGACAGGATGGTCGATTTCTGGATGTTCCGGTCAGGTTTCGTTTAAGCCGGCTGGCTGATCCCGGCAAATTTTTCATTGATCCCATGCTGCCGGAACCCGACCGGTTTGTGGTATCACAAAAAGAATGGAAACGCAGGGTTCCCATGTTACCCTATCGCAATGAGCATAACCCCTCCAGCCGTAAGGTGGTGGTTTTGGTTTTTGAGTCTGAACTGCAAACTGACAGTGCATCCACCGTGGATTGGACAGCCTCCTCTGCATGGAAAGAGGGCTGGTACCGAGTCGAAATCTCCTCGGATCATCCGGCAATTGCCGGTACCCTGGTGAGGAATGTTTACCTTGAAAATCCGGTAACTAAAGAAGTTCCCGGAGATCAGGAACTTTATGGTTCTGTAAGCAACTCAAAGGTCCGGACAGGCGATATTTTAAAGCTTAAAACAGGATCAATCCAAAAAGGATTTATACTGTCGGAATTGCAGCTTGCCAGCGGATTATTGATGAATCGGTGGTCGGAATCCGGCAAGGACATTTCGGAGACTATCTGGACCGTGGGATCGGACTGGCAGGGTGGGGCTTTTATTAATGTATTGATGTTCAGATGGAACCGGGTCTATCAGAAAAAATTCGCGATCGATGTTCCACGCAACCTGACCCGTCTCTCCATAACCGGGCTGGAAAAAATCGGCATCGTTAAGCCAGGCGACAGTCTCCGCCTGAGGCTGACGGTGACCGATGAAAATGGATTTCCTGCACAAGCTTCAATGGGCATCACGGTTTATGATGCTTCGCTGGATAAAATCCGGCCCCATTCCTGGCCGGAATTATCATGGCCTTATTTCAGCGGTAAACCTGGATTTGATCCCCTTCACACCGGGATTTCCGCCTCATGGGCGATGATCAATAGGGATGTGGAAATGGTTGAAGTTCCTTACACGGAACCCCTTGCCATTAACTGGTGGGGATTTGGATATTATGGAATCAACCGGATGGAAGCGCCGATGATGATGAAGGCGGCAGCTCGGGCGGGGGCAGAGACGCAAATTGTAGAGACGCATGATGATGCGTCTCTACAGGATTCTGGCGCAACCCCCGTAGAGACGCATAATGATGCGTCTCTACAGGCCCCTGGCAATATTCCTGTGCAGATACGCACCGATTTTCGGGAAACGGCGCTGTTCAACGGCCGGTTGATTTCCGACAGCCTGGGAACGGCAGGGGTGGTTCTAAAGGTTCCTGAGGTATTTACACAGTGGAAAATTCTGGTTGCGGGTCATACGACAGATCTGGCCACCGGAAATGCGGAAGGGTTATTCCAGTCAGCCCGCGAATTGATGTTGAAGCCTAATTTCCCGGTTTTCATGAGAAAGGGAGATACACTGGACCTGGTGGCACGACTGGGGTGGTATGGTGATCAGGCCATCAGTACCGTTACTGACTTTTCACTGGAGGATTTGCAGGGCAGGAAAATAGTTGGCTGGGATCCTTTGACTTCCCTGTTACCTCCCGGATCCACCACCAGGCTTAGCTGGAAACTTGCCGTAGACAGCGATAAGAAAATCAAGTATATCCTTAAAAGTACCGATGGCAGGGAGATGGACGGATTGTCTGATACAATCGATGTCTATCCGGATGCTGTTGAGCTCTGGCGTTCACAGCCTTTTTATCTTAACAAACCGGGCACCCGCACCATTAAAATAGTTGGCGAAGTCAGGAATGCCGTGATGGAAATTACCACCTCCCCGGCATGGCAGGTTCTTCTCTCCTTTCCCGTGGTTTCGATTCGGGAAAGGGATTGCTCGGAATACTGGTTCAGCAGGTTTTATCTGGCCGGGATGACGGGCTTCATCGGTGACCGCCTGCCGGCCATGAGAGACTTCTTTACTCAACACTCCAATGAGGAGATTCTTGACAGTCTGAGCCATCCGCTTTTCAGGAATTCCGATATCAAGAACCGCTCCTGGTCGGAAACTCCCTGGAGCCGGACAGCTGAAAATGAAACCAACCGGGTTATCCAGATCCGGAAATGGATCGACAAGAATCAGCGGACTGAAGAGGTGATCTACCTGCTGGAGAAGATGGCTGCTTTGCAGAATCCCGACGGCACATGGCCCTGGTTCAGGGGGATGGGCTCGGATTGGTTTGTTACCCAACAGATTATAGCCGGATTCGGAGAGCTGAAAAGCTGGCAGGTTTTTGACATTGCCGGAACGCAACGCGGGCAGAACATGATAGCCAAAGCCATTGAGGCTATGGATGGATGGATGAGCCGGCAGTACCGGGATCAGCTGCGTGTGGATTCCACCGGACGCCAGAAGGTGCAGTTAAACCCGCTGCTGATACATTATCTGTATGCCAGAAGCTTCTACAGCGGCTGGACAATTGCCCCGAAAGATGAAATCGCATGGCTGAATTACCTGGACCGGATCCCTCAGGAATGGATTCATCATGAACCCGGACTACAGGCGCTGCTTGCTATTGCCGCATATCAGTCGGGCCGGGCAGCAGTTGCGGTACCGATTTATCGTTCCCTGCGTGAACGTATGCTGCAGTCGGACGAAATGGGAGCCTACTGGCCGCGAAAAGGGTATGCCTCATCCTGGTTCCAATGGGACATCTGGATGCAAAGCAAGATGATCGAACTCTTCGCAGCCATGGAGGAGGGTCGGGCTGACCTGGATAAACTGAGATTATACCTGATCCAGCAGAAACGGGGCCGTGACTGGGGTAACGGCATGGTTGCCGCCTGGGCGGCTAAATCCCTGCTCTTTTATGGAACAGACTGGCTGTCCGCTCCTGCAGCGGTGGGATTCAGGTGGGGACCTGAAATATTCAGCCCGATCCGTGTCAATGCCGGCAGCAGGACTCCTACCGGGTATTACCGTTATTCGTGGCATACGCCCGCTATTATTCCAAAAGCAAAAACCCTTGAGGTAACACATTCCGGCGGAGGTCCGGCCTGGGGAACTCTGTTTACCCTTGAAAATCAGAAACTGGACCTCCTGTCTGCAACCGAAGGACCCTTAAAACTGATTCGGGATATTACTGTGAGGAACAGCAAAGGACAGTGGGCACCGCTTTCTGCAGACAGGCCGATTCAACCCGGTGAGCTTCTGAGAATCAGGATAAGGATTCAATCCGATCGCGATCTAAGTTATATAGAGGTGAAGGACTTCCTGGGAACCGGGTTCGTCCCGGTACAGATTTTATCGGGCTATCAATATAAGGCGGGTCTCTCCTGGTATCAGGCCCGTGAACCAGAATCGGTTCTGTTTTACATGCCGGTACTGCCAAAAGGCGAGCATACCCTGGAATATACAGCCATAGCAGAACAGGCCGGGAACTATTTCGGCGGTTACTCGG
>MEOR01000075.1:0-22986 GCA_001769295.1 Bacteroidetes bacterium GWF2_49_14 | reverse complement strand
TAAACCTTAAACCTTAAACCTTAAACCTTAAACCTTAAACCCGACACCCGACACCCGATTCCCTATTCCGATATTGCTTCAAGCTCCATGGTAAAATGCCTCATGATCGGGGCTTCCCAGGTAAGCCGGTAACCCTTGCGGATTTCCGATACCCTTTGGAAAACATTCCCCAATGCTGCGGCTACATAGTCCATATGGTCTGATGTATAGGTTCTGCGGGGGATGGCAAGTCTCACCAGTTCCAGTGCTGTGTAACGGTTTTCCCGCGTGTGGGGATCACGGTCAGCCATCAGGGTTCCGATTTCCGCGCACCGGATTCCGGCCTCCTTATATATCTCAACCACAAGGGTTTGCCCGGGGTACTCCTCGCGGGGAATCTGAGGCAGAAACCTGAGCGCATCAATGAAAACCGCATGACCTCCGAATGGCTCCTGCACGGGTACTCCATAAGTTTTAAGCTTTTCGCCCAGGTAATTAACCTGGCCGATCCGTGAATCCAGATACTCCAATTCGGTTGCTTCACGCAATCCAACGGCAAGAGCCGCCATATCCCGACCGGCCTGGCCTCCATAGGTGAGAAAACCCTCAAACATAATATTGAATAAAGATGCCTGGCGGTATAGTTCTTTGTCTTTCATTGCGATGAATCCGCCGATATTGACGATACCATCTTTTTTGGATGACATGGTGGCAGCATCGAAATAGGAAAACATCTCCCCGACAATCTGCCTGATGGTGTGGTTCCGGAACTCCTTCTCCCTATTCCTGATAAACCATGCGTTCTCAGCAAAACGGGCAGCATCTATTACCAGCAACTTGTTATACCGGTCTGCAATCTTTCGCACTTCGCGGATATTCTCCATGGAAACCGGCTGACCGCCTGCCGTGTTGCATGTTGCCGTGATCAGGATAAAGGAAACGCTTTCGGAGGCCTCTCTCATATAAGCCTCAAGCTTGTTGAGATCTACATTTCCCTTGAAAGGGTGTGAAACGGTTGTATCATAGGCTGCAGCCACCGTACAATCGATAGCTTCTGCTTTTCTGAACTCGATGTGCCCTTTTGTGGTATCGAAATGTGCGTTGCCCGGTACCGTCTGTCCCTCTTTTACGAGAACGGAAAAAAGCACATTTTCAGCCGCACGTCCCTGGTGGGTGGGCAGAACATGTTCATAACCAAGGAGATCATTGATTGTTTCTTTAAGCTCAAAAAATGACCTTGAGCCGGCATACGACTCATCGCCGGTCATTATTGCTCCCCATTGCCGGTCGCTCATCGCACCGGTGCCGGAATCGGTCAGGAGGTCAATAAAAACCTGGTCACTTCTCAGATTGAAGATATTATACCGGGCCTCACGGATCCACCGATCACGCTCTTCACGCGTGCTGCGGTGAAGAGACTCGATCATCTTGATTTTATAGGGTTCGCAGGGAGGTAGGATGGCGCTTGTGGTTGACATGATGAAATGGTTGAATTGGTTGAATTGGTTGAATTGGTTGAATTGGTTGAAAGGGTTGAAAGGGTTGAAAGGGTTGAAAGGGTTGAAAGGGTTGAAATGGTTGAAAGGGTTGAATGAAAGGGGTATTGGGTTTAAGGTATGAGGTTTGTTAGGAACGGCCCCGGACCTAAAACCCCGGACCTAAAACCTTTGAAGGAAACGGTCCCGTTCTTTAATATTGCGAAACCCTTGACTCGGGGCAACAGATATGTTGATTGGAGCGTTCATTACCAGTGCAAATTTATAATTTTGCGACTTAGAAACATTTATTTTTTTATAATGAGAAAGCTAGCCGTTTTTCTATTCCTGTTGCTGCCTGCTTTTTTTTCATTGAATTCGTCCGCTCAGGTTAATCAATCTCAATTGGGTGAGCGGGATACCCTGAAAATGTCGAGGGATTCCATTCTCCGGTTGGTGAGAATTAAAGACAGCCTGCTTATCCTGTCCCGCAGGGATTCGATGGCAATGTCCCATCTTATTCAAAACCTTGAGTATAACCGTGATTCACTCTTTGGCATTCTGAATGAGATCAGGTATAAAAGGATTGAAGACTCGCTCAACCATTTAAATCAATATTATAAATCACGCGACTTTAACCGTCGGTCTAAAACGACACTGAAAGAATTTCTGCCCGGTATTGATGAGGATTCCGTAAAGGCTTCCCTGAGCGATGTGGTAGGACTTGTTTACGATGATACGGCATTTTCTCCCAAACCAAGACTCCTGAAATCCAGCATGGACCGATTGCTGGAACACCTGAATAATGATTCCACCTGGTTCAGTGTCATTAATTCCAAGGATATGGCTGTACCATTTGCCATGAAGAATAACCGAACGGATTCAGCTGCCTTTTTCGTCATGAACAGCAATAATGATTCCGCTAAGGTTTATATGAAGAGTATCGACAAGCATACCGTTTATATGTGGGTGGGCGATGACCTGAAACTCCAGCATTTGCTTAAAAAGCAGGGAACTCCGGATGGTATTCCGATCCAATGGGTAGGGCCGCAAAAGTATCGGGTTGCTAGACGGCCGGTCCCGACTCAGGCGCCAAAATTGTGGACCAAGAGAGCTGAGTTTCTTTTTATGATTAACCAGGCTTCCTTCTCCAACTGGTCGAAAGGGGGGAATAGCAGCATAGCTCTCAGCACGGATGTCAAGGCCTCGGCAAATTATGCAAAAGGAAACATTAAGTGGGATAATTTCTTTTGGTTCGTTTACGGGGTCCAGAAGGCTGAACTCCTGGATCTGAGGAAGAATCAAGATAAGATCGAGCTCCGTTCGGGTTTGTCACATGTGGCATTTAAAAATTTCAACTATTCCATTGGAGGCAGTTTCATTACCCAGAGCTTCAAAGGCTACTCCTATCCTAATGATTCGGTCCCGGTTTCCAAATTTATGGCACCCGCAACCCTGCAGTTGAATGTGGGTATGGAATACCGGCCAAATCCAGGCTTGAAGATCAACATGTCGCCGGTTTCTGCCAAGTTCACGGCTGTATTGGATACGGTATTGATCGATCAGACTAAGTTCGGTTTGAAAGAAGGGCAAAGAATCCGCCCGGAGCTCGGAGCTCAGGTTTTGGTAGAGCATAAAACAGTCCTGTTCAAGAACGTGAATATGTCGAATCGCCTGATCCTGTTTACCAATTACCTCTATCATCCTGAGAAAGTTGATATTGACTGGCTCCTGACCCTGGATCTGAAGGTTAACAAATATATCACCACCACAATCCGTACCAACCTGATTTACGATGATGACATCATCCTTCCGCTCTACGAGGTCAAAGATGGCAAGAAGGTTAAGATTGGTGAAGGAAAGAGGGTCCAGTTCATGGAAATCCTGGCTATCGGATTTAAATATATTCTCTATTAGCGGATCAGCAGTTCAGCCATCATAAACAGGGCAAAGATCACGCTTGCAATCCCATTGGTTGTGCCAAACGCCCGGTTCACACGGCTCAGGTTATCGGGTTTTACGATCCGGTGCTGGTAGGTCAGCAACAGAATGAAGAGTGCAGCGCCGATCCAAAAAAAGAAACCGAATCTGGCAGTTATCCCGATTATTGTTAAAAGTGAAAATGTGATAAAGTGGAAAAGGACTGACCAGGTGAGGGCTCTTTTTATGCCGACACGTGAAGGAATTGAGTGGAGCCTGTTTGATTTATCAAACTCTTCGTCCTGAAGGGCATAGATCACATCAAAACCTCCAACCCAGGTGAGAACTACTCCTGAGAAAAGCAGCGGAAGCCAGTGGAATTGCCCGGCAACGGCGATATAGGCTCCGATCGGCGCCAGCGACAGACCCAATCCCAGAATAAGATGACAAAGCACGGTGAACCGCTTTGCGTAACTGTAGCCCAGAATCACAGCCAGTGCGACAGGAGATAGGTAAAGGCATAGTGGATTCAGAAAGCCCGTGGTAACGATAAAAAAGATTCCATTTAGAATGGAGAATACCAGTGCTGCCTTGCCGGAAATAATTCCGGAAGGTATCTCACGGGAAGTGGTCCTGGGGTTCCGGCTATCTATGTGACGGTCGGCCCACCGGTTGAAGCCCATGGCTGCATTGCGGGCGAAAATCATACACAGTAGAACCAGGAGCAGCGTAGTCCATTTGAAGGGGAATCCCGAGTATTCGGTGGCCAGAAAGAAACCGGTCAGGGCAAACGGCATCGCGAAGACCGTATGTGCAAAGACGACCAGTGAGAGATAATTCCGGATGCGTGCCATAGACTATTCTTGCTGCGAAAGTAGTGATTCCCTCCTAATTCGTACTTTTGGCACTATGATAAAAATGGTGGTTACCGATCTGGATGGGACCTTGCTGAGCAGGGATCAGAAAGTGAGTGTTAAGGATTTCCGGACACTTGAAGAATTGGGAGAGCGAAAAATAATCAGGGTGATTGCCACCGGCCGGTCACCGTACTCATTCAGCCGGGTCATGCCTCCCGATTTTCCTGTTGATTACCTGGTTTTCAGTTCCGGAGCCGGGGTCATGGATTTCGCAACCAAGGAAATTCTGTTTTCCTATAACCTTCCTGGTTCCCAGGTACGTGAAATTGCATTGAAACTGCGCTCGCTCGGAGTCTCCTTCAAGGTCCTCGGACCGGTGCCGCTGAACCACCACTTTGTATACTATGAAAATGGTGAGCTTCATCCCGACTTTATCAGAAGAATGGAGTTTTACCGTGGATTTGAAAAGCCGATCTCTTTTGATCCGCCCAACTTTGGCGATTCCTGCCAGTTCCTGATCATTTTGCCGCCGGATCCGGTCCGCTTTGAGGAGCTCAAGGCAATGTTTCCGTTGGTGAAGGTGATCCGGGCCACCTCTCCATTGGATCACGAGTCAATCTGGATGGAAATCTATCATCCGGATGTGTCAAAGGCACGGGGAATCGAATTCATTTGCAGGAATCACCACATAGAACCCTCCGAAGTGATGGCCATCGGCAACGATTACAATGATACAGATATGCTGGATTTCGTCGGGCATGCCTTCCTGGTAGACAATGCGCCGGAGGAGCTAAAAGCGAGATGGCCGGTGGTAAACGGGAATGATGACAGCGGGGTTTCTTCGGCAGTTGAAACTGTAATTGGCGCTTCGCGCTAATTGGCTCCCTGCGGTCGCTAAATGGCTCCCTGCGGTCGCTAATTGGTTCGCTGCGCTCACTAATTGGTTCGGCTGACGCCTCACTAATTGGCCCTCCGGGCTAATTAGCGCGAAGCGCCAATTAACGAAGCGTAGCGGAGTCAATTAGCGACCGCAGGGAGCCAATTACTAATTACTGGGCCGACTTACCTCAGTGCGGCCCCCAACTTCTTCTCAAACGCGCTGATCAAACCAGACATAACGTGGTCAATCTGCTTGTCGGTGAGGGTTTTACTTTCATCCAGAAGAATGAAACTTACCGCCAGGGATTTCTTTCCTGGCCCCAGTTTCTCGTGAACATACAGGTCAAAGAGATTAACCTCTCTGAGAAGTTTGCGTTCGACCATAAAGGCGAGCGACCGGATCTCCTCATATTTAACGGATTGGTCAACCACCAGGGCAAGGTCCCTGCGAACCGACGGATACTTCGGAAGTTCCTGAAACCTTACGTTCATGCGGGTCTTCCGGAGGAGTTCGTCCCAGTTGATCTCAGCGTAAAACACCGGCTGGCTGATTTCAAATTTTTCCGCGATGGATGGATGTACCTGTCCGGCAACCAGAATTTGTTTTTCACCGGCCAAACAGGTCAGCCCGGTAAGGAAGCGATCATCCGCAAGTTCCTGGTAGGTTAGTTCATGCTGGTCGGCTCCCAGTCGTTTGACTATCAGGTTGAAAATGGATTTTAACTGATAGAATGTGGTCGCTTCGGATTTGACCGACCAATTTTCCGGGCTCTTTTTGCCTGTGATCCAGATACCCAGTTTACGTGTCTCATGGTAGCCGTCTGCGATCAGCCGGTTTCCACCGGCTTTCAGTTCATAAATTTGGCCGAATTCAAAAAGGGTCAGATCCTGATTTCGGAAACTGATATTTGCCGAGATGGATTCAAGTCCGCCGAACAGCAGGGTTCTCCTCAAGGACGCCAGATCGGAACTGAGTGGATTCAGTAGCTTTACTTCAGACAAGGGGTTGTAGGCCTGCAGGTTTTTATAATAGGCTGACTGGGTTAGGGAATTGGCCATTATTTCTATAAATCCCTGAGCAACAAGCTGCTCTGAAATCAAGTTTTCAAGCTGATCCGGATCAGGGTGCAACGCATAGGCCAGGGTGGAAGTGACCTGGTCTCCGATTCCTATATTATTATATCCATAGATTCTAAGGATTTCCTCTATTACATCGGCTTCCCGCCTTACGTCGACGCGGTAGGTGGCGACTGCAAGAAAAATGGCCGGTTCGGTTTCCTTAATGATTTCAATATCCAGGGATTTGAGAATGTGTCTTACCTCATCCCGGTCAATTTCGAGGCCGATCAGGCGGTTGAGGTTCTTCCATTTCAGTTCAACGGGGTAGGGGGCAACGGATTCCGGATAGATATCAATCACCCCTGATGCGATCCGACCTCCCGCGATTTCGCAGATCAGGGCAGCAGCACGCTTCAGTGCATAAATTGTTCCGTTTGGGTCTGTGCCACGCTCAAACCGGAAAGATGAATCCGTAAAGATCTGGTGCCGTTTACTGGTTCTTCGGATCGATACGGGATTAAAACAGGCCGACTCCAGGAAAAGGCTGGTGGTACTCCCTGTAATTCCAGAATGAAGTCCGCCGAATACCCCGCCGATGCACATGCCTTCCTCCTCATTGCATATCATCAGGTCCTCAGAGCTGAGTTTTCTTTCTATCCCATCGAGAGTGACAAATCCAGTACCTTCATTCCGGGTTCCAACCACTATTTTGTTGCCTTTAATATACTGTGCATCAAATGCATGCAAAGGTTGCCCGGTTTCATGCAGAACGAAGTTGGTAATATCCACAACATTATTAATCGGGGACATGCCAATGGCCATCAGCCGGTTCTTTAACCACTGAGGCGAATCAGCGACTGTAATGCCGGTTATGGTCAGGCCAGAGTAGCGCAGGCAGGCCTCCGGTGTCCCGATTGAAACACGAATCTCCAGCGTGGCACTCTGTTCCGGAAGTATCGCCTCCGGTTTTATCAGCTTCATGCTCATTTCCCGGTCCAAAGCTGCTTTAAGTTCACGGGCAACGCCAAAATGGGAAGCACTGTCAATCCGGTTAGGAGTCAATCCTATTTCAAAAACATGGTCTGATTCAACCATGTAAAGATCCCTCATGAGCGTTCCGACGGGAATCCCAGGATCCAGAACGAGAATACCGGAATGGTCCTTCCCTATCCCGATTTCATCTTCGGCACAAAGCATTCCTTGTGATACCTCCCCACGGATTTTTGCAGCTTTTAGGGTCAAAGGCTCAGGAAATCCATATAGGGTAGTGCCAACCGTGGCCACCACAACCTTTTGTCCGGCTGCCACATTCGGTGCACCACAAACAATCGGCAACAGATCGCCCGTCCCGATATTAACCGTTGTTAAGCTTAGTTTGTCTGCCTGCGGGTGCCGGGCGCAGGTGACAACTTCACCCACTACAAGGCCATGCAGTCCTCCTTTAATCGTTTCGAAGGGGCCGTGTCCTTCCACTTCAAGACCCAATCCGGTCAGGGTTTCTGCGATCTTTTCCGGAGTGATGTCCAGATTCAGGTATGAGCGTAACCAGTTATATGAAATTCTCATGACAGCATCATTTTGGAGGCTCAAAAATAGGAAAAATCCGGATTGGGAGTCCGGATTTTCACTAACCTAAAACCTAACCTATGAATTGATCCAAAGCGGATCTTTGTGGAATTTGCAACTTTTCCAAAGTTCCCTACAATTTGTCCCCTTTGCCGGGATTTTGTTTAACAATGTTACTTTCATAACACTGTTAGAAAAATCACATAACAAATATATAGATCTTTTTTTAAATAGACAAACGCCTTTTGCTAAGTGAGTGTGTATTTTTTATCAACAGGTTGGATGACTTGTTCACAGATGAAAAATTGTATTTTTGGCACCACTTAAAAGAAAATTGTAGTTTTGGTTCAACTTTATTAGCAAGAAAATGAAAAAGACTTTTCTATGGATTGCAGCGATATTGATTACGATGTCAGCCGCAATATATCAGAGAAAATCAGGTCCGACATATCCCCGTGCAGAAACTGTTACTCTCGGAGATAGCACCTACCAGCTTGAACTTATACGGACCAGCGGGGAACGGGATGCCAGGATCAAGATGCCTATTACGGATACAACGGTGCACGCAACCCTGTTCTATAAACGTCTGGGTGTTGCCGAGGAATTTATTCCGGTTCAGTTTGCCCTGAAGGATATCCGGTATCATGGTTTTTTCATGACAAAGGTTTTACGCAAGAAGGATGAAACTGCACTTGCCGCGTATCTTCCTCAACAACCACCAGCCGGCAAGCTTGAGTATTATATCGAACTATACAAAGATGGAAGGACAACCTCGGTTGCACGTGATAATCATGTGGTCATCAGGTTTAAGGGTGATGTCCCGGCAGGCGTGCTGATTCCCCACATCCTGCTGATGTTTCTGGTTATGCTGTTTTCCTCCGTTGCCGGATTGTATGCAATATTC
The DNA here is from genome assembly GCA_001769295.1 of Bacteroidetes bacterium GWF2_49_14. GTDB lineage: Bacteria > Bacteroidota > Bacteroidia > Bacteroidales > UBA12481 > UBA12481. Next base: position 14,347 of record MEOR01000075.1, on the reverse strand, counting down.
AAGATTGACCGTTTCAGGCGGTTTACCATATGGACCTTTGTCCTCCTGTTTATCGGCGGCTTCATATTCGGTCCCTGGGTTCAGTGGTATGCATTTGGTGATTGGTGGACCGGTATTCCGTTCGGCTGGGATCTTACCGATAACAAAACGCTGTTTGCATTCATCTTCTGGATCGCAGCCCTATTTGGAGTCAAGGGAAAAGGAAGGCCTTGGCTGATCATCCTCGCAGCTCTTATGACTCTGGTAATTTTCAGTATTCCGCATAGCCTGTTTGGATCAACACTCGACTATACCAGCGGATCAGTAACCCAGGGCTAAGCAAATCCTGAACCTGACATTTTAACACTGGCACGGCCTTTGAAAAGCCGAGCCAGTAATCAATTCTATTGTCTCATGGAAACATCAAAACAACAGGGCACCATTAATGTCACTTCGGAAAATATTTTTCCGATCATCAAGAAGTTTCTCTACTCAGATCATGAAATATTCCTTCGGGAGCTGATATCCAATGCTGTAGATGCAACCCAGAAATTAAAAACGCTTGCTTCTGTGGGCGAGTTTGCCGGTGAACTTGGCGATCTGACTATCCGAATATCGATAGACAAGAAGAAAAAGACCCTGACAGTTTCTGACAGGGGTTTAGGCATGACTGCCAAGGAAATTGAAAAGTTTATTAATCAGATAGCTTTCTCCGGTGCCGAAGAATTCATGAAGAAGTATAAAAAAGATGCCAATGCCATTATCGGACATTTTGGTCTCGGTTTTTATTCCTCATTCATGGTTTCCGATAAGGTTGAGATCATAACCAAATCCCATAAGCGCGGCAAGGCCGCACGATGGACCTGCAAAGGCGATCCGCAATATGTGTTGGAAGAGTTTGACCGTGAAGAGCGCGGAACCGATATCATCCTGCACATTGATAAGGATTCAGCCGAATTTCTTGAGGAAGATCGTATACATGGGTTGCTGAATAAGTATTCCCGCTTTCTGCCGGTACCGATTGCTTTCGGAAAGGAAAAGGAATGGAAAGACGGAAAGTATGTCGAGACTGACAAGGACAAGATCATTAATAACACTGAACCTGCCTGGACAAAAAAGCCTGCAGATCTTAAGGATGAGGATTATGCAGCGTTCTACAAGGAACTTTATCCAATGGCTGAAGAGCCCCTGTTCCACATCCACCTGAATGTTGATTATCCCTTTAACCTGACCGGAATATTGTATTTTCCGAAAATCAGGAACAATTTCGAGGTTCAGAAAAACAAGATTCAGCTTTTCAGTAACCAGGTTTATGTGACAGACTCTGTTGAAGGTATTGTGCCTGACTTTCTGACATTATTGCATGGTGTATTGGACAGTCCTGATATTCCGTTGAATGTCAGCCGTTCCTATCTGCAATCGGATCAGAATGTGAAGAAAATATCAGCACATATTACAAAAAAGGTCGCCGACCGTCTGAAAGATATTTTCACATCCAACAGGGAACAGTTTGAACAGAAGTGGGACGATCTGAAGCTATTCATCAATTACGGAATGCTCACGGAGGAGAAATTCTGGGATAAAGCCAGGGAGTTTGCCCTGCTGAAGAACACCGATGACAAGTATTTTACCTACGATGAATACAAGGAGATAATAAAGGGGAACCAGACCGACAAGAACGGAATGCTTGTATACCTCTATGCCAATGATAAGAATGAGCAATATAGCTTTATCCAGGCAGCCAAGGATAAGGGATATGATGTCCTGATTATGGACGGCCAGTTTGATACGCACTTTTTGAATCACCTTGAGGAAAAACTCGAGAAAACACATTTTGTCAGGGTTGACTCCGAAGTGGTTGAGAAATTGATTGAAAAAGACGAAAAGCGTGATTCAAAACTCGACCAGAATACCCAGGATTGGCTGAAGCCTGTTTTTAAAAGCCAGACTCCGGGGGAAGGCTATTTTATCACGTTTGAATCTCTTTCAGAAACTGCTGCTCCGGTTATCATTACTCAATCCGAATGGGGCAGGAGGATGAAGGAGATGTCAAAGTTATCGGGTGGCATGAACTTTTATCGCGACCTTCCCGATAACTTCAACATGGTTGTAAACACCAACCACCCGGTGGTCATTGATGTTGCTGAACAGATGAAGGGTGCATGCGGTGATGAGGTTGGAAAAATTGAAGAGAATCTCAAAGCAGTCAGGGAGGATAAGGAAAGCCTCGACAAGCTACTAAAGGGAAAGAAGGAAGATGAGTTGATGCAGGAGGAGAAGGACAAGCGGGAGGAGTTGGAGAAAAAGGTTGAGGAAATCGAAAAGCAGCGCGACGAAGTTCTTTCCGGGTTTGGAAAGGATGCAAAGGTGGTAAAACAATTGATTGACCTGGCTTTACTTGCAACCAACCGGCTTTCGGGGGAAGCGCTTGACGCATTTGTCAAGCGAAGTATCTCCCTGTTGGGAAAATAATCGGTGGGTTGATTACCTTTAGGCCATTAAACCATCAGCATGAAAACCAGAATATCACTAATTGTTATCTTTCTGATCGGAATGGGCGGGATGGCCAATGGCCAGGTTCTGTCCTACGGAGCTCGCCTGGGTATGGGTTTTCCCGGATTCTATGACGAGGATATAGCCAGTCAGAGGATTACCCTGGCAACCGGGTTGGTCGGCAGCCTTCGGATTACGGATGCTTTTCAGATCATGACAGAGATTGGCTATCAGCGTAAAGGAAACAAGTACACCAATCAGTTCTGGGATGCTCAGGGAAATGTGGTTGACGATTCCACATACCTGGTTAAAACCAACATGGACTATATAACCATACCCCTCTATTTTAGGCTAAACCTTGGCCGGTCCAATAAGTTCTACCTCCAGGCAGGTGGTTATTACGGATACCTCCTGCATTCCAATTTTACTGGGATGAGGCTAGGGCAAATGGAAAAGAGAGTATCCTTGGCAGACGGACTTGGCAGGCATGATTTTGGCCTCGTTGCCGGTGGCGGCATCGAAACCCCTATCCGGCAGGGCCTGAGTGTAGTTCTGGACATCAAATACCAACTTGGCCTCAAGGACCTTAACATCGACCCATTGGTCATTGGTAACTCAAAGCCTCTTAAGAACAAGGGGCTGATGATGAGTATGGGGTTTATTGTTGATATTGAATAGGGGCTTATGCCCCAAACATCTTCTGTGTCTCTTTCTTTAAAAACCCCAGCGCAACCTGCGACGGGGAATTCTCTGACTCCGCCTGGATTTCGAGAATTTTTTTGCTCAGCTCCAGGGCTTCACCATCGGGATTAACCTGCATGGCAGCCGAGTTGATGATGTTCAGGGTTGCCTCTTTAGCATTTCTAACCACCTCCCAGGCTTCCGTGGAAATATAAATCTGCTGGGAAAGATTGTGCTCGAACTCTGCCCTAACCATAATCAGAAGCCTCTGGTGAAATTCCCGGCTGGTCAGACCGGATTCCTGTTCCCTCACAACCAGCGAGTCCACCGTGATCCGCTCGAGAAAAAGGGTCAGACGCTCGTAAGCCTGCAAGCGAAGCGGCAATATTTTCTTTCTGTCCTGCAATAGAAATTCCCGGTTTTGCTCCCGTTTGAAACTATTGAAATAGTAATGTATCATTACCCAGGCTGTAACCATCACAATCAGTGCGGGTAGGGTATATTTGAGTATTTCCGGAAAGTTTTGCATAACCTGTAAAATGAGTTAAACACAAGTTTACCGCTTTTCGGCCATAAAACTAAAAAATGTACCTTTATCCCTTTATTTTTTGAGATCAACAAACCATGAATGCAGATAAAATATCGATGCGCATCCAGGCGCTGGCAGTTTCGGAAACGTTGGCCATGGCCGCCAAAAGCCGGGAATTAAAGAGTCGGGGGATTGATATAATAGACCTCAGCCTGGGTGAACCTGATTTCAATACCCCGGATGCGATCAAAGAGGCCGGAATCCGCGCCATTCAGGAGAATTTTTCACATTATCCACCGGTTTCAGGCTATTCGGATCTTCGGACGGCAATATCCGGTAAGCTTAAGAGGGATAATAACCTTGACTATTCCCCGGATCAGATTGTTGTTTCCTCGGGTGCAAAGCAATCTATCGCAAACGTTATCCTTTGTGCGGTTGATCCCGGCGATGAAGTGATCATTCCGGCACCTTACTGGGTCTCCTATCCGGAGATCATAAAACTTGCCGGTGGAATCCCGGTAGTTGTATCTGCCGGGCTGAATCAGAATTTCAAGATCAGCCCCGCGCAACTGGAATCTGCAATTACCCATAAAACCAGGGCCTTCCTGTTCAGTTCGCCCTCCAATCCCACCGGAGAGATCTATTCAAAAGAGGAATTGAAAGCCCTGGCGGATGTTTTTGCCCGGCATCCCCAGATTCTGATCTTATCGGATGAGATTTATGAATACATAAACTATGAAGGAACCCATGAATCCATAGCCCAGTTTGAATCGGTCAGGGATCGTGTGGTCATTATCAACGGTGTATCCAAAGGGTACGCGATGACCGGCTGGCGGATCGGATATATGGCCGGGCCCATGTGGATTGTAAAGGCCTGTACCAAGTTGCAGGGACAATATACATCCGGCTCCTGTTCAGTGGCTCAAAAGGCCTCTGTTGCCGCGCTCAATGGCGATCCCGCTGAAATCAACAAGATGGTGACCGAGTTTAAGAACCGCAGGGATCTTGTCGTGAAACGGCTTTCCGCAATCCCCGGCGTCAAGACCAACAATCCTCCCGGCGCCTTTTATGTCCTCCCGGATGTTACCTTTTTTATCGGAAAATCTGATGGAAAAACAACCATCACCTCATCCAATGACCTTGTCATGTATTTGCTGAATGAGGCAAACGTAGCCCTGGTATCCGGCGCCGCTTTCGGTGCACCGGAGTGCATCCGGATCTCCTATTCCACCTCGGTCGATATTCTCAATCAGGGAATTGACCGGATGGCGCATGCTTTGTCAAGGCTCTCCTGATCCGGTATGGCGAAAAAGAAATTGATAATCCGGGGTGGCATGATTGGCGGAGCGGTTGTCATTCTTCTGGCCATTACCTGTGGTGGTATCCTTTACTCCAGGATAGTGTCCCCGAATCTGGTTAATGTGACGCAGGATTCTGTCTACTTCTTTGTTAAAACCGGATCCGGGTATCCGCAAGTCTATATTGATTTTAAAAAATCCGGTTGGCTCAGGCATGAGAAGGGGTTCGACTGGGTGGCCAAACGAAAGGGATATCCTGAACGGGTCAAGCCCGGCCGCTACCTGCTAACAAAAGGAATGTCCAATTCCGATATTGTCAATCTGCTGCGTTCGGGCCGACAGTCCGAACTCGATCTGGTCTTTAATACAACACGTCATTTCGACCGCCTGGCAGGAGTATTGTCCAAACAGATTGAAGCTGATTCTGCCTCATTGATAGCAGCTTTCCGTGACACAGCCGTTATGGCTTCCTATGGCTTTACCCCGAAAAACTGGGCGGCCATGTTTATCCCGAATACCTACAGGTTTTTCTGGAATACAGATGTTTCTCAATTTCTTAACCGGATGAAACGGGAGTATGATTCCTTCTGGAATGAAACCCGGCTGAGCAGGCTGAAAGAGATCGGACTGGATCGCTTTGAAGTCATTGCCCTTGCTTCAATTGTTCAGGAAGAAACCTTTAAAGCCGATGAAATGCCCAGAGTCGCGGGTGCTTACATGAACCGGCTGAAGAAGGGAATCCGGCTTCAGGCGGATCCAACGGTGATTTATGCCTGGCAGGACTTTACCATCCGGAGGGTTTTGCACAGGCACCTGCTCATAGAATCACCTTACAATACCTATAAATATGCAGGAATACCACCGGGACCCATCCGGATTCCGTCGGTTCAGGCCATTGATGCCTGCCTTAATTATGAAAAGCACGACTATATTTATTTCTGCGCAAAGGAGGATTTCAGCGGGTATCACAGCTTTGCAAAGACCTATAGCGACCATCTGGCAAATGCGAGGAGATATCAGAGGATGCTGAACAAGACGAAAGAATAAAGGCGAAAAGCCTGCCCCGGGCTCGACCCGGGGGCGAAAGAAAGATAAAAGATTATAAGATGCGGATTTCGGGTTCGAGAGGGATGTTGAAGCGTTGTTTGACCGACGCTTTTATTTTTTCTGATAATTCGATTATTTCCTGAGCCTTAGCTCCGCCATAGTTAACCAGAACCAGGGCCTGCCCGGGGTAGACGCCCACCGGGCCATCCCGGAATCCTTTCCAGCCGCACTGTTCTATGAGCCATCCGGCAGATAGTTTTACAGAACCGATCTCATGGGGATAGAGCGGGATATCGGGATAATCCATTTTCATCACACTCCCATGGCAGGGTGTGACCACCGGATTCTTGAAAAAACTCCCGGCATTCCCGATTTCGGCCGGATCAGGCAGTTTCGCACGCCTGATATCGATAACTGCCTGCCTGACATCCCTGATCGATGGTTTCGGCTTATCCTTGAATAATCGCCTCAATGGCTCGTAACTAAGGTCGACCATCGGCTCTTTATCCAACCGGAAAGTCACGCTCCAAACAAGCCATCTCTCAGAGGAAGACTGCTTGAAAATGCTGTCGCGATAGCCAAAATGACACTCTGCAGAATCCAGGTTGAAAATCCGGCCGGTTTCAATGTTAATAACTTCCACATAATCAACAAGATTGCCAGCTTCTACCCCATAGGCCCCGATGTTTTGAATGGGGGAGGCACCCACAGTGCCCGGAATCAGGCTTAGGTTTTCGAGTCCCGAATAGCCCTGGTTAACACACCATTCAACAAACGGATCCCACTCTGCACCGGCTCCTGCACGAACCCCGACTGAATAATGGTCTTCATATACCACGTCAATGCCGGTGTTTGTCGGATGAATTACCAGTCCGTCGAAATCCCCCGTGAGGAGAATATTGCTGCCGCCTCCGAGAATCAGGACCTTATCGGTTTTAGCCGGATGATCCATAATCCATTCAATCAGTTCCGCCTGGTTACCGGTCTCAATAAATCCTGACGCATCAGCCACCATTTTGAACGTGTTCCGGGTGACCAGCGGATAATTTTTTAGCAATTGAATCATAACACAAATATAAGCTCCTCATACTAAAACCAGACTTTTTCGTTTTTTAGTTACTTTCGGCATTAGCATTAAGCCTGATATATGGGGAAAAGAGTGGTTCTGGCTGTCACGAACGATCTTACCGGCGATCAGCGGGTGCATAAGGTTGCCATGTCCCTTCTGAATGCCGGCAGGATACCGGTTTTGGTTGGTCGTAACCTGCCTGGCTCGAGGCCTTTGAACCGACCCTATGAATGTGTCAGGTTTACCCTGATATTTCGCAAGGGGCCTCTCTTTTATCTGAATTATAATCTCAGATTATTCTGGTTTCTATTGTTTGTCAAGGTTGATACTATTGTTTCCAACGATCTGGACACCCTGGCGGCGGTTTATCTGGCAGGCCGGCTGCGCAGAAAGGGGATAGTCTATGATTCTCACGAATATTTCACCGAGGTTCCTGAACTCGTGAACCGTCCGGGTGTGAGAAGGATTTGGGAAAGACTGGAGTCAGTAATCTTTCCCAGGCTGACCGCTGTTTATACGGTTAATCAGTCAATCGCCTCCATTTACACTGAAAAGTATGGGGTAGATGTGAAAGTCGTACAGAACCTCCCTCCGGCTGTCAGGCCCGAGCCAATTCCGGGCCTCCTGCCCGAAGGCTTTACCGGGTATCCGATAATTTTATACCAGGGTGCGGTCAATGTGGGCAGGGGTCTGGAGCAAATAATACAGGCGATGGAATTCCTCCCGGAAATGCGGCTGATAATTGCAGGGGCAGGGGATATACGGAAGCAACTCGAACTCCTGACGAAGAAACTCAGGTTGAACGACCATGTATATTTCCCGGGAATGGTACCTTTTGAAAATCTGTCCTGGTACACTAGGCAGGCTTCGATCGGCATCAGCATTGAACAGGACATCGGACTAAATTACCGGTATGCCTTGCCAAACAAGCTTTTTGATTACATGCAGGCCGGTTTACCGGTGCTGGCTTCCGACCTTCCCGAAATTCGCAGGGTAGTGGAGAGTGTTGGTTTTGGCCGGATCATTGACCGCTTCGACCCCGGGTTCCTCGCAGCCACGATAAAGGATATGATGAAAAACGAGGAACAAATGAAAACCTGGAAACACAACGCATTGAATGCTTATCCTGCATACACGTGGGAAACCCAGGAACCCCTTCTGCTCTCTGTGTACACTCAATCCGTGTAATCGACCGCGGACGGCACACCGCAGACGTCAGTCATCGGTCTTCGGTCATCGGTCATTTTTAAGTGCGCATCAGCTTTTCGAAATCAAAATAGTTTTGCGATGGCTCAACCGGATCCAGGCGGCCGCTTTCGCATCGCACGGTACGTGATGGAAATTTCCTGATCATATTATAATCATGGGTAGCCATCAGGATGGCCCTGCCGCTGCGGGAGATGCTGATAAGCAACCGCATCAGCTCCTCGCTCGTGTCGGGGTCGAGATTCCCGGTGGGCTCATCGGCCAGAATGATTTCCGGATCATTCAGGAGCGCACGTGCAATTACGACGCGCTGCTGTTCTCCCCCTGACAACTGATGCGGAAGCTTGTCATCCTTATAATGCAGATCAACCCGATCCAGAACTTCAGAAACACGTTTTTTTATTATGTGCTTTTCTTTCCAGCCGGTAGCTCCCAGAACGAATGCCAGGTTCTGAAAAACGCTCCGGTCCTCAAGGAGCTGAAAATCCTGAAAGACCATGCCGATTTTGCGTCTGAGCCTGGGTACATCGCGCGACTTCATTTTTTTCAGATCGAATCCTGCAATCCAACCTTCCCCGTCACGAAGGGGAAGCTCCGCATAAAGCGTCTTCAGGAGGCTGGTTTTTCCGGTTCCGACCTTTCCGATGAGGTAGGCGAACTCACCGGGATGTATGGTAAGTGTTACATTGTCAAGGACAAGGTTCATCTGCTGATAAACCGATGCGTGCCGCAGATCTATGACCGGTTCCATGTTAAATGATCTTATTAACCGTATGTTGTTAATTTATATGTAGAAAGGGTGACCCAAGAGCCCGAAGGCCTCCGTTATCTTTGCTAAAGTAAAAATAAAACCGCGTATTATCAGTTATACAGGTTGTACGAAAGAACTCAAGCCATGAATAGCAAACGATTAGGTTTAACTCTGTTTCTTACCGTGTTTCTGGCTTTCTTATCCGGCTTTGCGCAACAGTCGGCGGTTTACAGGGATCCCGATGCGAACCTTAAGGAAGGACTGGAACTCTATCACAAATCACAGTATGGCGCCGCTCAGGTTCGGTTTACCGAATACCTCCGGCGGACCGAAGGCCAGGAGGCGACCTCCCGGTCAGACGCCGCGTTTTACCAGGCAATGTGTGCTATCCGCCTGGAGCATAATAACGGCGAGATTTTAGTAAACAATTTTTTACAGAATTATCCGGAAAGCTCTAAAGCAAGTCTTGCGTGTTTTGAAGTTGGGAAAACCTTGTTCCAGGATAAAAAAATTAAACGGGCTCAGCGCTGGTTCCAGCAGGTTAATCAGTCAAAATTGCAAAAGGACCTGCTGACAGAATATAAATTTTATCTCGGATACTGTTTTTTTGATGAGAAGGAGTACAAAAAGGCCCAGCCCCTGTTTGAACAGATTCTGAATTCAGACACTCCCTATGCGGAAGCTGCCGGGTATTACTATTACTACACTCTGTATCAGTCGGGGAATTATGACAAGGCGCTGAAAGGATTCCTGGGACTTCAGGAGAGCAGGGAATTTGGAAGCTCCGTACGGTATTGCATTGCGCAGATCTATTATTATCAGGGTAATTTTGAGGAAGTTGCCAAAATCGGTGCGCAGCTGATCCGTAATGCCCGGCCCGACCAGCAAACGGAAATGGCCCGAATACTGGGGGATTCCTATTTCCGGCTTAACCGTTTTCCGGAGGCGATTCCATACCTCGAGCAATACCGGAAAGGAACAAAGTCGATGTCGAGGGATGAGCACTACGCACTGGGTTATACATACTATATGAACCGGCAGCTTCCGGAGGCAGTCAAGGAACTGGAGCAGGTTACCGATGCAAATGATCAGCTTACCCAGTTCTCCAACCATCTTTTAGGTGGAATTCTGGTAGACCTCAAGGATAAACTGAAAGCCCGTTCCGCATTTCGCAAGGCTGCAAATCTTAGTTTCGATAAGTCACTTCAGGAGGAGTCGCTGCTGAATTATGCCAAGCTGAATTTTGACCTCTCCATATCGGGGGAAACACTGAGGGCATTTGAAGAATTCCTGCGGGTTTTTCCCGATTCAAAATATCAGGATGAGGTATATGACTATCTGGTAAAGGTTTTCATGAACACACGGAATTATCAGGAAGCTTTGGTCACCCTGGACAAGATAAAATCCAAAACCCCGGAAGTGAGAAAAGCCTACCAGAGGATTGCCTATTACAGAGGGCTGGAGCTTTTTAACAACCTGAAGTACCGCGAAGCGATCGATATGTTCGATAAATCGCTGGAATATGGTAATTATGATGACATTATCAGGGGCCTCTGTTATTATTGGCAGGCTGAGGCCTGGTACAACATGAAGGGGTATGAGAAGGCGGCTGACACCTACGACCGGTTCATGTCGGTTTCAGAATCTGCCGGGACTCCGGAATACAGCCTGGCATTTTATGGTTTGGGATATTGTTTCTTCAACCTTGAGAAATATGATGAATCCCAGAACTGGTTCAGGAGGTTCATTGCCCGTTCCCCCAAGCAGACAAAACTTTTGGCTGAAGCCTATAACCGGGTCGGTGACTGCCTTTTTATGAGCAGGCTCTACTGGCAGGCTATCGAAAGCTACGATAAGGCCATGGCCCTGAAAACGGAGGAAGCCGGTTATGCCATGTTTCAGAAGGGATTCTCCTACGGGCTCGTGCAACGCCCTTCACAAAAGATTGAGCTGCTCAAACGGCTTCCGATTGAATACCCGAAATCGCAGTTCCTTGATGATGCGGCGTATGAAATCGGAAGGTCATATATCGATCTTAATCAGCCACAGGATGCTATCCCGGCATTCAAGGCGGTCATAGCCAATTATCCGAACAGCTCTTATGTGCGGAAGGCGTACATCCAGCTCGGGCTTATTTATTACAATGCGGATCAGGACGAAGAGGCCATGACGATGTATAAGAAAGTGGTATCCACCTGGCCGGACACGCAGGAATCGTCGGATGCCCTGAATGGAATCAAGAATATCTATGTGGAAACCAACAGGGTGGATGAGTACTTCACCTATGTTCAGTCAACCGGACGAACGAGCGATATCTCGGTATCTGAGCAGGACAGCCTGATCTATATGTCGGCAGAAAATATTTATCTGCAGGGTGACTACACCAGGGCAAAGACTAATTTCGGACAGTACATCACGAGGTTTCCGCAAGGCCGCTTCCTGCTGAATGCTCATAATTACAAGGGCGACTGTCACTACCGTGCCAACGAGCTTGACCAGGCGCTTACCTCATATTCCTTCATTCTGGCAAGAGGAAAAAACCAATTTACCGAGACAGCATTAGCCCGTTCTGCTGAGATCTGCTACCAGCAATCGAATTTTGACCGGGCTTTGATTCTTTACAAGCAGCTTGAGCAGCAGGCTGAGGAGCAGTCAAACCTCCTTGATGCCAAAATCGGTATCATGCGCTGCTCCTTCCGGCAGAAGGACTATGAGTCGGTTATCCAGTCAGCCCGGGGAGTCATAGGCAGCGATAAGGTCCCCGAAGAAATCACCCGCGAGGCTTCCTTTATTTTGGGTAAAGCGTACCTAGAAAAGGGTGATTCCGACAAGGCGATGGAGGTTCTGCGGGTTGTTGCGAGGGATGTCAAAAATAAGGAGGGGGCCGAATCAAAATACCTGGTGGCCGAGATCCTTTTCAGGAAGGGCAATTCCGAAGCATCGGAGAAGGAGATTCTGGAGTTCCTCGACCTGAACACCACCCACCAGTTCTGGCTGGCGAAGGCCTACATCCTCTGGTCCGACATTTATCTGAAGCGCCAGGACCTCTTCCAGGCCAAGGCGACCCTGCAAATCCTCAAGGAGAATTACAGCCGGACGGATGACGGAATTCTGGCAACGGTAGATGAAAAGCTAAAGTGGATCGATACACAAAATCAGGAAAAATAGAGAGTCATGATAATCATAAGAAAGCGTATAAAAGTTTTCGCACTTGCGGCCCTTTCCGTAGCATTTATTTGCCGGAGCCTGCCTGCGGATGCACAGGAAGGCATGACCAAAGAGGTGAGCGTGGTAAGGCCTTACAGTCCGACGATCGCCAATGCATTTAAAACCCGCTTTATACCCAAACTGGATGACTCCGTTCAGGTGCCCACCCATTTTGAGTATTTCATTCAACCGGCAAGGATCAATCCGCAGCTGCGAATACGGGAACTGGAGGCATCAGGTTTCAGCGCCGGCGGTAAGGAGGATCTAAAGCATTCGACGGTGAGCCTTGGATTGGGCAACTACTGGACTCCAATGGGGAAGCTTAGTATTCATACCCTCAGGAATCCCAAGAACAGTCTGGGAATTGATCTGAGTCACATTTCCTCGCAGGGAAGCGTGAAGATGCCGGACGACCGGAAAATTTATGCTGGGTATGCCAATAATGATGTGCGATTGTATAGCCAGAGTTATATGAAGAATGCAACCTTCAGTTCTGAATTTTATTTCAGGGAGGATCATCATTTTTTGTATGGATACACCACTGACACCATCGCAGATCCAACCGATCCGCTGAAAAGGATACCCCTGCTTCCCTGGATAGACAGGGCTACCCAGCGCGATTCTGTACCACTGCAACGCTTCATTGTGATCGGTTCAAAGCTGAGCATGGCATCGGATCAAAAAAGCCGGAATGGTTGGCAGTACCGGGTCGACGGGGGCTATGATTTGACCTTAGCCAACCAGGATGAGCCAATTTTTTTGAATGAGTATGATGACAATGCGGAAGTTGAACATTTCGGTCAGCTTGATATTGCCATCTCAAAAGACTATGACAAAATTTCTTTCGGTGGAGAGATCGGAGCCGATTATGTAAATCGTAATCATCCTTTGGATACCTTGAATTATGCCGTGGCGTATGCCGATCCCTGGATGGGGTTTGAATGGAAATATATCAAGCTTCTCGCCGGGCCGAAAGTGGCGATGGACCGGAATGCCGCGAAATTCTGGTTTTTCCCGCGGATGAAGCTTGAAATAAATATTACCAACCTGTTGGTTCCCTATATTGGTTTGGATGGGAGATACGAAAATCATACACTTCTCTCCGTTTCCAGGGAGAATCCGTATATCGCAGATAATGTGGATATTAATCCAACCATTCACCGTTTCATTGCATATGGCGGCTTACGGGGCCGTTTTACACCCCTGGTTGCGTTTAACCTGGCTGTTTCATGGGAAGATGCCAACAACCTGATGTTTTTTGCTCCAGATATCGCCAATCCCCACAGGAATACCTTTAATCTGATTTACGATAACGGAAGTATTCTTCAGGCTGGTGGAGAAGTGTCATTGAGGCAAAGCGATAACCTTAGCTTTATTTTAAAAGGCAACTATTATCAGTATCAACTTGATTCGCTTCCTGCTGCCTGGCACAAGCCTGGCTGGGACCTTAACTTCACCACAAGGTATGCCTGGAAAAAGAAACTGATGGTAAAGGCCGAGTTGTTTATGCTCGGAAAATACAGCGTACCTGAACCGGATCCTGGATTAGGCACGGTTAAGGTTCTTGACGGCCTTATCGATATCAATCTGGCTGCTGAATACCGGTTTACCCCCTGGATGTCGGCCTTTGCCCAGGTTAATAATCTGATATCGGATAAGTACTTTATTTGGCAAAACTATCCGATGCAGGGAATTAACTTTATTGGGGGATTGTCCTGGATATTTTAATTGCTTTGTAAAGCAATGATTTACAATTAGATAGGTCTCATTATTTCTGTTGATAATTATCCTGATTTTAGCCCGGTTTTATGCGGTAAAACCGGGCTTTTTTTCTATTTTTGTCTGATTTTTTATGAGTGATTTTCATAGCATTTAACTATCAGTATATGAGTGAATTAGAAAACAAGACCAATGGTAATGGTTACTCGGCGGAAAGCATCCAGGTGCTGGAGGGTTTGGAAGCGGTACGGAAGCGGCCGGCCATGTACATTGGAGACATTTCGGAGCGGGGTTTACACCATCTGGTTTATGAGGTGGTAGACAATTCGATTGATGAGGCGCTTGCAGGTTATTGCCAGAATATCGAC
>MEOR01000074.1:34553-34659 GCA_001769295.1 Bacteroidetes bacterium GWF2_49_14 | reverse complement strand
ACACCGGCGGTCCCGGTTCAACCGACTGGAACTCCGGATGGATCTATCGAAACGATGGACCTGATATCGGAATATGTTCCGATACGGTTTCTTACACAAACGGTTA
>MEOR01000074.1:2125-34466 GCA_001769295.1 Bacteroidetes bacterium GWF2_49_14 | reverse complement strand
CGCAAATGCAAGCGGGAAGGGAGCCTTCAGTGTTGAGATTGACGGTCAAAACGTCTCCGGATCCATTCCGGTTCCGCATACCGGCAGCAACGAGAGATTTGTTCCCGTAACACTTCCTGATATTGAACTCACAGCCGGAAAACACTTGATGATCATCCGATTCGAAGAGGGGGGATTTAACCTGAATTCCATCATCGTGTCAGGCCCCACAGGTGCCCCCGGGCTGGCCTTTTCCATGTTGTCGGTAAAAACCGATGAACTTGGTAAGCAAATCATTCTCACATTCAATAAGCCTTTATCAGGATATCCGTCGACAGGAACCGACTTTTCGCTTTCCGACGCCACAAATAGCTACAGTCCCGTTACAGTATCCACAGGTCCGGAAAACCCACCCACCCTTCGCCTTGCCTTTACCAGCCAGTTTACCGACTCCGATCGGCTGACGCTCACCTACAGCGGTGACCAGATTGTAGGTCCGGCAAGTGAAATCCTGCCGCCCTTCACCAACCGGCCGGTGGTCAATGTGATCCTGCCCAGGGCGACGATACCGGGCATCCTTGAGGCAGAAAACTATTACATCAACCAGGGATTCGTTTTCGAACCCTGCCAGGATGCCGGCGGGGGAAAGAATGCCGGCTACACAAATCCCGGCGATTATCTCGAATACCTCGTCAAAGTAACCCAGGCCGGTACCTATCGGGTAAACTACCGGTATTCAGCCAACACGGCCACATCCGGCGGAGAACTTTCCCTTAGGTCAGAGGTCGCTCAGCCCCTCCATACCGTCAGCTTTTCATCCACCGGCGGTTGGCAAAACTGGGCCTCCGCCAGCGCAAATGCCAGGCTTACTGCCGGACTGGCCACGATCCGATTCACGGCTGGTTCTGAAGGTTTTAACTTGAATCGCATGGATTTTTCCCTGATTGCCGATACCTCCGACCCGGGCCCGGGATTAACTGCAGGATTTGTGCTGTACCCTAATCCTGCCAGCGATTTTGTGGTGGTTGACATCCGAAATCCTGGCAAAAAACCGGAATCACTGGAACTGATTGATGCAGTTGGCCGTCTACTGCAGAGCCAGGAGACTCCATCCGGGCTGACAGCAAAATGCACATTAGATATATCTGACTATCAATCTGGTATGTATTATATACGGATTCGAAACGATGAGACCTCCGGTACCCGTCCGCTTTTAATAAAGAAAATGAAACTTTGATTAACATGAAAAAATATCTTATTCCGGCCGTCGCGCTGGCCCTGAGCCTCGCCGCCTGTAATCCATCGGAAATAAAGCCTTCCCAGGATAATCCTGAGGGGTTGATCTCCAAAAAGTGTGACAGTGTTCTTGCACTAATGACCCTTGAGGAGAAAATCGGACAGCTCAACCAATACTCCGGCGATGGGGAACTGACCGGCCCGGTTGCATTAAGGCCGGATCTCCTCAAGAGCATCCGCGACGGAAAGGTAGGTTCCATGCTGAACATTAACGGCGCCGGTTATACCCGGAAAATCCAGAAGATTGCCGTTGAGGAGTCGCGTCTGAAGATCCCGTTGATCTTTGGGTATGATGTGATCCACGGATATAAAACCATTTTTCCGGTTCCGCTCGGTGAATCGGCTGCCTGGGACCCCGATCTGGCCGAAAAAGCAGCCAGGGTCTCTGCCACTGAAGCAGCGGCAGCCGGTCAGCACTGGACCTTTGCCCCGATGGTGGATATCGCCCGCGATGCACGCTGGGGCCGGATCATGGAAGGCTCCGGCGAGGATCCCTACCTGGGCTCCCTCCTGGCCGTTGCCCGCGTCAAAGGATTCCAGGGGGAAGACCTGGCAGATCCGACTACCATTCTCGCATGTGCCAAGCATTACGCCGGGTATGGCGCCGCGCAGGCAGGCCGCGATTACTATACAACCGATATCAGCGAACACAGCCTCCGCGAAGTGTACCTGCCTCCCTTTAAGGCTATCGCCGAATCCGGGGTGGAAACTTTCATGTCGGCCTTCAATGACCTGAACGGGATTCCGGCTACCGGCAACCGCTACCTGATCCACGACATCCTGAAAACCGAATGGGCATTCAAGGGAATGGTGGTTTCCGACTGGGCATCGATATCGGA
Source organism: Bacteroidetes bacterium GWF2_49_14 (assembly GCA_001769295.1). Classification (GTDB taxonomy): domain Bacteria; phylum Bacteroidota; class Bacteroidia; order Bacteroidales; family UBA12481; genus UBA12481. The sequence continues at coordinate 32,352 of MEOR01000074.1, read as the reverse complement.
AATGATCATGCACGGAATCGTGGCTGACAAATATGAGGCAGGCGACCTAGCCTTCAATGCCGGGGTGGACATGGATATGGAAGGCAACGTCTATATCTCCGAGATGCAGAACCTGCTAAAGGACAGAAAGATCACCGAGGCACAGATCAATGAATCGGTCCGCCGTGTGCTCCGCCTTAAGTTCAAGCTCGGGCTTTTCGATGATCCCTACCGGTACAGTGATTCCATCCGCGAAGCCGCTACCCTGCTCAAGCCCGAATACCTCGAGCTGGCCCGAGATGCCGCCCGTAAATCATTTGTTCTCCTGAAAAACGAAAAGAACATACTGCCCCTCTCCTCATCGGGAAAAACCATTGCATTGATAGGCCCTGCAGCTGATGCAGCCGGTGACATGATCGGCAACTGGTCGGGTCGAGGCGAGGCAAAGCATGTTATTACCCTTAAACAGGAACTGGAATCCCGGATTGGTGACGGAAAAGTGATCTATGCCAAAGGCGCTGACTTTCTGGGCGACGACCGGTCGGGATTTGCCGCCGCACTCGCCGCCGCCCGCCGTGCTGACGTCATCATCGCCGCTTGCGGCGAGGCAGGCATGATGTCGGGCGAAAGCATGAGCCGTGCCGACATATCCATTCCCGGAGTCCAGGAGGAGCTGCTTCTCGAACTGGCCAAACTGGGCAAACCGCTGGTGCTCGTTCTCTTTAACGGCCGACCGCTTATCCTCACGGAAATCAGCAAAACCCTACCGGCCATCCTGGTAGCCTGGATCCCCGGTACAATGGCAGGCCCCGCTTTGTGCGACGTGCTGTTCGGGGAATACAATCCCTCCGGCAAGCTTCCGGTCACCTTTCCCTATGCTGTCGGCCAATGCCCGATCTTTTACAACTACAAAAACTCCGGCCGGCCGGGCGCACAGGACCAGAAATTCACCAGCCGCTACCTGGATGTCCCCAATGATCCGCTCTATCCTTTCGGTTTTGGCCTGAGCTATACCGGGTTCGCCTACAGCAACCTGACCCTTGGCAAGCCGGTGATTACCCTTGAAGAACCGCTGGAGGTAAGTGTGGATGTAAGGAATACCGGAAATGTTGCCGGAACTGAGACCGTTCAGTTGTATATTCGTGATCTGGTTGGATCGGTTACCCGCCCTGTAAAGGAGCTCAAAGGATTTAAAAAGGTATTCCTGAAAGCCGGTGAAGCCCAGACTGTCAGTTTTACGATCAAACCGGATGAGTTGGCTTTTTACAACCGTGAAATGAAATGGGGTACTGAACCCGGCAAATTCAAGGTCTTCGTGGGAACCGATTCGCGCAGTACCATGGAAGCCGGATTCGAACTGAAATAATGCATGCAAAAACCCGTACCGATGAGATACCTCCTCCTGTTTCCCGTACTGATTCTCCTCGCCGCAAACGCCGGTCCCAAAACAACCGATCTCGTTCTGGTCTGGAGCGACGAATTTGAAAAGCCGGGCCTCCCCGACGTGGCAAAATGGAGCTACGATACCGATGGAAATGCCTCCGGCTGGGGTAACAATGAGTGGCAGCACTATACGGCAGGCCGGATTGAAAACGCCTTTGTTGAAGACGGGATGCTGCACATCCGCGCCATCAGGGAGCAGGCCGAAAACAAGAAATACAGCTCGGCCCGCCTCATCACCAAGGGCAAGGGCGACTGGCTGTATGGCCGCGTCGAGGTCAGGGCCAAGCTCCCCGGCACTCGTGGCATCTGGCCCGCTATCTGGATGCTGCCGACCGAATGGAAATACGGCGGCTGGCCGGAATCCGGCGAGATCGATATCATGGAGCACGTCGGCTACATGCCCGACTCGGTATTTGCCTCGGTACATACCAAGAGCTACAACCATGTCATCGGTACCCAGCGGACCAAAGGTCTCTATCTCACCGATCTGCATGAGAACTTCCATGTTTATGTCCTGGAATGGGATTCTGAACAGGTACGGATATTTGTGGATGATAATCCCTACTTTTCCTTCCGCCGGGAGTCCGACGACCCGAATGTCTGGCCGTTCAACCAAAAATTCCACCTGCTGCTGAATGTAGCCGTCGGAGGTAACTGGGGCGCTGTCAAAGGCGTGGATTCCAATGGCTTCCCTCAGGAAATGATCGTTGACTACGTAAGAGTATATCAGAAAAAATAATACCGATGAACCGATTCTCAGGCCCTGTTCCAAAACTGCTTGCATGTTTTCTCTTTATCCTGATGTCTGGTGCGCCTGCCCATGCACAGTTTTCGGCCCTGGTCTGGTCGGATGAGTTCAACTATACCGGGCTCCCCGATCCTTCAAAGTGGACCTGCGAGGAAGGCGGACACGGTTGGGGGAACAACGAACTGCAGTACTACACCCGCGACCGGGCAGAGAATGCCCGGGTGGAAAACGGGTTCCTGATCATCGAGGCGCTGAAGGAAAACTTCGGCTCACGGGAATATACATCGGCCCGGCTTGTGACCACCGGCAAGGGCGACTGGCTTTTCGGCCGTGTGGAGGTCCGCGCGAAAGTGCCGGGCGGCAGGGGCACCTGGCCTGCTATCTGGATGCTGCCTACCGACTGGGCCTACGGCAACTGGCCGGCCAGCGGGGAGCTCGATATCATGGAACATGTGGGCTATGACCCGACACATATTTATGGAACCGCACATACCGAGGCATACAATCACAGGCTGGGTACCCAAAAGGGAGGATCGGTTACGGGAACCGATTGGGAAACCGCCTTTCATGTGTATACGATCGAATGGTCGCCCACCACGATCGATTTTTATGTGGACAACCAGAAGTATTACACCTTTGGTAATCAGGGAACCTGGCAAACGTGGCCCTTCGACAAGCGGTTCCATCTGGTAATGAACCTGGCTGTTGGAGGATCCTGGGGTGGAGCGCAGGGCGTTGACCCTGCCATCTTCCCGAAGCGCCTGGAGGTTGATTATGTAAGGGTTTACCAGTCGGCAGAACTGAAAATCACCGGTCCGGCCTACCTGGATCCCGGCCAGTCGGCCGGCTATGCCGCCACTGTTTTTCCCGGTGGAATCTATGAATGGCAGGTGCCGGCTGATGCCGAAATAACCTCCGGAGCCGGAACATCGGAGATCACCCTAAAATGGGGATACACCGATGGCGAAGTCACGCTGAAGGTAACAAACGGCCCGACCTCGGTTATCACAGCCAATTTTGTAAAAACAGCAGTTGTACCGGCCGAAAATACCTTCTGGTTCGGCAACCTGGTGGACGGAAATACTGCCGACCTGATCCCTAATTGCTCCGACGGAAGCACCTTCCAGTTCACCGAATCGGGAGAGAGTCTGAAAATTGTCTACAGTACCGTCACACCCTCCAGCTGGCCCCGGTTTGAGCTGACACTGCCCCGTCCGGTCAACCTGAAAAGTCATCCGTACTGCGTGATCAATCTGAAGACCTTCAATAAAAGCAATTCCGTTACGCTTCGGATTGATTTCGCCGATGTCAACGGCATGGAAACCAATGCCACGCCGGTATTCCGGCCCTGGCCGATTCTCGGCGACGGCCTTTACCACCCCTATCAGAACAACTTTACCAGCCACTGGACTACCTCCTCCCCTACCGTGGGAACAGTGGATTCCACCCGGATCATCCGCCTCATCGCTTATGTGAACGCAGGCCTGTTTGGCCAGCCCAACAAGTCGGACAGCCTCTGGATTGAAAGTATCAAATTTCTGACCAGCCCGCTAACGGGTATAGACGAAATCCCGATGCCGGAAACAACAATCAGCATCTGGCCGAACCCGGTAAAGGATTGGATGACAATTAATTCTGATAAAACAATCGATGCTGTTGAGATTTTTGATATCAGGGGATTGCGAGTCCGGGAAATCTCAAATGTCGGCCTCACAACCGTCCGGCTATCGACCGCCCTTCTGTCTTCCGGCCAATATTTTGTCCGGTGCAGGATGGAGGGGGGTGGGATTTCCACAAATAGGTTTGTGAAAAACTAAGGCAGAAAGCAGAAATTAGTAAAAAGGGGCATTAGCGGGGACCGCGTCCCTCACCCGTGCGGCCCGCCAATGCCCCTTTTTTCTTTATTTCTTGTTCCTTTTTACTGATTTTTGCCGTCTGCCCTCTGCCTTCTGCCTTATTTTTGTAATGAATTTGCATTTCCATCGTATTACATACTGAACTGTCACCGCATGCATCAAAAGGCCTTCCTGGATCTGATTGAGCCGCTGAAACCCGCCCTGTTCGGGTTTGCATTCCGTATGCTCAGGAACCGGGAAGATGCAAGGGATGCGATGCAGGAGCTGTTGATGAAACTTTGGAATAACCGGAAAAACTTGGAAACGAACGAAAAAATCAAAACCTATTGCTTCACGGCACTTTACCATGATTGCATCGACCGTCTGAGGCTCCGGAACCGGATGCACTTTGCAGGCAGTGCCGATCTGGTGGAGATCGCCGATAACACCCGGGTCGATCTCGATTGCGAGAACTCCGACCTGATCCGTCAGATCCGGGTGGCCATGGATGAGCTGCCTTATAAGCAAAAAGTCATCATGGAGCTGAGGGATTTTCAGGGCTTTGAATATGAAGAGATTGCACGGATGATGGAAATGACCGTCAACGCCGTGCGCGTAACCGTCGCCCGGAGCCGGGCAACCATATCGGAAAAAATGAAAGAGGAGATCGGCTATGGAACAGTTTGACCCCGAATTCAAAAATATTTATGACGAGTATGTCAAGCTGGAAAAGGCAGAGACCGAACGGGCCTATTCAGAGATAGAGAACGACTTGACGCTCAAGCTGCCGGTCCGCCGGTTCCGATGGGTTTACCCCGCCGCGGCAGCCATCCTGCTGCTAATTGCCGGAACCTGGGCGCTAACATCGGAACAGAGCCCATTCCGAACAAAACAAAAGTATACCGAGGCTGAAATCCGGGAGTCGCTCGAAAAAACCATCCACGCGCTTACCGCCTGCAGCAAAACGGTGCGCCAGGAATTCAGCCGGGTGGAGGACCTCTCGGCCATGACCGGAGCTATCAGTCCCGGTAAAAAAAGTCCCACCCCGAACTCTAACAGAAATGAATCCAATACAACTAAAAATTAAAACCATGAAAAAACTCGTTTTCATCCTGATGTTTCTTTTACCTGTAAGCCTGATCGCACAAAAGGCTGTGGAGGTAACCGGATATCCACACAACAAAGTCACTCTTCCCGAACTGATTAACCGCTATGCCGAAGACCCGGCCTACAGCTCCTGCGAGATCGATGAAGAAATGTTCAAAGCTTTTTGCGAACTTGAGTATGTGGATTCCATGTCAATGGCCTTGTTTAAGAATATGAAATCCGTGAAAATGCTGGAGCGCCAGCGTTCCGAAGAGGAAATCGCCGATATGGAAATTGATCCCGATATGGAAAGGTTCGTTGACCCTATGTTTTATACCGAAATCACCAGCCAGCTCGATGTCACCGGCTACACCCAGCTCCTGAAATCACGCAACAACCACTCCATCGCCTTGCTGCTGAAAAAAGAAAACAGTATCAATAACAACACCAGTGTCCGTGACAATGAATTTATTCTGATCACCGAGCGGATGGTGATCTACATCCGGGGTAACATTGTCATTAAAACCATTTACCAGATGGAGGAGATGATGGGGTATGTCAGGCAGATATTGCCGAATTAAGGCAAAAAACTTAAGGCTCAAGGCACAAGTAAGTAAGGCACAAGTAAGTAAGGGAAAAGTAAGAAGTCGTTACTTCCACCTTAAATACTTCTTCCTTACTTGAGCCTTGCGCCTTGAGCCTTGTGCCTTTAGCCTTTTCTTTCAGGTTTCCAGTATCACCACCGCATTCGCCCAATCCTTTACATGCGAGATTGAAACGAATATCTTGATAATCCCTTTTGCTTCGGCCACTTCTTTGGCTTTGCCGGAAAGGCGGATCTCGGGTTTGCCGAGTTCCACGTGGTAAACTTCTATCTGGTTAAACCCGATGCCGGCGGTAAAGCCGGTCCCGAGGGCTTTTACGAATGCTTCCTTTGCCGAGAAACGGGCCGCGTAGAAAGGGGCCGGATCGCGGAATGAATCACTGTATGCGATCTCCTGTTCCGTGAAAACACGGTTTTTGAATGCCTCTCCCTTGGCAATAAAGCCACGGATGCGTTCCACTTCGATGATGTCTGTGCCGATGCCGAAAATCATGGAGCGAATATAGGGCAAAAGGGCATCACATCCACCTCATCCCCCGGCCCCTTCTCCCGCGTTCGCAAGCTCACGGGAGAAGGGGAGTCAGCTTCAGCGGAAATTCCTGTTAAGAATAAACCCTGTAAATTAATTTAAAAAATAAAAGGGACCATAGTCAGATAGGATTGATCGAAGCAAAAACCCCCTCTCCCGCGACCATCGGGAGCGCGGGAGAGGGGGCAGGGGGTGAGGTGGAAGTGAAGTTACTGCCCGTATTTATCAATAATCTCCTGCTTGCTCAATCCCAAAATCCCGTACTTCGCCCCCACCTTCCGGAACGCATCCAATGCTTTATCCAGATGATGTATTTCGTGGCCGGCGGAGATCTGGGTGCGGATGCGGGCCTGACCGTTAGGCACAACCGGGAAGAAGAATCCGACTGCATACACTCCTTCGGCGAACAGGTCGCGCGATACGTCCTGGGCCAGCTTGGCGTTGAACAGCATCACGGGAACGATCGGGGAGTCACCCTCTTTCAGGATAAACCCGGCCTCGGTGAGGCCTTTGCGCCAGTAGGCGGCGTTGCGCTCGAGCTTGTCGCGCCGTTCGGTGGATTCATTCAGGATATCGAGCACTTTCAGTACGCCGGCAACCACAACAGGGGCGATGGTGTTGGAGAAGAGGTAGGGACGGGCCTTCTGACGGCACATCTGGACGATCTCCTTCCTGCCGCTGACGCAGCCGCCTGAAGCACCGCCGAGGGCTTTTCCGAAGGTTGTGGTGATGATATCGATCTTGCCCATCATTCCGTGATGCTCGTGCGTTCCACGGCCGGTTTTCCCGATAAAGCCCGATGAGTGCGATTCGTCGATCAGCAGCATGGCGTCGTACTTTTCGCACAGGGCGACCAGTTCATTAACTTTTGCCATGTCGCCGTCCATTGAATAGATCCCGTCGTTGACAACAAGTTTGATGCGCTTATCGGCATGGAGCTGGAGCTTTTCTTCCAGGTGTTCCATGTTGGAATGCTTGAACGTGTCGTGCATGGCCGAGCAGAGCCGGATGCCGTCGACGAGCGAGGCATGAACGAGCCTGTCGGAAATGATGACGTCGTCCTGCGTGAGGATGGCCTCAAAAACACCTGCATTGGCGTCCATGCAGGAAGGGAAGAGGATGGTGTCCTCCGTTCCGAGGAAGGCGGTCATTTTGGCTTCCAGCTCCCGGTGGATGTCCTGTGTGCCGCAGATGAAGCGGACCGATGACATTCCGTATCCGCGGGTGTCGAGCCCTTCGTGTGCGGCCTTGATCACGTCCGGGTGGCTCGAGAGCCCCAGGTAGTTGTTGGCGCAGATGTTAATGACTTTTTTTGTTTCGGCTCCGGCCGGGAATTCCACCTCTATATCGGCGGCCTGACTGGAATGAATGAACCGTTCCTGCTTGAACAGCCCCGCTGCTGCGATGGCATCAAGCTGATCGGTGTAGATTTTTTTGGTTTTGTTGCTGTATCCCATGGGTAATTTGCTTGTTGGTTGTTTCGGTTGGGGCGCACGCGGTGCGCCCCTACGACAGTGACATTAAAGGTAATCCTTTACCAGGGCGGCGATTTTGTTTACGTTGTCGAAAACCTCCGGGGTGGCTTTATCATCGGGGATGGAGATCTTGTACTTGACCTCCAGGAACCTTTTCAGGGATACCATCGAGAAGGAGTCGACCAGGCCGCCTGAGATCAGGGGGGTGTCAAAGGTCACATCATCGTCCTCTTCTGCATATTCGTTGATGACATACTTGAGGATCGTTTCTTTCATTTCGTGTAGGTCTGGCATATTCGTATGTTTTAATGTTAATCATTTTCCAATGTTGAAATATCCCCGATATCCTCGCCCCACTCCTTCGCGTGGAGGACGCGGCGCATGATCTTGCCGCTGCGGGTTTTCGGGAGCTTGTCCATCCATTCGATCTCCTGCGGCATGGCCAGCGGAGAGAGCTTCTTGCGAATGAAGTTCATGATATCGAGCTCCATCTCGTCATTGGCCTCATAGCCGGCATGCAGTGTGACAAAGGCTTTCACCACCTCCATGTTGATGTCATCGGGCTTTGAAACCACGGCGGATTCAGCCACGGCAGGATGCTCGAGCAGGGCGGATTCCACCTCGAACGGGCTCACCAGGTGACCGCCGGTGTTGATCACATCATCATCCCGGCCGATGAACCAGTAGTATCCGTCCTTATCAATGGTGCTGCGGTCGCCGGTCAGATACCAGCCGTTCTTGAATTTTTTCTGAAAGGTCTCCTCGTTGTTCCAGTATGTTCGCATCCGGGCCGGCCAATCGTGCCGGAAAGCAATCAGCCCCGGCTTGTTTACGGCATAAATCGGTTCAAAGGAATCCGGATCCAGGATGGCCGCGGTAAGTCCGGGGAACGGCAGTCCCATCGACCCTGGCTTGACTTTCATCCCCGGGAAATTGCTGATCATGATGGAACCGGTTTCGGTTTGCCAGTAGGTGTCGTAGAAAGGTTTACCAAACATTCGCTGTGACCACACAACTGCCTCAGCATTAAGCGGTTCGCCAACGCTGGCAATGTGACGGAGTGAGGAGAGGTCAAATTTTTTCACGATCTCATCGCCCGCTTTCATTAGCGAGCGGATGGCCGTTGGGGCCGAATACCACATGGTGACCCGGTATTTTTCGATGAAACGGTACCAGGCCTCAGCCGAGAATCCCGAATCCAGCACGCATTGGGTAACCCCCAGTGCCCAGGCTCCGATGATCCCGTACGAGGTGCCGGTGACCCAGCCCGGATCGGCCGTGCACCAGTAAATATCATCGTCCTGAAGATCGAGCACCCATTTGGCCGTGAGGTACTGGCTGATCAGGGAATAATGAACATGTTTGACACCCTTGGGCTGACCGGTGGTCCCGGAAGTGTAGTGTAGAATGGACCCGGATTCGGCCTTCGTAGGGAAAATATCGAACTTTTCAACCCGCTCGGCCTTATCCAGATGAAATACGATCTCTTTGTCCTTCAGTGTTTTCTTGCCTTCATCATCCACCACAATAATATATTCAAGGTTGGGCAGCCGGTCGAGGATCTTCTGAATTTTCGAGGCGTGTTTCCGCTGTGTGATAATCGCCCGTGTGCCGGCATTTTCCAGCCTTACGAACAGGGACTCATCCCCGAAAGCTGAGAAAAGCGGCTGAGCGATGGCTCCAATCTTCAGAATCCCTAAAAGCCCGATATAGAGCTCCGGAACCTTGTCCATGAACAGGCAAACACGGTCCCCGTCGTGAATACCTAGGCCTCTCAGGTACGCTCCGATGGTATTGCTCAATACCCGGATATCATTGTAGGTGAATTTTTTAACCTCATGATCACCTTTCCCTTCCCAGATAAGCGCTGTTTTTTCCGATTTTCCGAGCTGGCAGATGCGGTCGGAACAATACCAGCCAATATTAATCACGTCACCATCGAGGTAACCCAGTTCCTTTTCAGCGATTGACCAATTGAAGTTTTTCAGATGATTTTCGTAGGATCCGATATTCGCCATGTACGTCAGATTTAGTGGTTAGTCTGACTTAAAAGTATCGTTTTGGCCGATTGGAAAATCAAAAAAAAAGTTGCTCTTGGACAATGATATTGAGCAACTTCTTGGGCAAAAAAAGTAGCGTTAACTGATAATACCGAGGTCTTTACCCACCTTTTCAAATGCGGCAACCACTTTCCGCAATTGTTCGGGTGTATGGGCGGCACTGAGTTGAACGCGGATGCGGGCCTCACCTTTCGGAACCACCGGAAAGTAAAATCCGATTACATAGATCCCTTCTTCGAGCAGCCGGGAGGCCATATCCTGTGAGAGTTGGGCATCGCCCAGCATCACGGCGCAGATCCCTGACTGGGTAGGCTTGATCTTATATCCGATTTTGGTCATCTGTTCCACGAAATAGCTGCGGTTCACGTGGAGTCTGTCGAGCAGTTCGGTTGATCCCGTCATGATTTTGAATGCTTCAATTCCAGCGGCAGCAATGGCCGGAGGAATCGAGTTGCTGAACAGGTAGGGTCTTGACCGCTGGCGCAACATCCCGATGATCTCTTTTTTACCGGTGGTGAATCCGCCGATGGCGCCGCCGAAAGCCTTGCCCAGTGTGCCGGTGATGATCTCCACCTGGCCGCGGAGGTTGAAATGTTCGGTGGTCCCCCTGCCGGTTTTGCCGATAACGCCGGCCGAATGTGATTCGTCGACCATGATCAGGGCATCATATTTATCGGCCAGCTCCTTAATTTTGTCAAGCGGGGTTACATTTCCGTCCATCGAAAACACACCATCTGTGACGATCAGCCGGAACCTGCAGGGCTGTGCCTGCTGCAGCTGGTCCTCGAGGTCCTCCATATCGGCATTCGAATACCGGAACCGCTGGGCCTTGCAAAGTCGCACGCCGTCGATGATCGAGGCATGGTTGAGGGTATCGGAAATGATGGCATCCTCATCAGTGAGCAGGGGTTCGAAAACGCCCCCGTTGGCATCAAATGCAGCGGCGTAGAGGATCGTGTCCTCCATGCCGAAGAAATCCGAGATGGCCTTTTCCAGTTCCTTATGCAGGTCAGTGGTGCCGCAGATGAACCGTACCGATGACATGCCGTATCCGTGGGAGTCGAGGGCCTTTTTGGCGGCTTCGATAAGCTGCGGGTTATTTGAAAATCCGAGGTAATTATTCGCGCAAAAATTCAAAACATCCTTACCGGCGTCCGTTCGGATCTCCGGTCCCTGGGCGGTAACCAGGATCCTCTCCTTCTTGAACAGGCCTGCCGCCTCGATGTCGGCCAGCTGGTGCTGCAGGTGTCCCTGATATCTTTCGTACATGCTGTTTCCTTTCTAACTGAAATACGCCGCCAAAAGTACCACATTTGCAGTGAATATAAAGGATTCAGCCCCATGTTAATAGGTGATTTTTATCATTAATAATGGCCCGATTAATTAAGATGTTTGCCCCGATTCTGTACATTTAGTGCACGAATTCTGATTTTATAATTACCTGATTAGTACCCTATAATTATGAAGAATATCCTCTTAACCGGATGCGGCGGCCAAATCGGCTCGGAACTTACGCTCGAATTGCGCAAACGGTATGGCGGCAGCAATGTGATCGGGAGCGATAAGCGGATCATCACCACGGGGCCGCTGGCGGAGACCGGACCGATGGAGACGATGGACGTTACCAATGCCGCAGAAATTGATGCGCTGGTCAAGAAGTACCATATCGATACGATTTATCACCTGGCGGCCGTACTTTCGGCCGTTGGTGAGAAGAACCCCGGGCTTGCGTGGAATATCGGGGTAAACGGGCTTTATAATGTGCTTGAAGTTGCCCGTGAAAACGGGTGCGCCGTGTTCTTCCCCAGCTCTATAGGGGCATTCGGACCGACCACCCCGCTCGATTTCACACCGCAGGACACCATCCAGCGGCCGGTTTCGATGTATGGCGTGACCAAGGTGACCGGCGAGCTGCTGTGCGATTACTATCATACCCGCTATGGCCTTGACACCCGCGGCGTTCGCTTCCCGGGGATTATCTCCAACGACACCCTGCCCGGCGGCGGCACAACCGACTATGCCGTTGAGATTTATTACGAAGCCATCAAAAAGAAGAAATTCACCTGTCCGCTTCCGGCCGGCACCTTCCTCGACATGATGTACATGCCCGATGCGATCGATGCCGCCATCAACCTGATGGAAGCCGACCCGAAGAAACTGAAGCACCGCAACTCCTTCAACGTTACGGCCATGAGCTTCGATCCCGAGATCATCGCCGCCGAAATACGGAAGCATATTCCTGATTTCCAGATGTCCTATAACCCCGACCCGGTAAAAGTCTGCATTGCCAACTCCTGGCCGAACAAGATGGACGACAGCTGTGCCCGCGCCGAATGGGGCTGGAACCCGAAGTACAACCTTTCGTCCATGACCGTGGATATGCTGAAGGTGATCGGAGAGAAGCACGCGAAGGGGATTCTGTAGTTGCCGGTTGCCGGTTGCCAGTTGCCGGTTATTTCGCCAGAACTGTCATCCTGACGAAAGTCAGGATCCCATGCCTATTCCTGCCTTCCTCAGCCCCGGAGGGGCGACATCTGAGTACCCGCCGGTGCAGCCGGCGGTCTGGCAACCTTCTCATATCCTCTCAAACCTGAAAAACACCAGAACCGGATTCGCATTTTCATCCCCTTTTTCAGCTGCGCCAAAGCCGGGGACCTTTTTTCTCAGATCTGCTTTTTCTGATTCAGCCAGGTTGCTAATGGCTGTGAACCAATCAATTCCGTTGGCCATGGCAATAAACCAGGATTCCGAAGCCTGGGCTGGAATGCGGATTGGGAGGCCTAGATAAGTTCCCATGTATTCGGTGGAGTCGGCAGGAAGAAAGGTTTGATTTCCGGTTTTCCAGTCCAGCAGCCAGAGGCCGCGGGCATTAAATCCCATCGAAATGATTGCTGCCAAATGATCCCCGGTGTTTGAAACCGACCGGAATCCCTGGACTTTATCGGGTTCATCCCGGGAAACGAAGTATTCCCCCGGTCCAAAGTACTTGGCCGTATCGATGTTAGAAGTGCCGAAATCGAGAGTCATCAGGGTGTCAATATGGTCTGGAAAGATCTGGTAGATGTTGTAATCCATGATTTTATGGTACAAACAGGAGCCTTCCTGATCTGCTTCCGCAAACCCGCGGCAACCATCGCCCCAAAGCGGTTTCGCAAACGGATAATACCTGCCGAGTATATTGCCGTTCCAGTCGGAAAACATCAGTTCATAATTGTCTGCGTTGCCTCCCATTCTTCCACTGTGGAGAGCAAGGAGATCCGGGGTGATCATTTCCACGGTATTGCTCATTACCTTGATCTTGGTCTCCCGGAGGAACTTCCCGTCAAGGCTGTAATACAGGAATTTACGCCTGTTAACATCATGAAGCAGGAACTCGGATTTCGTTTCATTAACCAGGATTGACCTGGAGGAAGCCGAATAGAACTCCCCGGGTCCTTTTCCCTTGTTTCCAATTCTCCGGATGAATTTTCCATCCCGGCTGAAGCAAAGGATTTTATCTTCTTCGCCCATGTACATGTTATCCTTTGAGAACCGGATCGCATACAGATAACTGATGAGGGCATCGGGATGAGTCTCCAGCGGAACCACCCGGACATCCTTGATAATATCATCAAGGACAACCGTGTTGCTGGGCCAGGTTTTCGGATCGAGGCGGTAAAAACGTTGTTCCGATTTGGGTGTGGAGCAGCTGGTCAGGCTAAGGAGCAAGACCAGGCCGGATAAGTGCAGGAATTTGACTTTCATGGGGAAGGTTCTGTGTGATCTTAAAAGTAGATAATTGTCAGATTAGTACAAAGGGGACGCGGTCCCCGCTTTCGCGGGGATGACAAGAGCATCTGGCAAGTTTAAAGAGTTGTCATCCCCGCGAAAGCGGGGACCGCGCGCCCAGCCACCAAAGCAACTTCAGAGCCATAACCGGTAACTGGCAACCGGCAACCTTTGCATATAGCTTTTCACTACCTTAGTTGCACCAAACTAACTCAAAAGCGTATGTCTACCCACAAACCCTCCGACCGCCTCCTGTCGCTCGATGCGCTGCGCGGATTCGATATGCTATGGATCATTGGCGGCGGCGAGCTGGCCGTGGCCCTGTCTAAATTGACCAACTGGGGCTGGCTGAACTGGTTTGCGGAGCAGCAGGATCATGCCAGGTGGGACGGCTTTCATTTCGAGGACCTGATCTTTCCGCTGTTCATGTTTATCTCCGGAGTGGCAATTTCCTATGCAATCCTGGGAAAGGTGGTCAAGGGGAACAGCCGGTCGAAGACCGCCTGGAAAGTAGTGCGCAGGGGACTGACGCTGGTACTCCTGGGATTTGTCTATAACGGGTTTTTCGACCTCAGCTTTGCGGACGGCGGTGAGAAATTCCGCTTCGCCAGCGTTCTCGGGCAGATCGGCCTGGGTTACCTTTTTGCCTCCCTCATCGTTTTATATACCCGGCACTATTCCTTCCGACTGATATGGCTTGGCGGGATCCTCCTGGGATACGCCATCATCCAGAATTTTATCCCTGTTCCCGGCATCGGGGCAGGAGTGCTCACACCCGAAGGGTGCATCAACGGGTATATCGACCGGATGTTTCTGCCGGGACGGCTGCACGGGACCGTTTTCGATCCCGAAGGCCTTCTTTGCATTGTATCAGCGACGGGAATTACCCTGATGGGAGCGCTGGCCGGTGAAGTGTTACGGAGCAAGACCTGGTCGGAATACCGTAAATTGCTGATATTAAGCGGAACCGGGGTTGTTTTCATCCTGATTGCCTTGCTGCTGAAACCGGTTTACCCGGTGATCAAAGCCGCCTGGACCACCACCTTCAACCTTCTCGCCGGCGGGATCAGCCTGCTGCTGCTTTCCCTGTTTTACCTGATCATCGACATCTGGAAATATCACCGCTGGTCATTCTTTTTCACGGTCATCGGTATGAATTCCATCACGATCTACCTGGGATCCCGGTTCATAGATTTTGGTCATATCAGCAAATTCTTCCTTGGCGGACTCTCCAGGATTACCGGAGAGAGCTGGGGAAATGTGATATTCTGGGTGGGATTTCTGGCGGCGGAATGGCTGCTGCTTTTGTTCCTGTACAGGAGGAAGATATTCTTACGGGTGTAAAGGCACAAGGCGCAAGGCGCAAGGCTCAAGTAAGGTGCCTTGTGCCTTGTGCCTTAATATTTACCTTTACCCGCAGAAATACTCACATATTATGTCAGTCCGCGTCCGTTTCGCCCCTTCTCCCACCGGCCCGCTCCACATGGGCGGGGTTCGTACCGCCTTGTTTAACTATCTGTTTGCCCGCAAGCATGACGGGGTAATGATCCTCAGGATCGAGGATACCGATCAGGGCCGATTTGTGCCCGGAGCGGAGGAGTATATCATGGAATCGCTGGAATGGTGCGGGATCTATATCGATGAAGGCATCCGTGAGGGGGGAGCGTATGGACCGTACAGGCAGTCGGACCGCAAACATCTGTATAAGCAGTATGCCGATGAACTTTTGGAGAATGGGTGGGCGTATTATGCGTTTGATTCAGCCGAGGACCTGGAGTCTATGCGGAAAGATTTTGAAAGCCGTAAGGAGACTTTTTCTTACGATAATCAAAACCGGAAAATTCTCAGGAATTCGTTGACTCTGCCTGAGAATGAGGTCAACCGACTGCTCACATCGGGAGAAAACTATGTGATTCGGTTCAAAATGCCGGAAAATGAAGAAATTGTAATGTTCGACCTGATCCGCGGCGAGGTGCGGGTGAATACAAACACGCTGGACGACAAGGTGTTGTTTAAGTCGGACGGAATGCCAACCTATCACCTGGCCAATGTGGTGGATGATCACCTGATGGAGATCACCCACGTGATCCGGGGCGAGGAGTGGCTGCCTTCGATGCCGCTGCACGTGATGCTGTACCGGGCTTTCGGCTGGACCGTTACCATGCCGGAATTTGCACACCTGCCGCTGATCCTGAAACCCAGCGGAAATGGCAAGCTCAGCAAGCGCGACGGCGACAAGCTCGGCTTTCCCGTGTTCCCGATCAACTGGAACAACCCGGAAACCGGCGAGGTATACAGCGGCTACCGCGAAGCCGGCTATTTCAACGATGCCTTCGTGAACATCCTGGCGTTGCTGGGCTGGAACGACGGTACCGACAAGGAAATCTACACCATGGAGGAGCTGGTCGATGCCTTCTCGCTTGAGCGCGTCGGCACATCAGGTTCAAGATTTGATCCCGATAAGGCGAAGTGGTTCAATCATCAGTATATGCTGATGAAGAGCGATGAGGAGATTGCAGAACTTTTTATAAATGCAGAAGGCACAAGGCTCAAGGCTCAGGGGAAGGCAGAAGGCGCAGAGCCAGCCCCGGGCTTGACCTGGGGGCACAAGGCTCAAGTGATGGATATGGAGTGGGAGAAGGTAGTTAAGATTATTTCGTTGGTTAAGGAAAGGGCTGAGTTTGTTAAAGACTTGTGGTCGCAGGCATGGTTTTTCTTTGAGGCTCCAGTCTCTTATGATGAAACAACGATCAAAAAACGATGGACACCTGAGATCCCTTCAATACTTGAGTTAATTACTTCATTACTTACTCCTTACCTAAGCCCTGAGCCTTGTGTCTTGAGCCCTGAGCCTTGTGCCCCCGGGTCAAGCCCGGGGCAGGCTCTGAGCCCTCAGGACTACGAAACCCTGATCAAAGGACATATTGCCGCCAACAATCTGAACATGGGCCAGGTCATGAACATTCTCCGGCTCTGTCTCGTCGGTTCCCCGATGGGACCGGGCGTGTTCGATATCATGGCGCTGCTGGGACCGGATGAGGTGGTTGCAAGGATTGAGAGGGCGGTGGGGGCGATCGTTCCGTAGAGACGCATACATGCGTCTATGCCGGTTGGGCCGGCGCTAAGGCCGGCCCGTACATAGCCAGAGCGAAACCTGGATCTGATTTTCAACATTCAACACTATGTGTTCGAATTTCAACGTTCTGAATTCGAGCTTTTTACATCGATGTTGCGCGTTTTCGACGTCACGCGTTACGCGTCTCGGATCGGGCGGACCATGGGTCAGGAATACGGGCGGACCATGGGTCCGCCCCTACTATTTTACCGCCCAGCATGTCAATTTTTCCTTATCCTTTACGTAAATCTTGTCGCCCACCACCAACGGATGTGCATATACTTCTGTATCTGATACTTTGTAGCGGGCCAGCATTTTGTATGATGAAGGATCCGGACTGAAGAAGGTGAGCTGGGCATTTCCGGCCAGGTTGAGCATTGCATCTCCGAGGTCGAGGGTGGAAGCGAACCGGTTGAGTTTGACCGTATCGGCCCAGGCAGTGGCACCGGTTTCGGCATTTACACAGTACAGGTATCCGAACCGGGCTTCACTGGCGTACAGGTGGCCATTTTTCAGTACCGGCGTGTTGAATGAAACACTGATATCCTTATTGACCCACAACTCCTCAACCGGAGGTCCCCCATCCAGGTTAACCCTGAATTTGTGCATTCCGGTACCTGCCCCCGCTATATAAATATCTCCTCCATCAACGATTGGGGTGGTTGAATTGTAATATCGCTGCTGACCGGGTGTGGGGATATCTCCTATAATGCTGCCATCCATCTGGATACCCACCAGAGCATTCTCGGCCTGATGAACCATAACCGGCCCGCCCAGGTCGACCCATACCGGTGATGAATAGGTAGTGGGGTACCCGGTGACTTTCCAGACCTCCTTACCGGTATTCGTATCAAAGGCTACCACACATCCCTTCTCCTTGCCCCCCAAGGGGTAGATACATAATTGCCCCATCATCAGCGGGGATGAGCTGGTGAAAAACTGGGGCACTTCCTGGGTGTACTCTTCATTCTTCCAAATGAGTTTGCCCTTTTTTATCTCATGGCATGCCACTATTCCGCCTGCGCCCAGTGTATATATTTTGTTGTCAAACACATAAGGGGTACTACGGGGCCCCGGATGAGTTGAGGCTCCTCCGGTCACTTTCGGAGCCTTATTGACCGGGGTTTTCCAAATCAGTTTCCCTTTTTTTGCGTCAAGACAGAGAACAGTTTCCACTGAATCCTGGCTGGTAATCAGGTAAATTTTACCTTCGACCATAACCGGTGAGGCATCTCCCAAACCTACCGTCTGTTCCCATACTTTGGTCAGTTCGGCGGGCCACACAGCTGGTGCCTTGAATCCCACTACTTTACCATCGCGATTGGCCCCCCGCCAGCCGGGGAAGTCGGTGGATTGGGAAAATCCCGAAAGTGAAAAGAAGACGAAGGAGATTAAAAGAATGGGTGAGAAGGGCAAGCGTTTCATGGTTGAAGAGAGATTAGGGTTTAAATCGAAATGGAAATAAAGATAATTGTTTTCTGACAGAGCCGATTACCTGATTTTATCCAGTGGAATACTCATCAGGATATAGTTTCCTTCTGGGTTAACCATGATGCCTTTGCTGGCCAGACCGGTTTTCCATATCTCCGAATCAAAAACATAGGGCTGGCTCACCGCGGTGTGGAGCACATTGTCATTTGTGAGGGCGAATGCCGGCAGGAAAAGCGGTCCGGGCTCGGGATTCGGTTCATAGGATTCGTTAATTAGTCTTAATCCCCAGCTTTTGCTTTACCAGCGGAAGAAGGTTGAGTGATTCGTCATCGGGAATAAGCAAAAGCAGTCCCTGTGCGGAGTCGAGCACGTAGAGAAAGCCATTTTCCTTGCCCACCTGCTGAATGGCGTTTTGGGCCTTTAACCAAACCGGCGCGTAAAGTTCCTGGCGGCGCTTCTGATATTCGTTCTCTGAATCTGTTGTAAAAGTCTGGATTCGCTTCTGCATATCCAGAAGTTCCGTTTCCTTGAGTTTTTTCTCGATGGGTTTAAGGGTTTCCATCTGGGTATTGTAAGCCTCCAGCGCCCTGTTGTAGCCTACTCCGAGTTCCTCGCCGATTTTACGGTACTCCGCCTCCAGGTCACTCAGGATTTTGTTGATACTGTCGGTTTCAGGCATCGCCCTGACCAGCTCATCAGAATTCAGGTGTCCGATCTTGCCCTGTGAGAATCCCGTAATCGGGAAAGCCGATCCAACAATCAAAAGGATGGTGACGAAAAGAGTTAATTTTTTCATGGGTAGTTTAGTTTAGGAAAACAAAAACGATATCACCTAAAGGTAAACCACAACAATGTGAACAACTGTTATATAAGGTTAAAGATTGTAATCCCGGAATCAGGTAAAAACCAGGGAAAGCATTCAAAGATTTCGGTAATTTATTTTTTCAAATGCAGGATCCGGATTACCGGGTTATCATTTTCGGAGCTTTCTTCCACGAGTTTTCGGAGCTGATCCCGGTATTTTTCGGTTTTGAGCTCTGCCTTGTTGAAGCAGTCGGTTTGAATGAGTTCTTTCAGATCGACCATCTGCAATTGATCGAAAATTGCGTTGTACCGTATGTCCGCATCATACCAGAACCAAACTGGGCCGGTTCCTCCAAGATCGTTTATGATTCCAAAGGGGTAGTCATTCTCCCCGCGGCACTCTTTTAGTTCGGGCAAACGAAACGTGGTTTTGCTGGCAATGTCAAATACCAGGTGACTTCTCCCCTTGAGAGTTCCGGTAACAAACAAAAATTTCGAAGTAAGACAGTTAGGAAAAGCATTGCTATATAACTCAAACTCCTGTTCAGTCATGCAAGGATAAATCGCCTTGTTTGACCCAATGTTTAAACAGAAAACTGGTTTCACCTCCAGGTTGGTTGACACCTGGAAGATGGTGTCAGACAAAGCCTCTTTAAAAACTATACCGTTTGTTATGATGTTGAAAATGTCAGCGAAACAATACCCGGCATATCCGTCTGGGTTACGTTTAAAATTTGAATAATGGAGAGTTGAAGTCTCCCCTGTATCAAAATCCATGCTTAAAATCCTTGGATAATGTATACTGTCTGTAAAGTGGGACTGCATATAGATAATGTGCCGTTGGTCAATATAGAAGGGTCCGGCGGCCAAAACGAGCGGCGCTTTTTGATTGGAAAGCAGGCTTCCATCAATCGAGAATTCCATAAACTGTCTTTGCCAGCCATCGGCAACCAATATTCTCTCCTCATCAGGACTCAAATCGATGCTTTGTGGATAGGTATATTCACCAGGGCCTTTGCCTATCTTTCCGATAAGCCGGATGAACTTACCGGATCGATCGAAGAGCATGACCTGACGTGGCTGGCTGTTAAGCAATACTATGTATTTCTTTCCAATGGCCCTCGACGCGGCCGAAACCAGGCATTCCGGCCGGGTTTCGAGCTTGACATACTCGATTGATTCAACCAGTTCACTCAGCCGGAACTCCCGGAAATTGTTCAAAGCAGCCGCTACATCAATGGTAATGATACCTTCCGGTTTTTCTTGTTGCGATTTGCAGGAAGGGAGCAGGGAGAGAAAAAGGAGCAGAAGGGTTATGTGGGTGTTGGTTGGTTTAAGTTTCATGTGGTTGGGGGATAAGGTATGGGGTATGAGGTATGGGGTTTGGGGTATGAGGTATGGGGTTGGCTCCGTTTGGGATTTTGTAATTTGGGGTTTATTTGTTTTTTGGGTATTGGGGTTTGGGGTTTGTGTTTTGGGGTTTTCTGGTTATGCCATCCGGTCCCCGCTTTCGCGGGGATGACAAGGCTTTTGGGGGAATTTTTCTGAAGTTATTTTCTGAATATAATTTTCTCGTTGATCTCACCAATAATAAAGACGGGATTTTCTTCAGTATTTATGGTTTTCAATATCCGTTCATAGTCGGGGTATTTTTTTATCAGAGCGGCCCATTCGGCCGGGGTTCGTGCCGCTTTCAGGCTGTCGGCATCGGAAATGAAGGATGCTGCATCGGAGTTAAATACAATCTGATCTCCCGGTAAGGCAAAAATCCTCGGGTATTCTCCTGGAAAGCAATCCCGGCTAATGACAGCCTGTTTATTGTTTTTCAGGTTGATCATCCCGTATAGCAGGTCCTTATTGATGCTATAGGTTATAAACTGCAGATCCTCGGAAAAATAGGAGGCCGATAGCTGGGCATACTTACTCAAGGAATTATATCGGCTTGTCCAATCCTCACCGGACAGACCTACGGAAAATCCTTCATGGTACCGGGTTGGCAGGGAGTTAGCCCCGAAACTGACCTGGTATCCGAAAACAATTGAATCTTTGTTAATCATCAGAATTGAGTCACTCTGAAAAGTAAGGAATCCAGCACCGCGACTGTCGCGGAACAATGGATCTGTCATCATTACACCCCGTTTATTCTCTTCCTTGTAAGCAAGCAGCGTGTCTACCACTTTGCCCTCAGGTACAGAAAATATGCCGATGTAATGATCTACGACCGGTGCAAAATTGAACCAGTAGATTGCATAATGATCCCTGTCGATGGTTTTTATCTGGCAGGGCCGGAAAGTCAGGGGATAGTTTTCAATAACCTGCCCGTCTTTTGAGTACCGGAACAGTTTCATGCCCATACAATCGATAAGACCAAACTCATCCCGGTCCTGGTTGTAGTCAATTCCAACCATATCATTGGGCTGAAACGGATCCTTCTCCGCATCCCTGATGCTTTTTATCATTTTGCCTTCGTGAGTCATTAACAACAGCACCCTGTGGTTCTTGACCATGGACTGATCCGTTCCGGACCACAGGACGATACGGTCGGGAGTGAGAATAAAATCGGAGTAATAGTCCTCCATTGCAATGCCACTGCTCAGCGGGAGGTGGATAAACCGGATATTTTCCAGGAAATCCGTGTAATGAGATTCTACCGGGGGCAGTCCGGCATCAAAGGTGATCGGTTCACCCGAAAGCAGTTTCCCTTTTGCTTCCGGCGTGGATTTGCATGACGGGAGGCAGACCAGTGCCAGGATCAGGAAGAGTGTGGTGACTTTTGTGGTTGAAAAGAATCGGAGGGTTGTGTTTGTTTTCATTTTGTCTTCTCATACGTGAAGATTTGGATTGCAGGCGGGGACCTGTTTTTTGGCTGGCTAGGGTTTTGAGATTAGTTGTATCTTTTGACCCGATGTTAAAAATAGCAATCCTTTTCATTGTAATGTGTTATTTTTGATCGGAGAATGAGGGTATGAATGCAATCATTGAAAATAAGCTCGAATCACTGAAAGCTTTATGTGAGGTTTTCGATGTGAAATCTTTATATGTATTTGGCTCGGTTTGCACAAACAATTTTACAGATCAGAGTGATATTGATATCCTGATTGGATTTAAGGATATCACAATCGAAAAGTACACAGATAACTACTTTGATTTGCATCGGGAATTAGAGAAGTTGTTCCAAAGAAAGATTGATTTAGTTACGTTAAACTCTCTCTCTAATCCCTATTTTATTGCGAGCATCGAAGAAACCAAACAACTTCTCTATGCAGCGTGAGCATCTGATTTCAGTTTGATTTTCCTTTGCTTTTTGCAAACATTCCCAGAAATATGTATTACGAAAAAGCATTTTAACATGAATAAGCTTTCAGTCAGTGTGTTGACGCTTCTTTTTCTGATAGCCGGCAGTCTCTTTGCCCAGGATTCGGTGCTCCTGATGAAGCTGAGGCAGGTCAATGGGATAGAGGTAGTGGGTCCGACGCGGAAGGGTCCGCAGTTCAGCGAGGCGTACGAGATCAGATTCACCCAGCCGGTGGATCACAATAATCCCGACGGACCGAAGTTCACGCAGCGAATGTTTATAGGCCATGCGGGGTTCGACAAGCCCATGGTAATGAGCACATCGGGCTATGCAGCAGGCGCACTGGGTAATGCCGAGCCGGCACAATTGGTGAAAGGAAACCTGATCCGGGTGGAGCACCGCTATTTTGGGAAATCGGTTCCGGAGCCGCTCGACTGGAAATACCTCAGCGTATCGCAATCAGCCTCAGATCTTCATGCTATTGTTCAGTTATTCAGGCAATTATATCCGGGAAAATGGATCAGCACCGGTCACAGCAAGGATGGGCAAACGGCTATGATGTTCAAGGCTTTTTATCCCGATGACATTGACGTGGCGATTCCCTACGTGGCGCCGCTGAACATAGCAAAGGTGGATCCGAGGATTGATATTTTCCTGGCCACTGTCGGGACTGCGGAAGAGCGGCAGAAGGTTTATGATTACCAGATCGCGCTGTTTGAAAAGAAGAAGGAGATCATGCCACTGGTGGAGGAGTATTGCAAGAAGAAAAACTGGACCTTTCCCATGGGCATCGAGCGGGCTTATGATCTCAACGTGCTGGAGTTTCCGTTTGCCATGTGGCAATATGGTTCTTTCAAACCGATGAACCTGCCGGGAATGGAAGCCACGGCACAAAAACTGTATGATGTGATGATGCCCGTAACGGACCTCAACTGGTTCAGCGACAGCGGCATCAAAGCTTTTCTGCCTCACTATTATCAGGCCATGACTGAGATGGGCTACTACGGGTATAATGTGAAGCCGTTCACTAAGTACCTGTCAGATACACAGACGATTACCTATGATTTCACCCTCACTCCCTACGGTATCGACACCACGTTCAACCCGAAAACCCTGCCGTTTCTGCATGATTTTGTTCACAACAAGGGCGACCACATGCTCTATATCTACGGAGAGCTTGACACCTGGACCGCCACCGGAGTAACCCAAATCACCGGCAAGGCGGATGCGATGGTCGGCATTCTGAAGGGCGGCTACCACGGAAGCTCCATCCGGGCGTTTCCGGAGGAGGAGCGGAACAGGATTTATGCGAAGCTGAGTGAGTGGCTGGGATTCCACGTGCCCGTGGAATAAGGCACAAGGCACAAGGCGCCTTGCGCCTTGTGCCTTGAGCCTTAATTCTTCACAAACCTCCTCGTCACCCTCTGCCCCTCCTCATCCGTCATCACCATCAGATAGAATCCGGGGTTCAGACGGGAAATATCGACGGAATAGGTCACCCGTCCGCCTTCGGGATAATTCTGAGGTGGTCCATCCCCGGAAATCAGCTTTCCGCTCAGGTCAAACACCCGAAAACGGATCTTCTTGGCCTTTTGAAGCACAAGATCCACGGTGATCTGACTGGTTGCCGGGTTCGGATACAGATTAACGTATTCCAGCCCGGAAAGCGTTTCGCAGAGGTTGGTGAAATAGACGCAGGGAACCGGCTCGTCTGTATAATCCCCCGAATCCTTCTGCAGTCCGCCGCCTTTGAGCCCGATGCTGCCACCCAATTGCAGTACTAAGTTGGGATCGAGGCGCTTAAGCTGGTAATTGAACTCCATTATCATCGGGCGGGCAATATCGGGAGGGAGACAAGAGAAGAATTTTTCGTTGGGGTAAATCCAAAATATCAGAGCCTGGAGAGTAGGTGTTAGGGTTGAATCATCGATCTGAACGGGTAGGATCAGGTCGGCACTCTCAACCGGAAACCCTACCGGAAAGTTACCGGCCCGATTGTTGATGTCCCGGTTGATCGAATATAGCAATTGATCTCGCCTGGCAGGAGCTGCCGCATCCTTCAAACCAATGGTCAACCTTTTAATACCAATACCCTTCTCCCAGGCAAACCAGCGGTAATCAGATCCATTGTAATTGAATTCATACTTTACACTGTCCCTGCTTTGGGAGATGATAATTCCCATGCAGTTCAGGTATTCAGGTTTTAACTTCAGGATTTTGGGTTGAGGCAGGTCAATATTGTACAAATATTCAACACGGTTTCTGGTGCCCATCTGATCTCTCAATCGAGATACATCTTCAAGAATCTTTCGACTTTTATTGACCCTTTCATTGTGAATACGATTAAAAAAATCGTCCGAGACCTTAAACCAAACCAACTGGTCGGTCACTGCGGTATATCCCCCCAGGTTTCTAGATGAAAAATAAACCGGAACCAGTGTGTCATTTGCCAATTCAAAGGTTTCATCAGTAATTCCCTTGATAGTATTAAGAGGATAAAGATGTTTACCCTCCAGGTTAGTTAGTAAAACCGGATAAAAATCGGTTTTAATAAGATCGGCCTTATTGGACTGGTTAACATACCCACCGGCTCCAAAACCATACGAGCCCCCTTGTGGCCCCTGGAAACTCCAGAAGTTCAGCTTTGAGCCATCGGGAAGCTGATTCAAATAATAGTAGCCCTCTGAATCAAACATAAAACCCAGCCTGGCTAACTCTTCTTTCGATAATTCCAGAATGACTCCCTGAAATATTGTATCCGAAATGGTTGTCTTTCCAGTTACAAAGGCTCTGGCAGTCGAAAATTCTTTATCGGAAGATGGCAATAATTCAGCGCTGGTGTTCCTGCTTATATTCTGGCTCACTCCAGGCTTTCTGTTCTCAACCCCGACAACAACCTGTGCTTTGGTTAGATTAAGGCTGTCCTTTTGTTCAGCCGGTTTCTTACCGCTTCCCGGATTTAAAATCAACAGGGCGGATGTTATAATGACAATAGGTGTGATCATGACAATAAATTTTAACGGATTAAACAATCGTGTGATCCGTCGGGGCCGGAACGAAGGCTTGGCGGCCAGCGGGGAGGATTTGCCGGACTCCAGCAGCGATTTTATATCGCTCACCGGTACCACCGCCTGCGCCCTCCGCGCCTGCTCAAAAAGCTCAGAAAGGTTTTTTGGTGTTGTCATTATCCTTCCTCCTTCTTTTTACTAGCTTCCTGTGGAGACGCATAATTATGCGTCTCTACGCCGTTCATTGGCCTTCTGTGGTACGTCGGTCTGCGGTCTGCGGTCTTCGGTCCGCCATCATCCGCCATCCGTCGTCCGTCCGCCGTCGGATTAATCCATTCTCGTAATTGTTCCCGTCCACGCAAAAGTCGGCTCTTCACCCCCGATAACGTTCCGCCCTGGAGCTGCCTGATTTCCTCAAGACTAAAGCCCGATAATTCAAACAGCACCAGAGCCTCCCGCTGTTTGGGGGGAAGCTTTTCCAATAATCCGTAAAGGAATTCCACATCGTGCAGGCCGTCCGGCGCCGGATCCGGAGCCGGAAGCATTTCTACCATCGTCTCGGAATAGTCGCTCCGGAACTTGCCTCTCCGGTACTGATGAAGCCGCAACCGCCGGGCTACGCCGAACAGATAGGCCTTGAATGAATCCCGCTTCCGGAGTTTACCGAGATTCTCAAAGACGATCAGCACGGCCTCGCCCGCCAGGTCACGGGCATCCTCGCGGTTACCGGTTAACCCGCGACAATACCCCATGAACACCTGGTGACACGGAGTGTACAGCTCCATGAACAGGGTTTGCTTTTCGGAATTCAATTGCGATTATTGGATTACGGAAGATAGTGCCGTTTACGGAGAAAAAGTTTCTTTTCTACTTAAAAAGGCACAAGGCACAAGGCACAAGGCACAAGGAAGGATTAAGGAGGAAGGAGGAAGAAAAAAGGAATGTGGGGAGAAAAAAAGAGTTAAAAAATCTCCATTGTGATGGGTTTTTTGCATATAAATAAGAAAAGCAAATCCCATGAATGACTTACAAAAAAGGCTTAATCTTATAATTGGCTTGGCTATTTTTCCGAAATCTATCCTACACTGGATGAAGCCAGGCCATTAATCAAAGAAGCGGTAGAGCTTTGCAAAATCCTGTCGTCGATCGCATTCAAAACCGAATCCCACTAACCCCCTTATTCCTTAATCCTTCCTCCTTCTCCCTTACTTGCGCCTTGTGCCTTGAGCCTTGCGCCTTTTATCAGCTGCATTTCGAATTCCCGCAATCCTTGCACGTCAGACACCCCTCCGAGTACATCAGATTCTCCCCGCCGCAATTCGGGCATTTTTTGCCCTTTACGGCTACGGTTCCGTTCCTGATGTATTGCTTAAGTGCCCGGGAGACACCGGCTTTCCATGAAGTGATGTTTTCGTTGTCGAGACTGAGGGAATCAACCAGGTTGACCACGTATGGAATTGGCATTCCGTGGCGCAGCACGCCGGATATCAGCTTGGCATAATTCCAGAACTCTTTGTCGAACATGTAGGACAATCCGCCTACGGTGCAGGGGTTGCCGTACTTATCGGTATACTGGAAGTCATAGCGGGCGCCTTCAGGGGTTCTTATCTTCAGAATGCGTCCATGGGTGATGGTTTTGGGTATAACCAGCGTATCTTCTTCAACACGGCCGGTAAAAATCTCATACGGCGAGCCCTCGAGCATCCCGACAAACGCAATCCAGTCTTCATCTTCGTTTTTAAACCGGAGCAGGTCGGCTTCGAGGATTTGCGGCCTTTTGTGGCCGGCATGGGCATGCGGATGCTGTGGCTCCTCTTCTTTTTTCTCTTCGGCCTTGATCAGAACGCCGTCGCGCGATCCATCGCGGTAAACCGTAACACCCTTGCAGCCATATTCCCAGGCGGTTTTATAGACCTCCGCCACAGTCTCCTCGGTGATCTCATTGGGCAGGTTCACTGTAACCGAAATGGAATGATCGACCCATTTCTGGATCTCGCCCTGCATCTTGACCTTGGCTACCCAATCGATATCGTTGGAGGTGGATTTGTGATAGGGTGATTTTTTCACCAGTTCCTGGATCTGTGCATCGCTGTAGGATTTTACGGCTTCCGCATCGTGACCGGTAATAATCAGGTAGTCGAGGAACTTATGATGGAAAACATTGAACTCTTCCCATGAATCACCCACGTCATCCACGAAGGAGATCTTGGTATCCGGGTCATTCGGGTTCACTTTGCGGCGCCGGCGATAAACCGGCATGAATACCGGCTCTATTCCGGAGGTGGTCTGCGACATCAGGCTGGTGGTCCCGGTAGGAGCGATGGTGAGGAGGGCCAGGTTCCGGCGGCCGGCAACCTTCATCTCTTCATACAGGCCCGGGTCGGCTTCGCGGAGCCGGGCAATGAACGGGTTATTCACCTCGCGCTGGGTATCGTACATCGGGAAAGCGCCGCGCTCGCGGGCCAAGTAAACCGATGAACGGTACGCTTCAACAGCCAGGGTTTTCTGCACCTCGACGGCGAAGTCCGTGGCAATATCGCTTCCATAGGTCAGGTTCAGGGCGGCAAGCATGTCACCTTCAGCGGTTATTCCGATGCCGGTACGACGTCCCTGCTGGGTCTTCTGCCTGATATTTTCCCACAGTTTGATCTCTACGCGCTTCAGTTCATAATCTTCCGGATCGTTATTGATCTTGGCTACGATGCCGTCGATCTTCTCCTGCTCGAGATCAATGATATCATCCATGATGCGCTGGGCAAAATGCGCATGCTTTTTGAACTTCTCAAAATTGAATTTCGCCTCAGCCGTAAAGGGATTGTCCACATACGAATAGAGGTTGATGGCCAGCAGCCGGCAGGAATCATACGGGCAAAGGGGAATCTCGCCGCAGGGGTTGGTCGAGACGGTCCTGAAGCCCAGATCGGCGTAACAATCCGGAACCGATTCGCGTATAACGGTATCCCAGAAAAGAACACCGGGCTCGGCCGATTTCCAGGCATTGTGTATGATCTTATTCCAAAGCTTCCGGGCATCGATCTCCTTCACATGCGTCGGCTTATCGGAATCTATCGGGAACTGCTGGGTAAAGGTGCCGTCATTGATTACGGCCCGCATGAACTCATCGGTAATCTTCACCGATACGTTAGCACCGGTTACTTTTCCCTTGAGGGTTTTAGCGTCAATGAAATTCTCGGAATCGGGATGCTTGACGGAAATGCTCAGCATAAGCGCACCGCGGCGCCCGTCCTGGGCTACCTCACGGGTGGAATTTGAATAGCGCTCCATAAACGGCACCACCCCCGTGGAGGTAAGCGCCGAATTCATTACGGGACTCATCGTCGGACGGATATGGCTGAGGTCATGACCCACCCCGCCTCTCCGCTTCATCAGCTGAACCTGCTCCTGATCGATCTTCATGATCCCGCCATAGGAATCAGCAGCGCCATCGTTGCCGATCACGAAACAGTTTGATAGTGAAGAAACCTGAAAAGGGTTGCCGATACCCGTCATGGGCCCGCCTTGTGGAATGATGTAGGTAAACTCCTTCATCAGCTGATACACCTCCTCCTCGGTCATGGGATTCGGATAGCGTTTTTCGATCCGGGCAATTTCATGCGCCATCCTCCGGTGCATGTCATCGGGGGAGAGTTCGTAGATATTACCCTGCGAATCTTTCAACGCATACTTGTTCACCCATACCGTAGCAGCAAGTTCATCACCGCCGAAGTATTTCCGGGAGGCTTCCACTGCCTCCTCAAGCTTGTGTGTCTTGCGACCGATTCCCGTTTTCACTGACATTTCCTCAATATACATGGCACTATAAAAAAGTGTAGATGAATGAATTAGACAAAGGGTTATAACCAACAGGGGGACTTGTGCCCTGTTATCAAATTTAGGTGCCGCAGGACAGACCAAAAAATCTATTTTATTAACATAAACGTAATATCACCCGTAACCCTGCTGGTTACCATTGGTTTATCCCGTTCATATCCATTTATCAACAGGGATTGTTGACTAAATTTCCATTAAATGTCTAATAATTAGATCACTAGACCCTGACTGGCTTTGCATGTAATTGAGCGCCAGATTACCTCTGTTTTGAACCTCCGCTGGATCGGTAAGATATTTTTTTATCCATTCCGATAATTGCTCCCGGCTTTCGAAGGAAACCGCCGAGCCAATCCGTATCAAATCCTCCGCCTCCCTGAATTTTTGCCACCGGGGCCCGAACAATACCGGCACCCCATACGCCGAAGGCTCAAGTATATTATGTATCCCCTTCCCAAAACCTCCCCCGATTATCGCCACATCCGCATATCGGTATAACTCTTTTAAATGTCCCACCGAATCCACCAACAACACCTCCCACTCCCCCCCTGACAACCCCTCACCACCCCTCACCATCACCTCACTAAACCTCACCATTACCTCACTATACCTCACCACCCCTCCCCCAAACCTCACCTCAATCCCCCTCAAATGCCCCTCACTCACATCATGCGGGGCAATAATCAACCGCCACCCCTTCCGCAACTCCTTAATCTCATCCGAAAACCATACCTCGGCAAACATCTTCTCCTCGGCTGGCCAGGAGCTTCCAAGAATGACGGACGACGGATGACGAAGGACGGATGTCACTCCGTCCGTCATCGGTCGTCGGTCGTCAGTCATCACTGCATCCACCCGCGTGTCCCCCGCAACCGTAACCCGCGTAATCCCGCGCACAGCCAGTAGCTCCACCGACTCAGTATCCTGAACGAAAATATGTTCGAACTTCCGGATCTCCTCGAGAATAAACCGGCCGGCCTGACTGAACAGAAACTGCCCCTTGCGGAATCTGGCAGAGATCAGGTAAGCAGGGATTTTATTCCGATGAACAGCCCGGAGCATATTGGGCCAGAAATCATACTTGACCAGCAGAAAAATATCGGGATTGATTTTCCTGAGCAGCGAATCCATGTTTTTCCGGGTATCCGGGGGGAGATAAAAAACCAGGTCAGCGAGCGGATAGTTTTTTCTGATTCTGAACCCTGACGGGCTGAAAAAG
>MEOR01000074.1:0-2086 GCA_001769295.1 Bacteroidetes bacterium GWF2_49_14 | reverse complement strand
AAAGCTGACAAGGACTCGTGATTCCGGATTCAACTGTTTCCATTTTTCGATCACCGGCCGCCCCTGCTCAAATTCGCCCAGGGAGGACACATGAATCCAGAGAGTGGTTTTTTGGGGATCCGGCTGATAATCGGCCAGTCCGTACTTGTTTTCCCGCCTTCCCTGAATCCAGTTCCGCGCCTGCCTTGAGAAGGGTGAGGCGGCGAGGATCAACAGGTAGTAGATCCGGATGCCGGTCTGATATAGGAAAAGCACCTACGCTAAAAATAGGTGAAGGTTCCGGTTGACTTTTTATTGACCGGGAAGAGCCAGCCTATCCGGATGCCGAAGAGGAAATCGTGCCGGATGCCAGCCGGCTCGGGACCCTTCAGGTTATAGAGCCAGTCGCGCCTTCCGTGGGTCCATGCCTGGTGGAAATCAAGCCCGACATAAAAATTCAGCGGTTCGCGGTGGTCCAGATGAAGATATCCGATAAACTGGTTCAGGGCAAAGCCATTCGTCAGGTAATCGAACATCTTGGAATAGTCATCGGTGACTACGGGGATGTTGTTTTCCTCCTGGCGAAAAAAGGTTCTGTATTCCATGAACCCGGCGGAGCCCATGATCATCAGGCCTGAATTCTTATTCGGCCCGATTACCGGGAACAGCTTTCCGGCGCGTATTCCGGTATAGTAGCCGCGCTCATAATAGGATAGTTCCATCTGCTCGCCGTAAGTCGAGATGAAATACCCATACTGATCCTGCACGCCGGCGAGGATGCTGTCCTCCTTGAACTTGTTCCCGAAGAAATAGGTAAAGTCTGCCGAAAGAAGCCAATT
The DNA here is from genome assembly GCA_001769295.1 of Bacteroidetes bacterium GWF2_49_14. Taxonomy (GTDB): domain Bacteria; phylum Bacteroidota; class Bacteroidia; order Bacteroidales; family UBA12481; genus UBA12481. The sequence goes on along the minus strand of MEOR01000074.1, from coordinate 1,268 downwards.
CGACTTGGTTTTCAACCAGTAAGAAGCACCGGCGCCCATGTTGAGCCCATAGCGTTTGGCAATGTCGCCGGCTGGAACATGCCCGCTGACGTGAAACGAGAACATGTTCAGCAGGAGGGAGGTGTCCGGCACACTCTGGGCCTGAATCATAAGGGGAAGGAACAGGAAAGACAGGGCCAGGATTTTCTTTGCCATGATCAATAGGATTTAAGGCCCTAAAGATACAAATTAGGTGCTTAACATTTTTTAACGACAGCCGGCCGGGACATCCGGCAGACATTGCTACCTTGCATGGATAACCTAAATTCAATTACCCATCGTTATGCATAAAGCTAATTCTCTGTTTAAAGGCCTGATCGCGTTGATGATCATGGGCCTCAGCTTCGGTTTCGGTCAGGCTGCTGACAAGAAAACCGCCAAGGAGGAACCTAAAAAAGATCCGGTCTCCTCATCAACGTTCAGCGCCCTGAAGTTCCGCAGCATCGGTCCGGCTTTTACTTCCGGACGTATCGCGGATATCGCCGTGAACCCGAAAAACTTCAGCGAATATTATGTTTCCGTTGCAGCCGGCGGCGTTTGGAAAACCACCAATAACGGTACAACCTGGAGCCCGGTATTCGATAATTACGGTTCCTGGTCGGTTGGACCGGTTGCCGTTGATCCCAACAACCCGAATGTGGTGTGGGTGGGTTCAGGAGAATACAACTCCCAGCGTGCCATCGGATATGGCGACGGGGTTTATAAGTCGACCAACGGCGGCGGCTCGTTTAAAAACATGGGACTCGGCAAATCGGAACATATCGGACGGATCCGGATCGATCCGCGCAATTCCGATGTGGTCTATGTATCCTGCCAGGGACCGCTCTGGGGCCCGGGGGGCGACCGCGGACTCTTTAAAACAACCGACGGGGGCACCACCTGGACCGAGGTTCTTCATGTCAGTGAAAACACCGGGATTTCCGATATGGAGATGGACCCGAGAAACCCGGATGTTATCTATGTATCTGCCTATCAGCGTAGAAGGCACGTGTGGACCCTGGTTGACGGAGGCCCTGAGGCAGCCGTATACAAAACCACCGATGCCGGAAAAACCTGGAACAAGATCAACAGCGGTCTGCCGGGCGGTGATATGGGGCGTATCGGATTGGCCATCTCTCCGGTGAACCCTGATGTTCTGTTTGCCGTGATTGAAGCTCCGGAAGGAACCGGCGGCATATGGCGCACCACCAACTGCGGCGAAAGCTGGGAAAAAATGAGCGATCACCAGT
>MEOR01000073.1:31003-31157 GCA_001769295.1 Bacteroidetes bacterium GWF2_49_14 | reverse complement strand
ATCCCTGATTATACAGCCATTCTGTGGCAATGGCAGAGGCTACATTTCCAGTGCCGCAGGCAAGGGTTTCTGTTTCCACGCCACGCTCATAGGTCCTTATTTTCAGATGGCCCTTGTCAACCTGTACAAAGTTGACGTTGGTTCCAGAGGGAGC
>MEOR01000073.1:0-30938 GCA_001769295.1 Bacteroidetes bacterium GWF2_49_14 | reverse complement strand
CAAATACCACCAGATGCGGAACGCCGGTGTTCAGAAATACCAACCGGGCGGGGCCATTGGTTTGCGGGGGGATAGGGAGGACCATGGGTTTAGGGAGGACCACGGGTCCAGGGAGGACCGGGAGGACCATGGGTCCTCCCCTACGGGGTTCAACCAATTCAACCAATTCAACCAATTCAACATTGTTCATTTTCAACCTGATCCAACCATCGCTCATGACCTCCGCCTCATGTACCCCGTCCGACGCCAGAAACCACGCCTTGCCGGTGAAAATCCCCAGGTTATGGGCCATGGCTGCTATACAGCGCCCACCATTGCCGCACATCTCCGCCGGCAATCCGTCGGAATTAAAATAGGTCATGTTAAAATCGTACCCGTCAATGGTAGATATCAGCATCAGTCCATCCGCCCCAATGCCAAAATGGCGGTCGCATAATTGCTTGATTTCGTTGTGGGTGATGTTGTCTGCACTACCTGACCGATTGTCAATGAGGATGAAATCATTCCCTGCACCCTGCCATTTTTGAAACTTTAATTCTCTCATTTTGTTAATGACTGTTAAGGATATCAATCAGCTCATATAAGGATTGTTAAACTTTGAACCATTCATGCAACTCTTGGCTATATTCGACCGTTTTAAAGCCTGACAGGCATGCTTTTTGAAATATGTCTCAAAATTGTCAATAAAAACGTTATCAGATAAAAATTTGCAGAATTATGAAAGCAAAGAATTATTTAGGGATGCTGCTGATCGGAATAGCCGGCAGTTTGATTGGAGTGGCTGTTTATTCAAGTCTTGACAAACCCAAAACGGTTATTGTTCAGAAAGAGGCAGCGATGCCGGTTCAGCTGACAGGTTATACTGGTGGGTATGAGGCGCCCGATTTCCGCCTGGCTGCGGCAAAGTCGGTTCATGCCGTAGTGCATGTCAAAACGGTAACGAGTTACAAACAGCTGGGTTATGAAAGTATACAGGATCGGGTATTTGGAAATGCAAAAATCATCAATCGTGAAATACCCGGATTTGGATCGGGTGTTATCATTTCGGAAGATGGTTACATCGTTACGAATAACCATGTGATTGAAAATTCAAATAGTATCGAAGTGACCCTGAACGATGGGCGGGTTGAGAAAGCAGAAATCATCGGAAGGGATCCCCAAACGGAGGTTGCCCTGATAAAGATCAAAGCTAAAAATCTCCCTTTCTTAACCTTCGGAAGTTCCGCAGATATGGAAGTGGGGGATTGGGTTCTCGCAGTAGGAAATCCGTTTGATTTTGAATCGACAGTTACGGCCGGTATTATCAGTGCAAAAGGCCGTAGCGGAATCATCGGTGATCGCCGGCAGAACCCTTATAATCGAAAACCAGGGCAAGGGTCCACAGGGATAGAATCATTCATTCAGACGGATGCTGTTGTTAATCCAGGAAACAGCGGAGGAGCTCTAGTTAATCTGAGAGGCGATCTTATCGGTATCAATACGGCCATCGCGTCGCAGACCGGAAGCTACATCGGCTATTCATTTGCCATTCCGGCAGCGATTGCTAAAAAGGTTGTCGAGGACCTTAAAGAGTTTGGCAAGGTGCAGCGTGTAGTTATTGGTATTACGGGTGGTACGGTTGTACCGGGATTGGTTGAACAGGAAAACCTGAAGGTCAATCAGGGAGTTTATGTAACTGATTTGACAGAGGATGGTGGTGCGTTAGCCGCTGGGTTGAAATCGGGTGATGTTATCATAGCAATTGACAATGAGAAGGTGACCTCCATGGCTGACCTGCAGGAAGAAATCACTCCTCACCGTCCGGGAGACAAAATCAGTGTGATGGTCGACCGCAAGGGAGAACAAAAAACCTTCACCGTCACCCTCAAGCCACAGTCAGAAACCAGCATAACCCTTGGTGCCTCTCAATTCAGCTCCTACATAGGGGCCGATTTTGAGAAGCTTACTGAGAAGGAACTGACCCGATATGATATCACGTATGGGGTTCGGGTAGCCAGGTTGGGTGAGGGCAAGCTAAAGGAAGCCGGTGTGCCTGAAGGGTTTATCATTACTGACATTAATAAGACCATAAAAGTCAATGAGATTGAAGATATTCAGGCAGCCATAGAACGGAGCCAGGATAATCGGACGATACTGATTGAAGGTGTGATGCCCAACGGACGTTATGCTTATTTCGCTTTCCGGAAATAGTTAGTTCCGTGCATAGTGGGCTGCCAGGTAACTGCCAGGCAGCCCATTATCTTTTATTGTAAATGCATATGCAACCTTTTTGGTTATTAGACGTTAAACGTCTAACTTTGCGCAAATTTTTTTCACGGGAAAGCTTATATGAGGCAGCTAAAAATCACCAAATCCATTACCAACAGGGAGAGTGCGTCACTTGACAAATATCTGCAGGAAATTGGTAAGGAAGAACTAATTACAGTTGAAGAGGAAGTTGAACTGGCTCAACGAATTAAAAAGGGCGACCAAAAAGCTCTGGAAAAACTGACCAAGGCAAATCTTCGTTTTGTAGTTTCGGTCGCCAAGCAATATCAGAACCAGGGACTGAGTTTACCGGACTTAATCAACGAGGGTAACCTGGGCCTGATTAAGGCTGCTGAGAAATTTGATGAGACCCGTGGTTTCAAATTCATCTCCTATGCCGTTTGGTGGATTCGTCAGTCCATTCTTCAGGCTTTGGCCGAGCAGTCCCGGATCGTTCGCCTGCCCCTGAACCAGGTAGGTTCCCTGAACAAGATAAACAAGGCTTATTCCCGCTTTGAGCAGGAACATGAGCGCAAGCCTACGGCAGAGGAACTCTCAGTTGAGTTGGATCTTCCGGCCGATAAAATCACCGATACTCTCCGGGTTTCCGGTCGGCATATCTCCGTTGATGCACCATTTGTTGAAGGCGAAGCCAATTCCCTTCTGGATGTGCTGATCAATGATGATTCCCCAGATGCTGACCATTCCCTTATCAATGAGTCTCTGAGCCGCGAAATAGACCGTGCTTTAGCCACCCTGACAGAACGGGAGCGCGATATCATCAAACTTTTCTTCGGCATTGGGTGCCAGGAAATGACCCTTGAGGAAATCGGCGAAAAATTTGGCCTGACACGTGAAAGAGTACGCCAGATAAAGGAAAAAGCGATCCGCAGGCTGAGACACACCTCGCGCAGCAAGCTGCTGAAGACTTACTTAGGATAAATGACCGACGACAGACGACGGATGACCGACGTCCGTCATCCGTCGTCCGTCGTCCGTCGTCCATCCCTACTGTTTCAGTTTCTTTTCCAACACGTACATCTCGTCCCTCAACCTCGCAGCTTCGATGAAGTCAAGGTCTGCTGCGGCTTTTTTCATCAGCGCTTTTGTCTGAGCCAGCATGGCTTCAAGAGCCGGTCTGTCCATATACCGGATTACAGGATCGGCTGCAATATCAGGCTTCTCCTTTTCATAGTAGGCTTTCTGCCCTTTCTTGCCGACCGTGGTTCCCATCACGGCTCTCCTGGATTTCATGATCTGCTGCGGGGTGATGCCGTTTTCTTCATTATACTTCAACTGCTTCTCCCTGCGCCGGTTGGTTTCATCAATCGTCCTTTGCATGCTGCCTGTGATTCGGTCGGCATACATGATTACCAGTCCGTTCAGATTTCTGGCTGCACGTCCTGCCGTCTGCGTTAAGCTCACCTCCGACCGAAGGAAACCTTCCTTGTCGGCATCCAGAATGGCAACCAGCGATACCTCCGGAAGATCCAGACCTTCCCTGAGCAGGTTTACCCCGATGAGCACATCAAATTCATCACCCCGAAGTCCGTCCATGATAGCAACCCGCTCAAGGGTTTCAACATCAGAATGGATATAGCGGCAATTGACATTGATCCGGGTCAGGTATTTTGCCAGCTCTTCAGCCATCCGCTTTGTCAGTGTCGTTACCAGCACTTTTTCATTCTTCCTGACCCTCTCACGGATTTCGCCGAGAAGATTGTCGATCTGATTTCCGGAAGGCCGGATCACAATTACCGGATCGGGCAGGCCGGTGGGGCGTATAACCTGTTCGACAACAATTCCTTCGCATTTTTCAAGTTCATAGGCGGCCGGAGTTGCCGACATAAAAAGTGTCTGTCCGGTAAGGCCTTCCCATTCGTCAATTTTCAGCGGCCGGTTATCAAGGGCAGCGGGTAGACGGAAACCATATTCAACGAGATTCTGCTTACGTGAGCGGTCGCCTCCAAACATTGCGCGGATCTGAGGAATGGTAACATGGCTTTCATCAATCACCGTCAGGAAATCATCCGGAAAATAGTCGAGCAGACAGAAAGGCCTGGTTCCCGGCGCCCGGCCGTCAAAATATCGCGAATAGTTCTCGATTCCTGAGCAATGTCCCAGCTCCCTGATCATCTCAAGGTCAAACACTGTGCGTTCTTCCAGTCGTTTCGCTTCCAGATGCTTGCCAATTTCATGAAAATACTCAACCTGCTTAACCATATCATCCTGAATCTGGTTTATGGCGGTTTTAATCCGGTCCTTGGTGGTTACGAAAATATTGGCCGGATAGATCGTGAGGGCATCGGGCTTCTCAATGGTATGCCCGGTGACCGGGTTGAAAATCTCAAGCTCATCAATTTCATCTCCCCAGAACAGAACCCGGTAAGCCACATCGCCATAAGCAATGTAAATATCCACACTGTCACCCCTTACCCTGAAATTCCCCCTTGAGAACTCAACCTCATTCCGGCTGTACAGGCTGTCGACAAGCATTCTTAAAAACTTGTTCCGGGCTAGTTTTTGCTTCTTTTGAACCGCGATCGTGTTACTATGAAAATCATCAGGATTGCCGATTCCGTATATGCAACTCACTGAAGCAACTACGATCACATCCCGCCGGCCGGATAGCAATGCCGAGGTGGCACTAAGCCTGAGTTTTTCTATCTCATCATTAATGGACAGGTCTTTCTCAATATAGGTATCTGAAACCGGAAGGTAAGCTTCTGGCTGGTAGTAATCATAGTAGGAAACGAAGTATTCAACCGAGTTTTCGGGAAAGAAGGTTTTGAACTCGCCATAGAGCTGGGCAGCAAGGGTTTTATTGTGACTCAGAACAAGAGTGGGCCTTTGCACCTGATTGATGACATTGGCGATCGTAAATGTTTTCCCGGAGCCGGTCACCCCAAGTAGCGTCTGGTAAGGAACCTTGGTTTCCAGACCTTCTACCAATTGCCTGATGGCTTCGGGTTGGTCGCCGGTAGGAACGAAATCGGAGATAATGTTGAAGTCCATTGGATGATTTACGATTTAACGAGCGGGGAGGACATGATGTTGGAGGGTGGGTGTTCGTGCATGAGTTCATTTGCCATGAATTCCATATAGGGCTTTACATGTTCAAAGAACATCTTGTACCCTTCACATAACCAGTTCAATCCGGGTTGCCCGTCTGCTGTGGTTGCGAAGCGGCTTTTGGGGCAGCCCCCGTGGCAGGCAAACCTTACGTCGCAGAGTAGGCACTGCCTGGGAAGTGTATCTCTCTTATCCTTGCCAAACTGAATCTGCCGGTGCTGTCCCATCAGGCTGGCCAAGGGGGTCTCCAGAATGTTCCCAAGGAAATACTCAGGGTAAACGAAGTGGTCGCAGGAATAGATATCCCCGTTGTGCTCCATCACTGCCGCCTCTCCGCAGGTTTCCGCAAAAACACAGAGTCCGGGCGAACCGCCAACCCAATTGGCCAGTGTGACATCAAACAGCTGAACAAAGACCTTACCAACATCATTTCTAACCCACTCATCGAATATCGAGATCATGAATTTTCCATATTGCCGGGCCCTGACCGACCAGTCGGTCAACTCTGCGTTTTCTCCAAAGATGGGCGGAACCAGGGTTAATCCCTCAGCCGTGGGCATTCCAGCGGATCGTTCCACTATCGGGATAAACTGTAAAAATCCGCTTCCGGCACGCTTCAGGAACCGATAAACCTCCAACGGCTGATTCACATTGGCGTTATTGACCACAGAAAGTGTATTGAACTCAACCCGGAACCTCTTCAGCAGCCGGATTCCCTTCATCATCTCCTCAAAACTCGGCTTGCCGCCTTTTGTTTTCCGGTACTTGTCGTGAATAGGTGCCGGACCGTCAACCGATATTCCCACAAGGAAATTATTCTTTTTGAAAAACCTGCACCAATCCTCACTTAACCGGGTTCCGTTGGTTTGGAATGCATTGTCAATTTTCTTCCGGCCCCGGTATTTTTGTTGCAAGGCGACAACCTTTTCAAAATATTCAAGGCCAAGCAGTGTGGGCTCACCACCCTGCCAGGTAAAAGTGACCAGTGGAACCTCTTGTGATTCAATAAATTGTTTAATAAACGATTCCAGAACCTCATCCGACATTTTGAAATTTCTGGTCTCCTGGTAGAGATGCTCCTTTTCCAGGTAATAGCAATAGGAGCAGTTAAGGTTGCAAACAGGCCCGATCGGTTTAGCCATCACCATGAACGAGGTTGGACGTGTAACCTTGATGGCATCGCTGAGGGTCAGCGTTTTGTTTTTATCGAACCGGGGCATGGGGCGAAGATAAGGAATGGGATTCAGGTTTTAGGTATCGGGTTTCGGGTATCGGGTATCGGGTCTGAGGTATGAGGTATGGGGTTTGAGGTAGGAGGTTTTGTGTAAAATTCTGGTGATCAGGTCGGAATGATTGAAAAGTTTTCCATCTTTGTATTAGACGTATTACTAAACCTATTTTTTTCTCCATCATGAACATCTTTGTAGCCAAGTTAAGCTCTGAAACTCAGGGGGAAGACCTGAAGGGGCTTTTTGAAAATTATGGCCGTGTTGATTCGGCAAAAGTGATCTTTGACCGCGAAACCAATCAGTCGAAAGGTTATGGTTTTGTGGAAATGTCTGATGATCGGGAGGCTCAGGAAGCAATTGATTCACTGAATGAAACCGAGTTTAAGGGAAGCCAGATTGTGGTTAAGGTTGCCGTACCCAAGGCGGATGGGCCCGGGCGTGGCCCCAGAAGGCCGCATCCAGGATTTAACAGATAGAAATTCTAAAAGGGCGGTAATTCCGCCTTTTTTTTATCAGGATATAAGCCACCGGAATCCTCGGTAAATGCGGAAAACGTACCACCAGGGAAGCCGAATGCCTGTCCAACGGGGATAGTGGTTCCTGACATATTGGACCGAAGGAAACAGAAAGTCGGCAATACAAAGAATTTTGAGGTGCCACCCCGGCAGTGACTTCAGGGATCGCAGCCAACCGTGCCCTCTCTGACTTACTTGATTTTTTTGGACATGGAACGGGAAGGCATATTTGGAAGACCAGTATATATCCCGATAAACGGCCCTGACCTTTGTGAATGCCTGATCGAGATTAAACTCCCCGGAAAGTTCTGAACACTTGTTCCAGTTACTTTCATCGTTGCCCAATAGACAAGCCAGGTCGCGGATCAATCGTAGCTGGTTCTGCCCGTTCGAAGCATGTTTGTCGAGATGCGCCGCCAAAAACACCGCATGATGGTACTTCTCCGGAAAAAACCCGTAATCCGGACCCCGATTTTCCTGGGCGGACAAAATAAATGACCGGGTAAACTTTTCAGAATCGCCGGGCAGCATCTTATAATGCAGCTCAATGGTAATCCTTCCCTTCCGGAAAGGGGGCAGATGATGGTGAAGAAAACGTGCCGGCTCAACCCCGAACCTGGAGCGATATGGATCCTGCTTGTATCCCGAATCCACAAGGATTGAGGCTGCAAGGTCAATACAGTCAGGCTTCACCAGCAGATCCATGTCATTGAATGAGCGATCGCCGGTTTCCCGGTACAGCGTTTGGATCAGAGCAAGGCCTTTTATCGGGATTGCTAAGATTCCGCATTGTATGAATTTCTGTGAAAGGGCCTGGAATTCAAGGATGCATTCCGATGTCAGTATGCGATTCAGGAGATACCTTTCCGATAGATAGTCCAGGACTTCACCGGGCATTGCCGGTGCCCAGCCTTCCTCGATGCTGACCCGCCCCACGAAAGCTTCAAGCCCTTCTGCCTGCGCCAGATTGGCCAGGGTTTTCCAGGGAACTGTATCGGCAATATCCCTGCCTTGATGCACGCTTTGTGAGATCTCATTCAGTGCCGTTAAGCCCTTATGATGCTCCGACCTGAGCAGTCCGATAAGGAACCGGCTGGCCTGCATCTCCGCCAATGTTGCTTGTATCATTTTGATAATTATATGCCTGGTTCGAGGTTGCCATATAGCATTCATTCACCAACCGCTTAATCCGCACCCAACCTGAGAAAACGGGTACCAGACCTGATATTGCCTGCCAGGCCCTCCAGCCGGCGATGGCCATAACCGGAAGGTCGGTTAACCTGTGGTTGTCGCCGTAAAACGCAAGAACCCATGCGCCGATAGCAATTGCCTGTGGGATCCGGTGAAGCAGGATCAGCCTGCGCCTCTTCTTTTCAAACCCGATGACTCCTTTATTCAAGCAGGTCTGATCTGTGCTGATCCTATGCACGGCCTCGGCACTGCTGCCAAGCTTGACGCACTCAATCCTGCTTTCCGACAATTCCCGCAGCAGATCTGACTGGCTCATCTCAAACTGATGCTCGCGGATTGCCAGCCGGTTGGAGAGGATGAATTCAATTGAGGCGATAATGATTAAAATCAAAGGAACATGCAGGCAGTTCATGAGGTTTGGAGTTAACAGTATCGCCAGGGACAGAGTTCCGGTTAATAAATTGTTAATCAATAGATTAATTCGAAATGGAATTTCAGTATAATGCCATAAAGCCCGATATCTGACGGTTTGCTGCTCCGAGCCTGGGTTACAAAAAACCGGGAGTTTCAGGATTTCGTTCTCAAAACGGTAGTGCAACAGCATATCAAGCCGCAGTCCTGACCACCGGCGCAGCGTTTTCACCGCGATTCCGGTCAGAATCAGAATTGCGAAAAGAAGAGCCGTTGGCAGGCCCGATCCAGGATTCCCGGCAACCCTTATTCCGGCCCTGATCCACAACCAGGTAAGGCTGGCTCCTGCAAGGCTTGCAAGCAGGAAGATCCAGGTCCAGGCCGAATCCTGCCGGAAAGATCTTTTCAGGATATACCGCCATGCATCAGGCATCATATCGTGCGATAAGACCAATGAGCTGGTCAGGAGTGATAGGGTAGTCCGGTTGCGGGCACCTGTCGCCGCGGGTCTGTATTCTCAGTTCTCCATGTATATCCGATATGCTGATAACCCGGTGTGCCACAATGAACGAACCATGGGAGAATACGACGATTTCTCCTTTGTGAATCTTTTCACCGGCCGGCTCAATCAATAAACAGCTGCCTTCGGGGATTGCCGGCGACATGGAACTACCTGCAGACCCCAGTCTGGCTCTGAAGCCCCCTTGAATCAGGCAGCGAAGCAATTCCACCGGCAACTGGTTCTCTTCCGGTGAGGCTTTGCTTTTTAAGGTACCTTCCGATTTGCGGATCCGCGGGAAATCCCAGCCTGAATCCCGGAACCGCCTTAACAATGGAAGCAATGTTAGCCACCTGACGGGTAATAAGCTCACTGTGGAAAGGATGCTGAACGGCATGGCCGGCAAGTAATTCAAAGGTAACCTGGTCGGGAAGGGGAATTTCATAGATTTTTTCAGATTGTTCAATGAAGAAAATTTTTTCTGGTTGCATTGAGGCGGGCAGGCTTCCCGGATAGACCGGCATGCGGAAGGCAAGAACGGTGTCGCCGCAGCGGCGTACCAGAATCCTGTCATCATGCAGAACCCTGGCACCGGCCAACTGGCAATATCGGGCTATGGTGCTTTTACCTATACCCGATGGGCCCGCGAAGAGAAACCCGCACCCCTGGAAATCGATGCCGCTCGAGTGAATAATAGAACCTCCATTAAACAACCCGAGATAATAGATGAGGAGGGCATCAACAGGGTAACTTAGCGGATCACGATTTCTCAGGCTGCCTGAGACCCTGACAAATCCTGTATTTTCATCCGGGTTAATCGTCATTTCCCAGGGGCTGCGGCGCAGGTCTTCCGGAAAAGTGCCGGACAGAAGGATATTGATTCCGTCAAAGTTCATTTTCCAGAAACAACCGGCTGACCGGTTGGTGAGCCGTGGGAGATCCATTTCCATCGGGGCAAAACCCATCAGGCGTTCCGGCATAAAGGGTGGATCAGAATACCGGATTTCGAGTGTAAAATCTTCCTGCCCTCTGGAAAGAAGGCTGGCATGGTTGACTGATAATCGCGGATAGTCCTGAGAATCCGCTACAACAACCTTAATTATGAATCCCGCCAGATTGAGTATCATCTTCAAAAAAATCTTTGATTTCATTCAGGAACCTGACCATTTCATGCCGGATTTCCACTGAGGGTGCTTCGTAATCAGCGGCAAGATCCCGGATTACCTGGTCCGGTGTATTTCCGATGCTGAGTTCTTTCCAGATCCTTGCCGCCGTCATGTTAAGTCCAAGTATATGAGTCATATCGGCGAGATTATTCCTTACCGGTATTACATACACCTGGTCCCCGAAGGCATGCATGACAACTTCCTGTTTAAGCCGGTAAATTCTGTCCAAATCCATGTCAATCCAATTTGAGTTCAATAGTATATATGCACTTGAGGATGGAGAATGGAGAAAAGTTGAAAAATATTTTTTCCAGAGTTTTTTTCGGGAATTAGTTCCAAAAGGTGGAAATCATGCGGCCGTTTAATCGAAATTGATTAATACTAAGTATCAGATAGTGAGGAGGTAAGCGTGATTATTAAGATTAAGGCCGAATTATTGATATAGGGATTATCTAAATATGGTGTTATGAAAATAGGTAATTGGATCGCCCTTACAGGCACGGTCCTTATCGGAGGCTTTATGCAGAACCTGCACGGGCAAAGCCTGCGTTTGATCAAACCGGTCGATAAGTCAGTATACCTGGCTGAGACGGCGATTCCTGTTGAGGCTACAATTGGCAATATTCCCTTGCAAAATCCGACCTATCTTCATGTATGGAATACTCTCTCTGGGTGGCGAAAGCTGAAAGTCGGAAATAATCCGGCTAACCTGTATTCCCCAAAGGTGAATGTTCTTGCTGGCGGAAATACCCACCTGGAGATCGTGATGAAACAGGTTTCCGGAAGTACCAACTGGAGTAAGATTCAAATCCGACCCGGGGGTATCGGAACGGCTCCGGTAAACCTCGCACCCTACTTGCCTGTTGGCGCCAACCTGAATAGCTGGTTTATTATGACCATTCCCTTGCAGGATTTTAACCCGACTGTCCCGTTTGCTGCCCTGGCAAATATTGAGTTTCCCTACAGTGCTGATGCCGGAGCATGGGACCTGGCCATAGCTTCGATCCGCTTTACGGGTGGCACTGCTCCCTATGAATGGTTCGGGGCCTCTAAAACGAAAAATATCCATGATGGAAAAGGGGGTGCCGGGATGGTTTTTGCCGCCTGGACTGCCGGATCAAACACGGGACCTTATGTGCCCGATATCAGGGTTGCTGCTAATGGCCAGGTGATCCTGTCATCCTTCGGCCTTCCGTTTAAAGGCGAATGGATTCCTGCTCTTCCCGGTGACTATACGATGGATGCTTCTGCCGGATTTACCGGATCTGACTTTGAGTCCAGTGCACCGCTTGTTGTTACGGTGACATCACCAGGCAACCATTTACCGGTAGTCCTGTCGATGAACACCATCAAGCCTCTGATCTACCCCTCGGGGATTAAATTTCCTTTGATTTTTTCAGTTACTGATGAAGACAGCGAACCGGTTGTGACAACAGTTAGGCTCGATGGAAACCTGCTCATGACCACCGAAGATACCCATATTATAGTCGGTTTGATTTTTCAAATAACAGGTAATCATATACTTAGTCTTTCCAGTTCAGATGGTACCGGGGAACCTGTGTTATTGAATGAGTCATTTCAGATTCAAGCCTCCATTGATAATGAGGGGCTTGGTGGATTTACTTCCCCTGTTGACGGTTCAGGAATTATCATACCGGATTCCCTGGAAATAAGCGCCTCTATTCATCCCTCCGTTCAGGAGAATTATCAGTACTTATATATAACGGTTCCGGGCACCGGTTATCGGAAACTTAAGCTGGGAGCCAATGTCAGGAGCCTTTATACCCCGATGACCGATGTCATCGGATCCGGAAATGATACGCTGGTTATCGAAATGAAAGATTTTAACGGTATTGCCGACTGGACAAAAATCCTCGTTTGTCCGCAGGAGATTACCGTGAATCCGGTCAGACTTGCCACGTATTGGCAGGCTGGCAGGTTGCTTGGTGACGGGTGGAGAAGGGTAGCGGTGCCGCTTAATGTTTTCAGTCCTGTCATTAATTTCAGGTCAATCAGCTATTTGTGCCTGCCATACAGTCAGAGTGCCGGAAATTTCATTATCGGAATCCGCGAAATCAGTTTTGTAGGCAGCGGTAATCCCTTCCTCTGGTTTGGGCCGGGTAAAACGGATAACATACATGATGGCAAGGGAGGACCGGGCCAGCTGCTGGCTGTGCTTCGTGAGAAATCGGGAACCTCCGGATCCAATCCGAGAATACTGGTCAGCTGTAATGATTCTATTATTGCTTCAGAAAACATGCTGGATTTTTCTTTCAAATATTTTATTGAAAAACCCGGTGCATATCTTTTTGATCTCTATTCCGAGACCGGAGACGGTTCACTGTACCGGCTGAAGCCTTCAGCAGTTATAGGTGCGGAGGCGCCAGGGAATGGAACGACCATCGACCTGGTTCTGAAATTCGCCAGTAAACCCGCAAACATAAGTGTTACTAAGGCAACACTCAAGTATGACAAGGATTTTGCCTTCAGTCTGAGTCTTGATGATGGACTTGCCGATGCATACAGCAACGCATTCCATTTCATGAACGGCGGTGTTGTTGAGGGGAACGGGCAATCCTATCCGGGGCTGTTCTATTCAGACGGATGCGGGAATCCGGTCCCTTTTAAGGGGGCTCTGGGCTGGTACTCCGTTAACAGCAGTTATCAGGATATCCATATCAATACACCCGGATATGTAACCTGGACGAGGCTTTCGGAGATGTATCAGGCAGGCTGGGATGTGATGAATCATTCTTATTCCCATGATTACGGTGCTGGTACTGATTATGCTTTCGAAATAGCTGAAAATCAGCAAAAAATCATGGAAAAGACAGGTATTAGAACCTCCCATTTTGTGATTCCTTCGGGTGATTTAAATTATATTCCCTTCGCATTCTCCGCCGGAAACAAGGCCGTTTATGCTTATAAGTCAGATTTTATGGGTAGCCCGAAAGGTATCCTTGTCAATGGCTCACTGAATACAGCAGAACCTAAGATTTACAGGCGATTGCTGTTTGATCCCAATTTTACTGCTGCCAATATTTCAACCCTGGTAGACGAACTCGCCGCGCTGGGTTCTTCGGGACAGCATTACTGGCTGAATGATTTCACGCACCGGGTTCATTTTGGAACTGTCAGTGCAAGCCTCCGGTTTGAGGTGTTTTCGGCCTATCTTCAGCATATTGCCAACCAGTATGGGATTCAGGGAGATGACCGGGTGTGGGCTGCGTCTTCGCAGGAAGTATATGAGTACCTGGTTCTCCGGGATATTACCCCGATATACCAGGAGTGGGCAGGGAATGACCTTCATATCCGGCTTGATATTTCCGGAATACCGGAGGATTTCAGGCGCCAGGAGTGGACGCTGGTTGTTGGTACAGATGAACCCTATACGGTGGAAACGGCCAATCCTGCTGTTCAAATTACCTGGACCGGAAATCCCGTGAAATCGGTGGTTAATATTGTCCGGAATCCGGCTGGCAATCCCATTCTGAAATTGTTGCAGGATAACCCGGAAGGTAGACAGAAGGATGCCGGCAGTGACCCTATCCCACCGGCAATCGAGGTTTATCCCAACCCGGTAGAAGATATGGCCACAGTCATCCTTCATTCAGCCGGTGATGAAAATATGATCTGGACAATCCGAAACCTGGCAGGGATCGAAGTCGGATCCGGAATCATCCGAAAGCATGAGAGGGATCAGCCTGTGAAGATTCCGATCGATCGGAGTCAGATCAAATCCGGGTTTTATCTGTTCGAATTCAGGGATTATGCTGCCGTTAAGACCGTTAAGGTGTTGATCCGGTAAGTTACATCAGGATATAGCCGATTTTGGCTACCAGCCAAGCAAGTGCTGTCATGTAGAATATGGTAAAAAGAGACCATTTCCAGCTGCCGGATTCACGGCGTATGGCGGCGAGTACGGCAATGCACGGGACATAAATCAGGACAAACAGCATAAATGCCATGGCCGCTTTGGGTGAGTAAACCTTTTCTCCTGTTAATTTTCCTGAGTCATGGCGGGATTCCATCATCCGTTCCTGCAGCGGTTTTTCACTGTCTTCATCCTGATAAAGAACTCCCAAAGTGCTGATTACAACTTCTTTGGCAGTAACTCCGGACAGCAGGGCTACCGACATCTTCCAATCAAAGCCCAGCGGAGAAAGGGCTGGTTCGATGGCTTTTCCGATATGGCCAATAGCTGAATTCTCCAGCTGTTGCATTTTTGTTCCTTCTGTCCTCGGAAAATATCCAAGCGCCCAAATGACCATTGAGGCAATCAGTATAATTCCACCCATTTTTTTCAGATAAAGCTGGCTCCTGAACCACATGTGTTTACCAACCGCTTTCATACGGGGGGAGCGGTAGGGTGGCAGCTCCATGACAAAGGGGGCTTCCTTTTTCCGGAACAGGGTGCTTTTAAAGATCAGGGCCATGATGATGGAAAGCAGGACTCCGATGAGGTATAGAAGAAAAATTGTGTTGGCTGCATGATTCGGGAACACAATGCCTGCAATCAGGATGTAGACCGGCAGCCTTGCGCTGCATGACATCAGCGGCAATATCAGCATGGTAATGAGCCTGTCTCCTTTGTTTTCGATGGTTCGGGTAGCCATAATGGCCGGCACATTGCAGCCGAATCCCATGATAAGAGGGATGAAGGATTTGCCATGTAGTCCGATCAGGTGCATCAGCTTGTCCATGATGAACGCAACCCGGGCCATATACCCGGTATCCTCCATGAAGGATATAAAGAGGAAAAGGATCAGTATATTTGGTAAAAAGACCAGTACACCTCCAACCCCGCCAATGATCCCATCAACCAAAAGGTCGCGGAGAATGCCCGGCGAAAGTCCTCCGTGAACCCAACCCGAAAGGGCGCTGACCCCGGATTCGATCCAGCCTACCGGATATTTTCCCAGGTTGAAGGTGGATTGAAACATGATCCACAGGAATAGCAGAAAAATAGGGAACCCAAGCCACTTGTGGGTCAGGATCGCGTCGATTTTGCTTGTAGGGGAGCTGTCAGTCAGATTTTTCTCCGATTTGACCAGGGTTTCTTTCAGCGCACCTGAAATAAATCCATACCGGGAGTCGGCAAAAAGAGTCTCAATGTCTTCCTTGTAAAGACTTTCAATCCTTAGAATTTCACGTTCGGCCAGCCTGACCAGTTCATCCGCTTCAAAATCATCGGTAAGGATTGATAGGATATCCTTGTTTTTCTCAAGGAGTTTGATAGCGATAAACCGGCTCGAGAAAAGGTCCGAGAAATCCGGCAGCTTCCAGATACCATCCTGTAGACGCCCGATGGACAGCTCTATCTCAGGATTATACTGAATATGAATATGCCGGGCAGTTTTTTCCTTTAACTCACTGACATCAATAACTTTCCGGAATAACTTGTCAATTCCCTTGCCGCTGACTCCAACGGTTGGTATGATCGGGATTCCTAATAACTTACCCAGATATTTATAGTTCAGACGGTCACCCTTATCCCCAAATTCATCATACATATTCAGGGCCATAACCACTGGAAGGTCCATGTCGATAAGTTGAGTGGTCAGGTAGAGATTACGCTCCAGATTGGAAGCATCCACCACATTGACAACCACATCGGGTTGTTCGGCAAGCAGGTGGCGGATCACAAATAGCTCATCAGGACTGAAACTCGACAATGAATAGGTACCTGGCAGGTCGGTAATCCGGATTTTGTAATTTTCAAACAGCAGTTCAGCTTCTTTTGAATCCACCGTAACCCCGGAGTAGTTACCCACATGCTCCCTTGAATTGCTGGCCAGGTTGAAGATGGATGTTTTCCCGCAATTGGGGTTGCCTACCAGGGCGACATCCAGTTTGGGTTTGAACCTGTACTTGAATGGCCGTTCCGGATTGTTATCGCGAATGTAACGTTCATGACGATGCCTGTGTTTTCGCTCATGTCCCGGATGATGTGAATGGCTCTCTTCGGTTAAAGGTTTCTCCGTATGGTGTGAATGGTGACGATGGTGGCGGCCTTCGTATGATTCCGCCTGTAATGAAGGAACGATGTCACCAGGCAGAATTACCTCTATCAGCCGGGCTTCGGCGCGGCGAAGGGATACAAAGGAATCAAGGATCCGAAACTCAACCGGATCCTTAAGCGGTGCGGCCCGGATAACCTGGACTTCCTTACCCGGAATAAATCCCATCTCCAGTATCCTTCTCCGGAAAACTCCGCGGCCCCTTACTTTTACAATAATACCGCTCTGGTCAGTGAGTAATTCGTCCAATGTCATAGCAGGGTAGCAAAGATAGGTATTTTTCTTATTTAGAACGATTCTAAGGAATAGAATGGGGGTTGGTGGTATATTTGGGAGGTGAAATGGTTGAAATGGTTGAAATGGTTGAAATGTTGAATTGGTTGAAATGGTTGAAATGTTGAATTGGTTGAAATGGTTGAATGACATACGGCGTAGGGGAGGACCCGTGGTCCTCCCGTATTACATGTTTAGAATGTTTAAAAGGTTTTGTATTGCATTGTGCCTTACATCAGTCGTATTTGTTTTTGGCTGTAAACCAGCGGGTACGAAATCTGACCAATTATCAGAAAACCAATTTCAGTTTTCAGATTCATCTCTTTATCAGCCACGGTATGCCAGGGGATACCGATGGGAGCCGGGAGCGGATGGACTCACGCTCGTGCTGACAGATCCATGGAATCCGGGAACCGTTTTTGCCCGATACCGGTTACTGGATGCCGGCAGCAAGAGCCTTGCAAAATCAGGAGTTAACGATATTTTCATTCCTTCAGAGCGACTGGCAGTTTCATCCACCACGCATGCCGGATTCTTATCGGCGATCGGGGCAGGAGACAATCTGATCGGTTGCAGTAATCCGGACAGACTCTATGATTCAGTCCTTTATCAGCGATACCTGAGCGGGAGTTTGTCAACCATTGGCCGTGATCTGGAACTAAACATGGAATACCTGGTCGCCCAGAAACCATCATTGGTTATGCAGTCCGGCATCGAGGGCCAGTTCAATCCGGATCCCAGGCTCGGGGAGTTGGGCATTCCGGTTCTCTATATATTGGAATGGATGGAATCAACGCCTCTGGGAAGGGCGGAGTGGATCCGTGTATTTGGTGTGATTACCGGTCATTTGCGTGAAGCGGATTCCGTTTTCAACCTCGTTGAGAAGGAGTACAATCGCCTGAGTGCTCTTGGTCGCGCCAGTGAGGATCAGCCTGTTGTGTTTATGGGCAATAATTTCAAGGGGACCTGGTATATGCCGGGTGGTCTGAATTACCTTGCATTTCTTTTTAAGGATGCCGGCATGGATTACCCATGGAAAGACGTCCGGCAATCGGCCAGCCTGGCGCTTAATTTTGAAACGGTGGTTAACAGGGTCGCAGATGCACCGCTTTGGGTGGGAGCACCGGCAGACTCTCTGTCGCAGCTGCTTGCCGAGGAGGAGCGATACACCGTTTTCCGCGCTGTGCGGGAGAAAAGGGTTTATACCCTGACCAACCGTTTGAATAATCATGGAGGTAACGATTATTGGGAGAGCGGGGTGGTGAGGCCCGACCGCATTTTGGCTGATTTATTGTATATTGGACATCCTGAATTGGTGCCAGGTCATAGTTGGACCTATTATAAACCTTTGATTTTTAATTGATCTGCTGATGAAGGGACGTATTCCTGTCTATTTTGTCCTACTCATTATCCTTTTGCTGCTGGCTTTTTGCGCAGACCTGATTTTTGGAAGTGTCAGGATATCCGCCGGCGAATTCAGCAATATTCTGTCAGGTGACGGGGATTCCAACCTGACACTTATTGTGACAAACTTTCGCTTGCCTAAAGCACTCACCGCAGTATTAACCGGTTCCGGACTGGCTGTTTGCGGGCTCCTCATGCAGACCCTATTTCGTAATCCGCTGGCCGGCCCTTATGTTCTTGGTGTCAGCTCCGGCGCCAGCCTTGGTGTTGCCCTGTTAATGATGGCATCAGCCTGGTTTGGAGGGGATGCCCTGATCCAGGCTTTGCCTCTGGGAAACTGGGGAATGGTTTTGGCGGCCATGGCCGGTGCCTTTCTGGTTATGCTACTCGTTATCCTTTTATCCTTAAGACTGTCTGATTCCGTATCCATACTGATAATCGGCATGATGTTCGGCAGTGCGACCGGTGCCATCGTAAGTGTTTTGCAATACCTCAGTGATCCGGACAGCGTTCATTCCTTCCTGGTATGGACTTTCGGCAGTATCAGTGATGTTTACTGGCCTCAGTTGCGGACATTGGCACCGGTTGTTGTGGTTGGCGTGGTGATATCGATAACCTTGCAGAAGCCCTTGAATGCATTGCAATTAGGGGAGACCCAGGCCCGGGCTATCGGGGTGCCGGTAAGAAGGACCCGGTATTTGATCATTGTTGTAACCAGTCTTCTGGCAGGCGCATTAACTGCATTCACCGGACCGATCGCTTTTGTAGGGGTTGCAGTTCCACACCTGGCCAGGGCGGTGTTTCGCACGCCGGATCACCGCATCCTGCTGCCGGCTTCTATCCTGTGCGGATCGATCCTGATGCTGGTCTGTGATATTCTGGCACAGCTGGTGGCAGCACCCCAGGTACTGCCGATTAATACGGTCACCTCCCTGTTTGGTGCACCAATACTCATCTGGGTAATCCTACGGAATCGCAGGAACCGTAATTCATTATCGGAATGACAGATCCGCAGGATACCACGATACTGACTACAAGCCGGCTCAGCATAGGGTACCGGGCACATCAGCAAAACTCACTGGTGCTCTCCGCTGATCTGAATATGAGCCTGAAAAGGGGTCGTGTAGTGGGACTGCTAGGCCCGAACGGTTCCGGTAAATCTACCCTGCTGCGTACCCTGGCCGGATTGCAGCCTGCACTTTCCGGAGCGGTTTTCGTTATGGGCCAACACGTAAAAAGCAACCAGGTGCGGCAAACTGCCCGTGTGCTAAGTGTTGTGCTTACCGGAAGGATCGACGTCAGGAATCTCACCGTGATCCAGCTGGTTGCCATGGGCCGGTATCCCTACAATAACTGGCTGGGTCGGTTGGGCGCAGACGACAGGAAAATAATCCGGCGATCCCTCGAGCAGACGTATCTATGGGACCTCCGCGACCAGATGATCAACGAAATGAGCGACGGGGAGCAGCAGCGGGCGCTTTTTGCGAAGGCGCTTGCCCAGGATACGCCACTGATCATTCTGGATGAACCCACCGCCCATCTCGACCTGCCCAACCGGGTTTCCATGATGCAATTGCTGAGGAACCTGGCCTCCGAAACCGGGAAATCAATCCTCTTCTCCTCGCACGACCTTGACCTGGCGCTCCAGGTAGCCGATGAACTGTGGCTGCTTAAAAGAGGCGGAACACTTATCACAGGGAGTCCAAAAGAACTGTGTGAAGGAACTGTTTTCGAGGATGTATTTTATTCCGGCTCTCCCATATCGGGGCAAAATTTTCTCAATGTCTATTTTCAGCGATTGAGAAATCAGCCGCCTTCTCAGTGAATTTTCCTTATTTTGCAGCCCGAAAGGCAAAATATGATGAAGGAAAGCTGGCTGAAAAAAGGATTTGTGGATGAACCCGTCGACCCGGGCATCGACCTGGCAGGGGAAATCAAAAGGCTTACTAAAGAGAAAAACGCGATCATTCTGGCCCATTATTACCAGGAGGCGGAGATTCAGGAAATAGCAGATTTCGTTGGAGATAGCCTTGATCTTTCCCGTGCAGCCGCCAATGCATCGGCGGACATCATCATGTTTGCCGGTGTTCATTTCATGGCGGAGACTGCAAAAATACTGGCACCAGACAAAAAGGTACTAATCCCGGACCTTAACGCGGGATGCTCGCTGGCTGAATCCTGTCCTGCCGATGAGTTCAGCAGGTTCCGCAATGAACACCCGGATCATATTGTCATCACGTATGTGAACACCACTGCGGCCATCAAGGCACTTTCGGATATTTGCTGCACCTCTACCAACGCCAGGAAAATTGTGGAGCAGATCCCAAAGGACCAGAAAATCATTTTCGCACCCGACAGAAATCTTGGGAACTATCTCAATAGCCTGACCGGCAGGGATATGCTGATTTGGAACGGTGCCTGCCATGTACACGAAGAGTTCTCCCTTGAGAAAATATTGTTGCTTAAAAACGACTACCCGGATGCCCTGATAATCGCGCATCCTGAATGCCAGAAGCCAATCCGGATCGTCGCGGATTTTATCGGATCAACATCAGCCTTGCTTAAATTTTCAACCGAAAGCAAGGCGGATCAGTTTATCGTTGCAACCGAATCGGGCATCCTGCACCAGATGAGAAAAGCTAACCCCGGCAAACTTTTTATTCCCGCACCGCCAAATGATTCCACCTGCGCATGCAACGATTGTAAATTCATGAAATTGCACAATCTGAGGAAGATATATCTCACCCTGAAGCATGAGTGGCCGGAAGTTACGGTAGATGAGGAAATCAGGGTTCGTGCCGAAAAGCCGATCCGGAGGATGCTGGAGATGTCGTGAAGACGGTTGCCGGTTGCCGGTTACCGGTTGCCGGTTAGCCTCAGAGCGTTGTCATCCTCGCGAAAGCGAGGACCGCTTCCCCAACCATGACAATCGCCAGCTGCTCCCTGTCATTCCGGCGAAGCCGGAATCTCCGGCCGAAGGGAAAAAAAGTTCTTTTGGTTAATCGCCCAAAGAGTCTCACCTTTGCCTTTATTTCTAATTAGTTGATTTCATGAGTAAAATACAGAAAGTCTTTGTCTGGATATTCGCCGCCGGTTTTTTTAAGATCTGGTATCGCATTATTAATAAGCTAGATAAGAATGCTGAGGTCATCTTTATGAATTATGGTTTTGAAGATGGATTGAACCCTGTTAAACTTCAACCATCCGATGAGCTGAACCGCTATCCAATCCAGCTTTATAACCAGCTTGTCAGCGGGCACAGCCTTACGGACAAGCACATTCTTGAAATAGGTTGCGGCCGCGGAGGAGGCCTGACTTTTATTCACAAGTTCTTCAAACCGGCGTCTTCAACCGGCATTGACCGCGATCCCACCGCGATAGAATTCTGCAGAAAGCACCATAAAGCCCCGGGGTTGATTTTTGCCCAGGGAGATGCACAATCCATCAACCTGCCCGATAATTCCTTTGATCTCATCATCAATGTTGAATCCTGCCATCTGTATGACCGGATCGATCTGTTCCTTAAAGAGGTACAGCGCCTTCTGAAGCCAAACGGAATTTTTCTACTGACGGATTTCCGTACGAGCCAAAAATTGAGTGAACTGATTTTGCAGCTTGAAACCTCCGGAATGGTTCCGTTAAGCCAGAAGGATGTTACGGCTGCTGTTTTGCGCGGACTTGAACTGGATGATATGCGGAGAATGAACCTGATCAGCAGGCTGGTTCCCTCTTTTATGCGCTGGATTGCCAAAGATTTTTCAGGTGTCAAGGGATCGCCAACCTTCAGGAAATTTGCCAGTCGTGAATGGGTCTATTATAATTTCAATCTGCGTAAAGTTCTCGCTTTAAACGCAATAAAAACTGAGAGGCCAATCTGGGATTCTCCCGACTATTGCGACCAGAATAATCGTTACTGATATGTCTGACTGGTTGATCCAGGGGATCGGGTTCATCGGTCTCCTGTTTTTTGTCATCTCTTTTCAGCAAAACAACCGCAACCGGATCCTTCTAATCATGCTCGCGGGGCAAATATGCTTCCTCGGGCATTATGCCTTGCTGGGAGCCTGGACCGGTTTCGCCATGAACATTGTAGGGGCGGGGAGGACCCTTGTTTTCCGGTTTAAGGAAGAAAAAAAGTGGGCCGCCCACTGGATCTGGCCTGTTATTTTTATTGCACTCCTCTGGGTATCAGGAATAGTAACCTGGGATAGTCCCCTGAGTCTGTTTCCTCCTTTTGCGATGACCATTGAGACCATTGGACTATGGATGAAAAGGCCTAAACGGATCCGGTTCATCAATTTATTTCCGCACCCCTTTTGGTTTACCTATAATCTGCTAATGGGATCCTGGGCAGGTGTGGCAACCGAAATCATCGTGTTCGGATCCATCGTGGTTGCCATTTTCCGGTATGACCTGAAGAAGAAAAGTAAACCCGTCGGGACTCCCTAAAGAATCATTTTTTTCATCCAGCCTGATGTGTTATGAAAGTCGGCAACCGCAGTGCCCGGCGGAAACATCTCATCGCACAGCCGCCGGATCTCGTCGGTAAGGTCCAGGTTCAGAACCGGCAGAAAATTTTCAAGCTGTTCTACGGTTTTAGGCCCGATGATGGGCGCGGTAATTCCCGGCTGATCCTTTACCCAGGTGAGGGCAAGCCTTGCCGGATCGTACCCATGACCGATAGCCATCCGCGCAAACCGGTTTCCCTCTTCAATGGCTGCGGGAGTAACTCTTTCTTCATAAATACCCCGGCGCTGAACCGCCCTTGAATCAACCGGCAGTGGCGAAGTATCCAGATATCGTCCGGCCAGCATCCCCATGGCCAAAGGCGACCAGGTGATCACCCCAAGATTCTGCTCACGGCACATCGGGAGAACTTCCTTCTCGATGCGCCGGTCAAGCAGGTTATAGGGCGGCTGCTCGCTGACATACCTGATGAATCCTTGTTTATGGCTGATGTCCAGTCCCTCCAGAATATGACTTACCGGGGCGGTCGAACTGCCGATGAACCGCACCTTCCCCTGGTGAACCAGGTCATCGAGAGCCCTGATGGTCTCCTCATGAGGCACCCCGAAATCCGGCCGGTGCATCTGGTACAGATCGATATAGTCTGTTCTCAGCCGTTTGAGGGAAGCCTCACAGGCTTTGAAAATGGCTGCCCTTGAGAGTCCCCGGTCCTCTGGAAGAGGTCCGGTGGGATAGAAAACCTTGGTTGCGATCAGGACTTTTTTCCGGAGTCCCTTATCAGAAACGGCCCTGCCAATAATGGATTCGCATTCCCCACCAGCGTAGCTGTTGCTCGTATCAATCAGGTTAATCCCGGCATCAACTGCACGATACAGAATTTCCCGGGATTCACGTTCCGGCGTCGGATTGGCGAAATTGTCGGTACCAAGTACAAGAGGTGAGATGGCTAATCCTGAGGCTCCAAGGATTCGGTAATTCATCAGAATTTTCCTATTTATCATCGGGCATGAGTTCGTACATGTGCATCGGCTGGGATTTCATCGACCAGAGCCAAAGTGGCCATGCGAAACAAAATCCGCCAATAATCGGGGCCACATCAATTTCCTCATTTCTAACCAGGACGGTGGTGAGGGGCTTATATCCCTCAAATTCAAGACGAATCGGTGTAACCGTCCCTACGATCTTGGTGTCTGAGTAGGTATACGGTGTATAGCCTACGGGCTGATCCTGAACATATACACGGGCTCCTTCAGGCATGGTGTTGATAACGGTTACACTGGCACAGCTGGCCAACACAAATAGGACAACAATCAGGCTGCCCCCTTGCAGCATCTTACTTAATTTGGTTTTCATGGTTGGATTTGTTTTGTTAATCAAGTATTCGGGGGGCATGCATAAAGGATGCCAAAAGTTGGATAACCGGTAAAAAAACAAACCAAAGCAGATCATTTCAGATTTTCCAGAAAAATATAATCCAGCCCAAAAAGGTTACCCGGTTTGGCCCGGGAATCCGGTTCCATCAGGGTAACTTCCATCAGGTTGTCTCCTTTCCGCAATTGGAAAATGCCGAGAACGGGCCGTGTCCAGAATAGTTTTTCTGATCCTGCATCAATAACCCTTTCTGATGCGGCACCGTTTATCCTGAATGCATACTTTCCGTAATCCGGTGACATGCAGAGGTTTACCATAACCAGGTAATTTCCGTCAGAAGGAACCTGGAACTTTATGGTGAGCCTGTCACCAGACTGACCGTTCCGCCACACCAGGTGTCGCGCTCCTGAACAGTTGGCAAGCCGCTCAACACTTACGGATCCGGGCGTAGGATCATAGGTGAGATCCTCTCCCTCAATGAGATCAAGCATGTTTTCGCGTATGCCAAGATCTATCGGCATAAGTCCCTGAGGTTCTATCGGATCCGGTGCAGCAGCGCCGGGTCGTGCATACCAATAGATAACATGCGACCACACCGGATTGCAGGGCATCCAATGCCAGACCTCCTGATCGAACCGGATCGATTTCCGGTAGGGCAGGGCATCAAGAATATACCATCGGTTCAGGCTGATATGACCTCCACTGGCCGGACCGTCAACCCGGGTTTGGGCATGATATGGCCTGGTAAACAGACCGTTATATCCGTATGCGTAGCCGTAATCATCTTCGGTGCCGGTCCCGAAGGTGCTGGGAAAGGCTTCCCCGTCGATGAATATTTTCTGATCTCCTTCTCCCCACCAGATGTAGCTGGGATTACTAACCTGATAAACCGTCCCGATGATTTTTCCTTCGCCATTAGCGTTCAGGAAGTTTATATCGAACGGAGGCCAGCTTTCCCGGGTAAGGGTGCCCCATTGCGCGTGCAAGTGGCAGGTCTCTCCGGTGAATTTCCACGGACAGGTTCCGGTGACAAATTTTGCCGTATACGGGACAGTGCCTTCATTTCTGATTTCAATCACCATGGAGTGCCTGAACGGCATGATCAGGCGACTCGTCATCCAACCATCTGTTGAAACCGAAAAGAGGAGATTTTCGTAGGGATTCACTCCCGGTCCGGATCCGAAGAAATCCCCGAGCGGAACGCGTATACAGGTTTGCCCGTCAAATGTGACCGACAGGATCAGATGTCGCCAGGCAACATGAGCCCGGTTCGGGTCGGTCCATTCGGCTGATTCCCTGGTGTTTCTGAGGCATGCCGAAAAACTGAAAACTGCATTCTCTCCGGTGATCTCAGGCAGCCGCCTGGATTCTCCGGCAGGTATGGTCAGGGCTGAGGACCTCCATATAGCATCTTTTGGTGGAGTGATTCCCTGTGGTTGGGTAAGCCGGAGGGCGGTTTGAATCTTCTGACCCTGCCAGCTGTCATCCTTTGCCGGATTAAAAGTCTCAACCCTTGTATTGCCATCATAAGTCCTGTATCCGATTTCATAATAGAGCCGGAGATTTCCCCTGGCATCCTCAATGGTGATTTTCACGGAGCGGGCATAGGGAATTGGAAAATAGAGGTTTCCTCCCGTCCCGCTGATATAGGAAAACTCAGGCCCGAACAGCGGATGGCGGCCAGAGAAGAGCTCGTTGAGAGGGACCACGAGGCCCGGTTTCTGTTCGCCATCGAAATAAAAACGCACCGGGGAAGTGTTATCGGGGTTAGCCGACCAGAACCGACTGATCGCACCAGGACCGGTCAGATCGGCCAAAACCTGTTCCTGCCGACCCTCATTGACCTCTTTCCGGATATATTGCCCCACGTCGTAATTGGCAAACCAATCCTCACCTCCGGCGTGGCTTTTCCGGTCGTAGCTGCTGGCCTGGGCCTGCCTGAACCAAGGATCGGGTAATTCTGACAATTTTTTGAGATCCGTCATCTCCGAAAGGAGGGAAGAAACGGTAACAACCTGCCCGTAATCGGGTACGGCGATCGGCAGGAGCACCGATATCAGGATAAACAGTCTGAATGACTTCACGATGATTATGGTTATAAGTTTATCGGAATAGTTCTTCCATTATTTTGCCTGTCCCCTGCGAAATGGTGAATCCCATCAACTTTGCGATTGTTGCCGATATATCAATCAATTCACGGGGAGTGCCAGAGATAACGCCTTTTTTAAAATCGGGCCCACAGGCATAAAACATCAGGTGTGTACAGCCTTCGCAGGAATCGCCGTGATTGACAAAATCACCGTCGGCCGAGCCTTCATGCCTGCCATGGTCATTGGTAACAAACAGGGTAGTGGTCCCTTTGTAATTCGGATCTGTATTGATATAGTTCCATATCCCGTAAATGTATTCATCCACCGTTTGAATCTGATGGAGGTATTCCGGCCAGTCGCCGGCGTGAGCAATGACATCCGGTTGTTTAAAGCTGATGAGGACCAGGTTCGGGACATAACCGGCCAGGATTTCGAGACTTTTCTGAAACGTGACGGAGTCTTCGCGGTATCCGCTGCCAAGCCCATCCCCGTAGATTCCGCAATCCGTTGACGGCCTGGTTCTTGCAAACCAGAACAGGTTTGTTGTCTTGCTGAGCACCGATAGTTTATCCTTGCTTGAAATAATCCACGATAAATACGATGGCAATCCTGAAGCCGCAAGCCATTCCTGAAATATGGAGGGGAAAGGGGGAGCTTCGGTTCCGCCATTGTTTATTGTTACATAATTTCCGGTGGAAATGGCCGCATGGCCCTGGATGGTAAAGGTTTCACCCCGATTTCGAAAATCGGTCAGGATGACGCCATCATTTGCCATTTCGTCTGCCAGTCTGGGCATATTATGATGATGTGAATCCCCCAAAGTTTCGGTATATCGGGCCCCATCCATAATAACAATAACCACATTCCTGGTAAGGTAACCCGATGGAACAACCTCTTTCTTGCACGAAACGGATATAGCCAACAGAGTGCCGAGAAGAAAAAAGCTGGATTTGAAGGTTTTCCGGATCGATTCCATGATAATTTGTGGATTGGGGTGAAAATTTAAGGTAAATGAACGGTTTTTTCAGGTCTGACCCCCGTTAATTCTGCTGTAATCCCTCTATTCGCGTATCGTTATCAACAATCTTTCAATGTCAGATTTCAACAAAATTTTAAGATTTCCGCGATATGGAATATTTTCCAAAAAAAATAGTTGTAATTATCAGATTAGTAATTAATTACAAAACCATCAGAGGCGGTCTTCAAAAAAATGACAAACGTCATGTTTCCAGCAACTGCTATTAACCAATTATTCTGAAATGGCAAAATAATTCCCGTACTTTTACATCAACCGCCTGTAATTGATAATGAAAAGTCTGTCAGGATCATTTCGATTCGCTTCGAACGCAATTCAGTTTGAGCCGGTTACCAGTGTCTGATCATTAACCTAAAATCAATATTATGAGAAAATTATTACTATTTGTCGGAGGGTTGCTTTTTGCAACCATAGTCATCGGGCAGAATGCAACAAAACCCCAACTGGCTTATCCTTTTAGCGATGTCATCCTCCAATCAACGGAGAAAGCCACTCCACACCTCAAAGGAATATCTCTTACTGGTGAATTCACCGGAACTACTATTCAAGATGGTGGGGACCGACTTGTTGAAAAACAATATACTGATGGCGCCTGGGGTTGGGACCTGAACGCACCACCAACTTATGGAAATATCCACGGCCCTATAACAAAGGGTCTGGCACAAGCTTATATATATACTGCCGATCCCGATCATTTTAACGCCCTGAAAAAGGCAGCCGCATACCTGCTAACCAAAACCTATAACTTTTCTCCAAGCGACGGCTATCTGGCAAAAGCCCTTGATGAAGTTTTTGGAGGAACAACCTATAGAAATCATCTAAATACAAAATTCTATGGACCATTAGAAATGGGAACTTATAACAAAGGTGGCTTAGGAACACTTTATAATACCGCTTCTTATGTTAATCTAATTCGTATCTATCGATCTGGAGGTCAGGCTAATTTGGCAGCATGGGATATCGGTATGGGACTTGTTGGTGCAGCTAGTTGTGGTGCATCAACAACTGATTGGATTGCCGGTGTCAAAGCAGAAATCAATGAATTGGATGGTAGCAAATGGTATGATGTCATTGGCCTTGCTGGAGCTATTTACGGCCTCGCTTTTATTCATGAAGACTTTGATCCGACAGCAGGGATTCATGCAGGTGCCTGTAATATCTATGACCTAGCTAACATTTTGGCTTCATATCAGATAGACAATGGTGGATTTTCCTGGAACTCTGCTTGGGTTATTCCTAATGATAGTGATGAATCCATACAAGAAACCTCATATGCCATTCTTGCCTTAAATGAAGTGAACAGAATGGGTTTTTTGAAAGAAATATTAGGCGCAGCAGATTATATTGCCAAAGTACAAAAAACCACTGGAGGCTGGAGTAATGATGCATATTACAATGTGGAAAATAATGAAATAACCGGCGAAGCCCTTTGGGGGTATACTGTTGCATACTACGCCAAAATTCCGATATGTCACAAAGGGAAAACTGTTTTTGTTAGTATAAATGCTGTTCAAGCACACCTCGCACACGGTGATTATTTAGGGGCTTGCCGAAAGTCCGGAAGCAATGATTCTGATAATAAATTAATCACTGAATCCGATTTTAAGGTATATCCCAACCCGTCCCATGGAATAGTTAATGTTGAGTTCACAATCGAAGAAGAGACAACGGCAACAATAACCTTGGTTGATATGACCGGGAAAACCATTCAATCGGTCTTTAACAATTCTGTAGAAGCCGGTGAAGATTACCGGGTCGAAATAGACACCCATAATCTTACTAATGGAATCTATATGGTTAAAATGATTACGGATGCAGGATTCTCCAAAATCATCAAACTGATAATCAACTGATGAGCTAAAACAGCTAAGCCTTAAAAAAAGCAGGATCATACATTTGATCCTGCTTTTTTTGATTATACCAGCTATTTCGGTGTATTTGGAAAGCCTTATATATCCTTAACACACCGGACTGAACCATGCTTATTCTTCTATTGATCTTTGTAAAGAGCAAAAATGATATATATATGTTTTTTGTAAAGAGCACATTATAGTATTGAGGAAGTCATGCCACCCAAACAAAAAGGACCTGCAGTCATCCTGCAAGTCCTTTGTTCTCAGTCGGGATGGAGAGATTTGAACTCTCGACCCCTCGCCCCCCAGACGAGTACTCTAACCGGGCTGAGCTACATCCCGAAGGCGGGTGTGTGTGTGGGTGTGGGTGTGAGTGTGGTGGGGGAGTGTGAGTGTGGGTGTGACCGTGGGTGTGAATGAGGTGCAAATTTAGAGTTTTTTTCGATTTGGTCAAGTCCAATTATCCCGGTATGATTTTTGGCAAACCTGAATCCGTAAAAAGATTACCTTGAAACTGAAAAATTGGCAGGAAATAATTTGGGTATCGGGTGCCGGGTATCAGGTATCGGGCGCCAGAACCCTCTTCCCGATACCCGAAACCCGTTATCCGATACCTGAAACCCGATACCCGAAACCTGAAACCCGATACCCATTCATAAATCGTAAATCGTAAATCCTAATGATACAATTCGGTACGCTTAACACAGAAAGTCAGCCAGCTGGCAACCCGCTGACACAGAAAGTAAAAGAACATATCCACGTCCTGATCCTCGGCTCCGGACCGGCCGGATACACGGCTGCAATCTATGCGGCCCGCGCAAATCTCAAGCCGGTTTTATACCAGGGTTTGCAGGCCGGCGGACAGCTTACAACCACCACGGAAGTGGAAAATTTTCCGGGGTATCCGGATGGAGTTACGGGCCCGGAAATGATGGTCGACCTGCAGAAGCAGGCCGAGCGGTTCGGTACGGAGGTGCGCTGGGGATTGGCCACCGCAACGGATTTTACAGGACCAAAACACAAGGTCTGGATCGATGAAGACTTCCTGATCGAGGCGGATGCCGTGATCATTGCCACCGGTGCCACGGCTAAATACCTCGGGCTGGAATCGGAAGAGAAATTCAAGGGTTCAGGCGTATCCGCCTGTGCCACCTGCGACGGATTCTTCTATCGCGGTCAGGATGTTGCTGTTGTGGGCGGAGGGGATACCGCAGCTGAGGAAGCCACCTACCTGGCCGGACTCTGCCGGAAGGTATACCTGATCGTCCGCAAGCCCTATCTTCGGGCTTCCAAAGCCATGCAGGACCGGGTTACCCGTACCGCAAATATCGAGGTGCTCTATGAGCATGTTACCAAAGAAATTGTTGGTGGCCAGACGGTTGAAGGGGTCATTCTGACCAATTCAAAAGGGGAGGAGGTTCGCAAGGATATTACGGGCTTCTTTGTTGCGATCGGCCATGAACCCAATTCTGACATCTTTGCTCCTTACGTGGATAGGGACGAAACCGGCTATATCATTACGGTTCCGGGTACAACCAAAACCAACGTTCCGGGAGTATTCGCCTGCGGCGATGTTCAGGATAAGCACTACCGCCAGGCCGTCACGGCAGCCGGATCTGGGTGCATGGCGGCGCTGGATACGGAACGATTTCTAGGGTAACAGCCTGTCCGCTATCTCGGTCCTCGTTAACGGACTGGCCGGCACCAAAACTTTATACCCCAGCGTCAGCGTTTCACCTTTCTTCATCTTCAATCCTTCGTGGTAGAGGATAGCAGCATTGTAGTACCAGAATTTCTCGGCCGGACGGTTGATGCAGTACCAGGGTGTCGGATAGCGGGTGTTCGAGATGTTTTCCAGGATCACCATCTGAACGGTTTTTCCTTTCCCGTTTTTCAGGTTTGCAGCGACCCACCCGGTGCGTGTCCCGCTGACCATGGAATCCAACTCACTGCTGAAATAATTGGGATCCGAGAGTTTCTGATCGAATCGTACGGATAGGCCTGCATAACCGCCCCAGGTTACCCCACCCGGACTGGTTTGCGGGGGAGTGCGCTCAAGAAGCAGGTCGGTAACTGCTGTGAATTTGTGCTCAA
>MEOR01000072.1 GCA_001769295.1 Bacteroidetes bacterium GWF2_49_14 | reverse complement strand
CGCCCGGGATATTGGGCAGGTTGAGGGTGGTCGGGATCACGGCATCGAGTCCGCCGATGTGGGTGATCATGACGGCCGGATTAATGATCTTGCGCGACATCAGGTCGAGGGATTCGATCATGTCATCCGTGTTCCCACCGCTGGTACCCACCACATGGGTAGATGCGTAATGGACATTGTAGAAGTTGAACTCAGCCTTGAAATCGGGGTTGGTGGGACCGGCAAAGAAGTTCAGACAACCGTCGCGGCCCAGGATGCGGTCGGCCTGTTCCGTTACCTGCGGTATCGGGGCAAAAACAAAAACATCGTCATACCCTTTGCCACCCGTGAGGGAAAGGAGGTACTCATCCGGATCCGGTACTTCCAGGGTATTTACGTAATGGACCCTAACGCCGCAGCGTTTAGATTCCGGGTGCGGATAAACCGATTCGGCCCGTTTCAGGCGGTCGTTATCGGTGTCCGTGATTACGAGCAAACCAGGCCGGCGTTCATTGTGAATTGCGTAATCGATTGCACCCAGTCCCATAGCCCCTGCGCCTCCAAGAATGGCCATATTTCCGCCCTTTTTGACACCCATGTGGTGCACGTAGGAACCGGTAACTGTATGGTAGCAGGCATTGAAAGCCCCGACGATGCAGGACATCGGCTCCGAAAGGGAGGCCATGAAGTATCCGTCGCCCGTGTATTCCAGGAGACAGTTCATCTCCATCACCTCATTGGGGATGATCACATACGTGGCATCTCCTCCGATGTACCGGTAAGAATAACCCGGTGCATCCAGGCTGCCTTTGTAGTTCATGGCCGGCTGGATCGAGAATTTACTCCCCGGCTTGAATTTGTGCTGCCATTTTGAGCCCACTGCAACGATTTCACCGCAAAACTCATGACCGATCATGGTTGGATGTACTGCGATATCATCGGGAATTCTTTTGTGATCCGCCCCCTGTTTGGCTGCCTTATAGGAAGACATGCAGATGCTGTCGGAGATCACATGGGCCAGGATCTCATCCTCCTTCATGGCGGGAAGCTCAAACTGTTCGAGTCGCAGGTCGCTTTTTCCATAAATCCTGACAGCCTTGGTTCTCATGGGTGTGTTTGTTAGAAAGCACCAGAAAGTGCGTGGGTTTCGGTGTTGCAATATAAAGATGAATAGATAAAAAAGTTGGGACGGCTGGTTTCCAGCTTTCTTTCGAGGTACAAAACCGGCTTGCCTTTCCGCACCTTCAGCAGGTCAATGATCTGTCCCTCTGCGGATATGGCCTTCAGGCGCTGCATACCGCCTTTGATGTCGATGGAGTAGCTCTTCCTCAGTATCTGGAAAAGCGACTTGTTCTCAAAAGTGCGTGAGCAGAAGCGGGGAAGGTTGATGTTTGCAATGTAGCTGATGTCATAGAAAAGCGGCATTTCGTTCACCAGCCGGATCCGCTCGAGGTATAGGCAGCCCGACTCCAGTTCAACGGTTGAAAGGTCGAAAATGAATTTCTCAGGCCAGGGGATAACCTCGGGACCTCTCAGTATATGCGTTTTAAGAATTTTACTTCCGATGGCCGAAGTGGTTCCCGAGACCGATAGAATTCCGATGTCGTTCGGTACCAGGTGCACGATGCTCCCTTTCCCCTGCTTCTGATGGATCAATCCATCATGAGCCAGCTTGGAAAGGGCCTGCCGGACAGTGGGGCGGGTAATCTGGTGCTGGCGGCATAACTCATTCTCCGATGGCAGGAGGTCGCCCTCCCGGTATACGCCGTCGAGAATGTGTTTCCGCAGCAATTCGTATATTCTACGGTACTGGGGAATGCGGGTATCAGGTTGTACCATCGTCAGGTAATTTATTGTATATACAAGAAGACAACATGTATTTACAAGTATCAAATATTTATCTCAAAATTAATGAATTTTTCAATCAGAATAAGTATTTTTGAAAAACATTAATTCCGATTACTTAAACATGTAATCATAAGTTATCCAAACCACAATATCAGAAACAATGGCAAATCCAGTAATAATGCCCCGTCAGGGCCAATCCGTTGAGAGCTGCATTATCAGCAGCTGGAACAAGAAGACGGGTGAATCGGTTCAGAAGGGTGAGGTATTGTTTAGTTATGAGACGGATAAGGCGGCCTTTGAGTATGAAGCCGAATCCGAGGGCATCCTGCTGAAGCGGCTGTATGAAGAGGGGGATGAAGTTCCTGTACTGCAGCTGGTAGCCATCATCGGGCAGCCCGGGGAGCCGCTGGATCAGTTTTCCGAACTGGCCGGCGGGCAGAAACCGGCGGACGCCATCCGGGAAACCCTGGATAAAGAGGAAACAAGCACGGCCATCCCGTCAGTTCACGAAAGCCGCAGCCCAATTGCCGTAGACAAAATCAGAATCACACCACGCGCTCGCGCCAGGGCTCAGTTTCTTGGCATAAGTGTCAGTGGAATAGTCGGATCCGGTCCGGCTGGAAGAATCATGGAAGCCGATATTGACCGTGCAGCCGGTTCAGGCTCCAGAGCCACTCCACAGATTACCGGCGACGGTTTCGAGGTCCGCAAGCTTTCCAACATGCGCAAGATCATTGCCGCCCGGATGCATGAATCCCTGCAAAATTCAGCCCAGCTTACACATCATACCAGTGCAGATGCCAGGCGCCTGCTGGATTACCGGAAGAAAGCCAAGGAAGCTTTCGAAAACGGGAAAGGTGAGAACATCACCATCAATGATATGGTATGCTATGCCGTGGTGAGGGCGCTGAAAAAACACCCGATGGGCAACGCTCATTTTCTGGGCGACTCCATGCGGATTTTCAACAAGGTGCACCTGGGCATTGCGGTAGATACGGAACGGGGGCTGATGGTTCCCACGGTAAAAAATGCCTGCGACATGACCATCGGGGCTCTGGCACTTCAGATAAAGAATGTGGCCAACAGCTGCAAAAAGGGAAATATTGACCCTGAACTGCTCACAAGCGAATCCGCAACCTTTTCCGTCTCCAACCTCGGCTCGTATGGAGTGGAACTATTCACCCCGGTAATCAACCTTCCCCAGGTTGCCATCCTTGGGGTCAACACCATCATCAGCCGGCCGGCCGACCTGGGGAACGGCGTTTTCGGCTTTGTGCCGTATATCGGACTTTCGCTCACGTATGATCACCGGGCCCTCGACGGGGCTCCGGCCTCTGCGCTGCTCAGGGAGATCAGGCTGGAAATAGAAAATCTGGAACTCTCTTTTTAAATATAACCTGATATCCATGCGCGACGTAGGAATCATTGGAGACGGTCCCCGCTTTCGCGGGGATGACAAGTGCACCTGCCAACCAGCACCAGTAACCAGTAACCAGTAACCACTATATTATGCCTAAAATATTAAATATCAATCCTCTGGCGGTAAGAAAACCCGGCAAGATTTCATTTGGAGAAATTCCGGTTAACCAATATAAAAAGACTATTGAACAGGAGAAGGGATCTTTTTCAACTGCTGACTTTATCCGGATATACCGGGATATGACCATCATCCGGGAATTTGAGGTGATGCTGAATAAGATCAAGACGACCAATGAATATAACGGGATCAAATACAACCACCCCGGTCCGGCTCACCTATCGATCGGGCAGGAAGCCTCTGCTGTTGGGATGGCCTATAACCTCACGATTGAGGATTACATTTTCGGATCTCACCGGAGCCATGGTGAGATCCTGGCCAAGGGACTTTCGGCCGTGCATCAGCTCGATGATGCGAACCTGATGGGCATCATGAAGAATTTCTTTGGCGGAAGCACTTTAAAGGTAGTTGAAAAGGGCCATCAGGGAGACAGTAAGGAACTGGGAGTTAAGTTCTTGTTATATGGAACGCTGGCGGAGATTTTTGCCCGTGAAAACGGATTCAACAAGGGGCTGGGCGGATCGATGCATGCATTTTTCACGCCGTTCGGGGTTTATCCGAACAATGCCATTGTGGGGGGATCCGGCGACATTTCCGTGGGAGCCGCACTGTACAAACGGGTCAACCGGAAGCCGGGGATCGTGGTCTGCAACATCGGCGATGCTTCAATGGGCTGCGGTCCGGTTTGGGAAGGAATCAGCTTTGCCTCGATGGATCAGTTTAAGACGCTTTGGCAGGGTGAATATAAAGGCGGGTTACCCATCCTGTTCAATATCATGAACAACCAATATGGAATGGGCGGTCAGACCTGCGGTGAAACCATGGGATACGACATTCTGGCGCGTATCGGAGCCGGCGTTAACCCCGAGATGATGCACGCCGAACGGGTAGACGGCTATAATCCGATGGCGGTGATTGACGCCTTTAAACGAAAAAAACAGATACTTGAAGAAAGAAGGGGACCGGTCCTGCTCGACACACTCACCTACCGTATCAGCGGTCACTCTCCCTCCGATGCATCCTCCTACAGGTCGAAAGAGGAGATCGAGGCCTGGGAACGGGAAGACTCAATCAAGGTATTTGGAAATCAACTGGTTGAGGCGGGAGTAGCGACACGGGAACAACTCGACGGAATCACGGCCGGCACGATTGAGGAGATGAAGAGAATTCTCACCCTGACGATTGACGACACCGTTTCGCCTCGGTTAAACCTGGTCTCCAGGCCCGAAACTATCAGCGACATGATGTTCTCAAATGATTCGGTTGACAGGATGGAAGAGGGTTCCTGCGAGGTATTGATGCCGATGGAAGAGAATCCGAGGGTCAGGCAGATCCGCGGGCGGGAGCGGTTTTATCTGGACAAGGAGGGCAAGCCGGTTTCAAAGATCAGGCAGTACCAGCTCCGGGATGGCATCTTTGAAGCCATCATCGACCGGTTCTACAAGGATCCGACGCTCGTTGCCTATGGTGAGGAGAATCGCGACTGGGGAGGTGCTTTTGCAGTGTACAAAGGACTGACCGAGGCGCTTCCCTATAACCGTTTGTTCAACAGCCCGATATCTGAAGGTGCCATAGTTGGAACCGCGGTGGGATACGGGATGTGCGGAGGGCGGGTGCTGGCTGAGATCATGTATTGCGACTTTCTCGGTCGCTGCGGCGATGAAGTCTTTAATCAGCTGCCCAAGTGGCAGTCGATGAGCGGCAATGTGATAAAAATGCCAGTGGTGATCCGCGTTTCCGTGGGATCCAAATATGGCGCCCAGCACTCACAGGACTGGTCGGCCCTGGTGGCCCACATACCCGGACTGAAGGTGGTATTCCCGGCTACCCCGTATGATGCGAAAGGATTGATGAGCGCTGCCTTGCAGGGCACCGATCCGGTTATTTTCTTTGAGAGCCAGCGGATTTATGATATCGGGGAGATGTTCCACACAGGAGGGGTGCCCGAAGGATACTATGAAATTCCGATCGGAGAGCCCGACATCAAGCGCGAAGGCAGCGACCTGACTATTCTCACCATCGGTTCAACGCTTTATACCGCTGTGAAGGCTGCGGATATCCTGAAAGAAAAATACGATCTTTCTGCAGAAATCATTGATGCCCGAAGCCTTTCACCCTTCAATTATGAACCGGTGCTAAAATCAGTTAAGAAAACCGGTAAAATACTATTGACCAGTGATGCCTCAACACGGGGGTCCTTCCTGAAGGAGATGGCCCAGACGATCACCGAGCTTGCGTTCGATGACCTGGATGCCCCGCCGGTTGTGGTGGGTTCGCGCAACTGGATCGTACCGGCCTATGAGCTTGAAAATTACTTCTTCCCGCAGCCGGACTGGATCCTGGATGCCATCCACGAACGGATAGTTCCGCTCAGGGGGCACACCGTTACCAGCAATGTCACTGAAAAAGAACAAATCAGAAGGAATAAACAAGGGGTATGATGATGACGAATTTCCTGACCCGGTTTCCGGAACCCGAAGAGCTGCTCAAAAGGTCTCTGCATCAAGAGCCTTCATTCTGGCCCGTTAACGGACACATCCACACCCCATTCTCATTCAGTGCCTTTATGGCCATTGACCCGATTTTTGAGATGGCCGTGGGGGAAGGAATCAAGATATTGGGAATTAACGATTTTTATACAACCAAGGGGTACCGGGAGTTCCATGATCAGGCAGTGAGGAGCCGGGTTTTCCCGTTATTCAACATTGAGTACATCGCGCTCGATCGGGAATTGCAAAAAAAGGGCGTAAGGGTTAACGATCCCAATAATCCCGGACGGACCTATTTCAGCGGCAAGGGTCTTGATTTTCCTGATACATTGGATGCCCGGCATGCCGGGATGGTTGAAACGGTTATAGCCGAAAGCATGCGGCAGGTGGAGAGCATGGTTGTCAAAACCAATTCCGTTCTTTCTGATCTTCAATCCGATATCCGGCTTGATTTTGAGGAAATCCGTAGGCTGTACGCCCGAGAACTGGTAAGGGAGCGGCATATTGCCAAAGCCCTGAGGATCGCAATCTATGAGCGTTATCCAGATACGGGAGACAGGACGACTTTCCTCCAGCGGCTCTATGACGGTAAGGAATTAAAAGCGAACCCCGCCAGCAACGCCAGCGTGGAAAACGAGATCCGGAACAACCTGCTGAAGGCAGGAGGCAGAGCTTTTGTGGAGGAAGATGAAAAGGCCTTTCTGAGCGTGGATATGGTGATCGAAATCATTACCCATGCCGGGGGAATCCCGTGTTACCCGGTCCTGCTGGATGATGCGAAAGGCAACTTCACGGATTACGAAGGCAGCAAAGAGGCATTCTTATCGGAATTAACAGCAAGAAATATTTTCTGCATCGAATTGATTCCCGGCCGAAATGATGCCACCATTCTGGAAGACTTTGTAAAATTCTTTGACAGCAAGGGTTTCATCATACTTTTTGGCACTGAACATAATACTCCCGAAATGATTCCGCTGACCGTCTCGTGCCGGCACCAGGCGCCCCTCTCCGAATCGCTGAAAAAGATCAGCTCCGACGGGGCACTTCTGATCGCAGCGCATCAGTATCTCCGGACAAAAACCGGCGACAGCGCGATGAGCCGCTGGAATCAGCTCAATACCGCTCAAAGACAGGGTATGCTAAACCTGGGCAGAGCGGTTTTCCAACATTTTCAAAACACCTGATAACATGGAAAAGTCAATTTCCGATCTTCTAGCGATTTCGAACCACTACGGCAATAATAATGAGTTCGTTATCGGCGGAGGCGGAAACACCTCGTGGAAAGACGACAAGTACCTGTACGTCAAGGCCAGTGGCACCCGCCTAGGGACGCTGACCGAGCGGGAGCTGATCAAGATTGACCGCCAGGCACTGAACGGGGTACTATCGGGATCCTTTCCCGATGATGCTTTCCAGCGCGACCAGATGATCCTGTCAGGCCTGATGAACAGCTGCGTCGACAATGAGCGGAACCTGCGGCCCTCCGTTGAGACACCGCTTCACAACCTGGTCCGCTACCGGTTTGTGATCCACACCCACTCCACCCGGCTCAACGCGATGCTTTGCAGCCAGGGTTGCCGGAAAACCATCAGCAACGCGTTTCCGGAAGACGTTCTCTACGTGGAATACACAGATCCGGGATATGTGCTGTACCGCAAGCTTGAGGCGGAGATTGCGGAATTCAGAAAGAAATTCTCAAAAGATCCCCAGATCATCCTGGTTCAGAATCATGGTGTGTTTATCAGTGCGGACACCACCGATGAAGTTCAGGTTCTGTACACCCGGTGCCTCGATATCGTAAACGGCCTTAACAAGTTTCACTTCAGCCATGAGCCGGAAGATCCGGATGCAAAGATCACCGAAGTCCTCCCGGCGCTCCGGATGCTTCTTTCCGGATCCGCAATCAAAATACTGAAGGTCAGGCAGAACGCCCTGATCCGCTTTTTCACAGAGGATGCCGCTCATGCCGGGATGGTATCGCTGCCATTCACACCGGACAACATTGTTTATTGCAAGGCCCGGCCGCTCTATGTGGAATCCGCCGGAACACCGGATGAGATCATTGTAGAGTTCCGTAATAAACTTGACCGGTATCAATCCGCAAACGGGTCGGATCCGAAAATCATCCTGATCCGGGGAATCGGCCTGATCGCGGCGGATGAGAGCATCAAAATGGTTGACATCCTGCTGGATGTTTTTGAGGACCTGATGAAGATCAGCTATCTCAGCCAGGCTTTCGGGGGGCCGCACTTCCTGACAGAAGAGCAGATCTCCTTCATAGAAAACTGGGAATCAGAGAATTACAGGCATAATATGTCGAGAGGAGCCGCCTCCGGCAAGGTCATGAACAAGATTATCATCGTCACGGGCGCCGCCCAGGGGTTCGGTGAAGGCATTGCTGAGGACCTGTTTCGGGAAGGGGCAAACCTGGTTATTGCCGACCTGAACGAAGAAAAGGGAGCCGGGCTGGCTGAAAAACTGAATGCCGCCGGGCGCAGCAACCGGGCGCTTTTTATCCGCACCGATGTTTCAGATCCCGATTCGGTTAGCCGGATGATCCAGGCAACCGTTGCCGGGTTCGGGGGGCTGGATGTGATCATCAGCAATGCCGGCATCCTGCACGCCGGAAGCCTGGACGAAATGACTCCGGAAACCTTTGAACTCATGACTAAGGTTAACTACACGGGTTACTTTTTGTGTGCCAAATATGCCTCGGCCATTCTTGCCGTCCAGTCGAAATACAAGCCGGGTTATTTCACCGATATCATCCAGATAAACTCAAAATCGGGCTTGCGGGGCAGTAAGAAAAACTTCACCTATGCAGGCGGCAAGTTCGGCGGTGTGGGGCTCACGCAATCCTTCTCCCTTGAGCTGATCGACTATAACATCAAGGTGAATGCGGTATGCCCGGGCAATTTCTTCGACGGGCCGCTGTGGTCGGACCCCGAAAAAGGACTTTTCGTCCAGTACCTCCGTTCGGGCAAGGTTCCGAATGCCAAAACGGTGGAGGATGTGAAGAAATTCTATGAGGAACAGGTCCCGGCACGTCGCGGCTGCACCGTTGCCGATGTGATGAAGGCGATCTATTATGTTATAGATCAGGAATATGAAACCGGACAGGCTATTCCGGTCACCGGCGGACAGGTGATGCTAAGCTGATTCTTTCTCCAGAAAAGAGAGAACGTCGCCCAGTCGCTGATCCAGCAATATCTTATCCTGATTTTTCTGCTCCTTGCTCCATTTCAGGTATCCGGTCAGATCGTTGAGGATAATTTCCCCGAACTGACGGACGCTGCCAATATCGAAAATCAGCCTGCCGGTTCTGCGGTCGAAGAAATCAACCGTGGAACAGACCATTTCATTTTCAACGCAGAAT
Organism: Bacteroidetes bacterium GWF2_49_14; assembly: GCA_001769295.1. Classification (GTDB taxonomy): domain Bacteria; phylum Bacteroidota; class Bacteroidia; order Bacteroidales; family UBA12481; genus UBA12481. Next base: position 14,515 of record MEOR01000072.1, on the reverse strand, counting down.
TTCAGTTCCGCACGGACCAGTGACTCTTCGGAGCTTTCAGCCTGGAATTCTGCCATATAACAGATTATCTTATCTGTCTGCTTTCCAAAATTAGCCACAAGATAAGCTGCATGATAGGCCAAGAGGCCCAGGGCACTCAGTTTTTGAAATACGGTTCCCTTGTAGTATTCAACATCCTCCACGCTCCAGAGCGGATCCTCCGTTACCGGGATATGACGGGTTATGCAGGGGCCGAACTCGTAACCATAAGTCTCCAGATATCGCTTGACAACCTCGTCTACTGTTTTCTGCGCCATCTTCCGGTAGCCGGTCAGCTTTCCTCCGGCAATGGAGATCAAGCCATCGGGTGCAATAAAAATCTCATCTTTCCGGCTGATTTCAGAAGCTGATTTACCCTCCTGGTGGATCAGCGGGCGCACTCCGGCCCAGGAGGATTCGATGTCCTGAATTGTGAGGTTTACCGCCGGAAACGTGCTGTTCACCGCCTGAATAAGGTATTCCGCATCCGCCCGTGAGGTAAGGATCCGGTCGAGGTCGCCCTTGTAATCGGTGTCTGTTGTTCCGATATAGGTGGTTCGCCCGCGGGGGATGGCAAAAATCATCCGGCCATCTGGCACATCGAAATAGATCGAATGTTTTACCGGCAGCTTTTCATGATTTACAACGATATGAACCCCTTTGGTCAGGTGGAGCCTTTTCTTCCCGATGGATCCGTTCAGTTTGCGGATATGGTCGACCCAGGGCCCGCAGGCATTGACCACAAAATGTGCCCGGATATCAAACGATTGGCAGGAAAGATGATCGATTGCGGAAGTTCCGGTAATCTTTCGGTTTCGCAGGATCAGATCTTTCAGTTCGCAATAGTTGACACAGACGGCGCCCTTGCGGACGGCACCCTTAACCAGCTCGATGGTGAGCCGGGCATCATCGGTGCGATACTCAGAATAGTATCCGGCACCAAGCAGAACGGAGGCATTCAGCATGGGTTCAACGGCCAGTGCCTCCTCTTTGTCCAGCATATGCCGGCGGTCTTCCTTGCGAACGTTAGCCAGGAAATCATAGACTTCCAGTCCGACAGAAGAAGCCAGGCGCCCATAGGTTCCGCCCTTGATCAGGGGCATCAGCATTTTCTCAGGGATCACCAGGTGGGCGGCGTTTTTATGGACGATAGCCCGTTCGCGGCCCACCTCACTGACCAGCGCAAACTCCAGCTGCTTCAGGTACCGGAGGCCGCCGTGGACCAGCTTGGTCGACCGGCTGCTCGTTCCCGAGGCAAAGTCATTTTTCTCAATTAGGGCAACCTTAAGCCCCCGGGTTGCGGCATCCAGTGCGATCCCCGCCCCGGTGATTCCCCCGCCGATGATGAGAAGGTCCCACTGCTCGGATTTCAGGCGGGAAATTTGATCTGTGCGATTGGTCATGGTTCTTGAAGTTAATAATTGACTCGCTGCGCTCGCAAATTGGTTCGCTAACGCTCACTAATTGGCCTCCCTGCGGTCGGCTAATTGGCTCCGCTGCACTGCGCTAATTGGCCCGAAGGGTCAATTAGTGAGCGCAGCGAACCAATTTGCGAGGCGTTAGCCGAGCCAATTAGCCGACCAACGGGAGGCCATTTTGCGAGCGCAGCGAGCCTACTTCGCCCACCCCCTCGTCCGTTCCACGGCATCCTGCCATTTATGGTAAAGGTTCTGTCTTTTCTCGGATGACATGACTGGCTGGAAAATGCGCTCTACGCGGCGGTCCGACATGATGATGCGGTAATCCCACCAACCGAGATATATTCCGGCCAGGTAGGCAGCGCCCATGGCTGTGGTTTCCACCACCTCAGGCCGTTCAACCGGTACATTCAGAATATCCGCCTGGAATTGCATCAGGTAATTGTTGACCACGGCGCCGCCATCGACCTTTAAGGTCTTCACCCGTATGCCGGAATCCTGCCTCATCGCCTCAAGTACATCACGGGTCTGATAGGCCAGGGACTCAAGCGCCGCTTTGGCCAGGTGCGCCCCGGTCACATCGCGGGTCAGTCCGAAGATGGCTCCGCGGGCATACATGTCCCAATAGGGAGCACCGAGTCCGACGAAAGCCGGTACCATGATCACCTCGTCGGAGCCTGCAATGCTTTCGGCCAGTTTCTCTGATTCTCCGGCAGTTTTCAGGATCTTCAGGCCGTCGCGGAGCCATTGAAGAGCAGCCCCTGCCACAAAAACACTGCCTTCCAGGGCATACTGTACAGATTCGCCGGTACCGCAGGCAAGGGTTGTAATCAGTCCATTGCGCGAGAGAACCTTGTTCTCACCGGTATTCATCAGCATAAAGCACCCGGTGCCATAGGTGTTTTTGGCCATCCCCTCCTCAAGGCAGGCCTGGCCAAACAGGGCAGCCTGCTGATCCCCGGCAACCCCGCAAATCGGAATACGGTCATTGTCATCCAGATAATAGCCATAGAGGGCCGATGATGCGTGCGCTGCGGGAAGCATCGAGGCAGGGATATCTAACTGCTCCAGCAGGTACGGATCCCATTCCAGGCTGGAGATATTGAACAGCATGGTCCGCGAGGCATTGGTGTAATCGGTGGCGTGGACCTTTCCGCCGGTGAGTTTCCAGATCAACCAGGAATCCACGGTACCAAACAGGAGCTCCCCGTTCTGTGCCTTTTTCCGCGCACCTTCAACCTCGTCCAGAATCCACCGGATCTTGGTAGCTGAAAAATAGGAGTCGATCACCAGGCCGGTATTCTCCCGGATGTAATCTTCAAGGCCCTTTGCCTTCAGCGTTTCACATAGGGGCGCTGTGCGTTTGTCTTGCCAAACGATGGCATTATAAACAGGCTTGCCGGAATTTTTATCCCATACAATAGTGGTTTCCCGCTGGTTGGTGATTCCGATGGCTGCAATCTGGCTGAAATCAATCCCAGCCTCCTCAAGAACCATCCTGATGGTTTTCCATTGGGTTGACCATATCTCATCCGGATCATGCTCCACCCAGCCCGAAGCCGGATAGATCTGTTTAAACTCTTTCTGGGCCATTCCACAAATCGTTCCGGCCGAGTCCACAAGCAGCGTCCTTGAACTGGTGGTTCCCTGGTCAAGGGAAAGAATATACTTTTGAGTTGTCATGCTTCCTGTCTTTTATCGGTTTTAAGCTGATTTACAACGGCCAGTGCCACAATCAGGAGAAAAAGGCCGGTAAAGAGGAACGTTGCCCAGTTGTAGGTTCCCTTTGTTATCAGATTATACATCAGGGCGCCTGATATCCCGCCGATAACCGGGCCCAGAACGGGAATCCAGCTGTATTCCCAGTGGGAACTTCCCTTGCCGGCAACTGGAAGGAGGAAATGTGCAATACGGGGACCCAGATCGCGGGCCGGATTGATGGCATACCCGGTAGTCCCTCCCAATGAAACACCGATAGCAACAATTAACAAGCCAACAATCAGTGGATTAAGCCCTTCTGTGAAATTATTTGCCCCGATAAACAAGAGTCCCTGGATCAGCACAAAAGTCCCGATCACTTCGCTCAGCAGGTTTGCCCAGCGCGATCGGATGGCCGGGTCAGTGCAGAAAACCGCCAGCTTGGCTGCCTGATCTTCCGTATGCTTCCAATGAGGAAGATAATGCAGCCAGACCATGGTTCCGCCAATCATTCCACCGAGCACCTGGGCCAGAATATAACCAGGGACATCCCCCCATGGGAATGCACCCTGAGCAGCAAGGGCGAGGGTTACAGCCGGATTCAAATGTGCTCCGCTGATTGCTCCTACACCGTAAATGCCAAGGGTTACCCCCAGGCCCCAACCCACTGTAATCACGATCCATCCGGATTTCTCCGATTTTGTACCCCGGAGAACAACCCCCGCGACCACTCCGTCGCCGAAAAGGACTAGAATTGCAGTTCCGATAATTTCCGCTAAAAATTCTGACATTGATTTAGATTTAGATTTTGATCCATTTAAAAATAGCAAGAAGCGGCTAATCTGAACGAGATTTTGTAAAATTTGTACGAATAATCCACGGCTGATGAATCTTTTGACAATAATATCCGTAATCACCACTTTTCAACTCCTGTTATTGGGCCTTGTGGTCCTGAAGGCCGGCCAGCCGGGCCGCCTTGCGCGAGGATTCCTTTCAGCCTACCTGTTTTCAAATGCCCTGCTCCTTGCGGTTTTTACCGGAAAGCCCTGGCTGCCTTTTGAGCTGCCGAATATCCCGACTTTCTACTTTCTCCTTGCTCCCCTGCTCTATCTGTATATCCGCACCCTGTGCCAGCATGAAACCTCATATGACCGAACCGACTTCGTTCATTTCCTCCTGTTTCTGGCCGCATTCCTCTACACCGCTGCATGGCTTATCTTCCGCGATCCTGATTCCCCATCGGCTCAATCATGGAATCTCTATGAATACAGGCTTTCCCAGATATTGCTTCTCTGCCAGGTCGCCACCTATGTTTTCCTCACTTTCTCCCAGATCCTCAGCTACCGAAAAGCATACCAGGAACAGTCAGCTTCTTCTGCTAAGATTAACCTTAATTGGCTTCTGTTGCTGGTTTCAGCCTTTACCCTGATGTGGTTGTTTGACGTGGCAAGTTTCTTTCTTGGGGCAATGGGCTGGATCGGTAAACATGGATTCAACCTCCTGGCTATCCTGTCCGTTTTTATCAATTTCGTTTTTGCCACCCTTCTGGTTTACAGGGGAATGAAACACTCTGAAGCTTTTTCGGGTTTAAAAGATGTTCCGCGGTATGCTGCAAACGGTCTCTCCGAAACAGAAAGCGGTGAAATATCAGAAAGCTTAAAAGCGCTGATGGATGGCTCCAGGCCCTATTTAAATCCTGACCTCAGCCTGAAGGAGCTTTCCGAAATGCTTAAGGTACAGCCCCGTCAACTCTCACAAGTGATCAATTCGACCTTCAGAAAGAATTTCTTCGACTTTATTAACCAGTATCGGATCGAAGAAGCCCGGCGGCTTTTCAGCGATCCGGCCAACTCATCCAAAACCATCCTCGAGATCCTTTACCAGGTTGGGTATAACTCAAAATCCGCTTTCAATACCGCCTTTAAAAAACAGACCGGCCAAACCCCCACGGCTTTCAGAAAGAAACTTGCTGAAAAGAGCTAAACCAGCAAAAAAGGGTTCTGTTTCACGTTTCAGGTCGATTTTCTGGTTTTTTCAGGGGATCATTGCCGGAAAAAGGAGTGTTCCATGAGAAAAAATCTGACTTTCGCCTTACTTCTTGTCCTTTCCACCTTTTCTTCCATCGTTACGGCTCAGGTGATCCGGATTCCGGATGATCAGCCAACCATTCAGTCTGGAATCAATGCTGCAAAGAACGGCGATACCGTTCTGGTTTCACCCGGTACCTACTTCGAGAACATCAATTTCCGCGGCAAAAAGATTGTCCTTGGCAGTCTTTTCCTTACCACTGGAAGTCTCGACTACATTACCGGCACGGTGATAAACGGAAGCAATCCGGCTCATCCCGACAGTGCCAGCTGCGTCCTGATCGTTAACCGTGAGGATTCGACAACAGTGATTGCCGGATTTACCATCACCGGCGGAAAAGGCACCCGCTGGGAAGATGAACACGGGCGCGGAAACTGGTACACCGAGGGTGGCGGGATCCTGATTCAGTACTCTTCACCGACCATCCGGAACAATATTATTATCGGTAATGAAGCCATAAAGAAGAACACCCGCATCGTGAGTGCCGGAGGCGGGGCGATACGGAGCGGGGATGGCAACCCAAGGATTCTCAATAACATGATAATCAGCAATAAAGGACTGTATGGGGGAGGGATTGTACTGAACTATTCAGGGGCCATCGTCAGGAACAACATTATTGTCAAAAATACAGGGGGGCAGGATTATGGAGGTGGCGGAATATGGATCAATGGTAACGGAGCCGCTGCACGATACATTGAAAATAACACCATTACCCAGAACAGCTCAACCACTGCAGGCGGTGGTATCGACATGTTCTCGGGCAATGCGAATATTACCAACAACATCATTTATGGCAACAGCGCCCCTACCAGAGCTCAGATAAACGGCAGTCCGAAGGTTACCTGGTGCAATGTTCAGGGAGGTTTTACCGGTACCGGGAATTTCGATGACAATCCCCGGTTTTTTGATGGATTGTACACCATCCCGGATGAATCGCATTGCATCGATGCAGGAAATCCGGATGAAAAATACAATGATCTGGAAGATCCGAACCAGGCAGGCCGGGCAAAAGCACCGTCAAAAGGAAGCCTGCAAAACGACATGGGTGCCTATGGCGGTCCGGGTACTGCACCTTTTGCCCTGCCCAACAGCTCAGGACATGTGGAATATCCGGCGACCGGAGATTTCAGGGTTTATCCAAATCCTGCAACTGAACAGATTACCGTTGAATTTCCGGACATTCTACCTGAAGGAACACAATTACAACTTATTGACGCGGCCGGAAAAATTGCTTTAACAAAACCGGTCATAATTCCCAATAAATCGGAGGTCATAAAAATCAGCAGGCTGAATCTGCCGACTGGAATCTACACCATCACCCTGACAGTCAATGGATCTGTAAAATTTTCGGCCAGGACAATTATCAAATCTGAATAAAACAATGAGACCACTGTTTGTCATAACCATTATTTTGCTTGTCGGCCAGCCTTCCTGCCGGACAAGGAAACCCGAGGACAGGTCACGTGAAGTAATCGGGGCCGACCTGGCTTTTTCGGATCAATCTTCAAGGGAGGGGCGCAACCGCGCTTTTCTGGCCTGGTGCGCTGATGATGGAGTGCTGCTCAGGTCCAACAGTTATCCATTGGAGGGAAAGGTGAAAATTCAGGAACTTCTTTCCCGGCCTGATACCTCCTACATTCTGACATGGAAGCCGATGTACGGGTATGTGGCTGAGTCCGGGGAGCTTGGATACACCTATGGAACCTGGGAGCTCACCGTTAAAGCCACGGGGGTCAGGTCGGAGGGGACCTATTCCACGGTTTGGAAGAAGGATAAAACGGGAGCATGGAGGTGGGTACTGGATACCGGAAATGAGGGTCTGAAAGAAAATTGAAATATTGATTCCGATTGATTATGTTTCATACCTTTAGGGTATTAAAACCCCTATTGAGATGAAACCACTGTTTTCCTTTATTGCCGTCACTTTGTTGTTCCTGGCATCCTGTGAAAAGTACAATTACATTAATCCGGAGATCGGAGGGGATCAATCGCCGATCGGGGAAGTCGGAAACACCTTCAGCATATCCCAGGTTGAAGGACTATCGGGCGTTTCCGCGAAAATAACCGAGCTCAATGATGGCATCTCCAAGATCCAGTATCTCTGCCAGATTGACAACCCGAAATATCTGGAAATGGCAAAATACATTCCCGGATCAACCATAAACGGTAAAAGCATCGAGACGGGCGGAGAGGTGAAGATAACCACGAAGGGGATGATGAATGTATATCCGGAGGGGAAACTTCTGCTGGTTGATTATGACGGGAAAGTGGGTGACAAATACTCACTTAAGAGAGGTGCCAATACGATAGAGCGTGAGTTGGTAAGGAAATCAACTGAGGATGACTATTTCTGGGGGTGGATGATGATCAAGACGGTCGACGTGGAAGAATCCGGTCGAGGAATCCCGGGTGTATCAAAAATAGAGTATCACACGAACCATAAGTTCGGTCTGGTAGGAGTGAAAGTGCATTTTGAGGATGGAACCTCCAAAATGGTCAGTCTGACAAGTTCCAATACGAACTAAAGGTGAGCAACTTGGAAGAATCAGGATTTCGCTTTCCACTGTTTCCGCACCGGGCCCGGCTCATTGGAGCCTTGCTGTTCCTGCCAGGATTGTTTTTCGGGTATCTTTATTTTTTCGGAAGCCGTCCGGTTTTCTTCGAAATCCCGGTATTTGCACTGGTAACCACCTACATGGAAAACCGCTTTTTCGTCATTGCCCAGACGAATGTGCTGGATGAGCTTTTTGCCATCCTTTGCATATCAGGGTTGGCTTTAGTGGTCCTGTCGAGGGAACGGAACGAGCATCCCGGGGACGATTTACTGAGGGCTTCTGCGCTGCTCCGGGCGGTATATATTACGGTCGGATTCTGGCTGCTATCCTTTGTCCTGATATTCGGCTGGGCCATTTTCGTGGTCTGCAGCCTCCTCTTTATCATTTTTCTGATATCCTATTACGTTACTTTCCGGGTGCTGGTGGCGCGGAAACGGAAAAAAAACGCGTAGACACGTGTCTTAAAGAAACCTAAACAAGACAATTGAAAATATGAAGAACAAGTATTTCATATTTGTACCACTAATAGTTTTGTTGGGGTGTGAATTCGAGCCGGATGGGAATGAAACAGGTCTTATTGGTAAATGGAAGGTTATAGCCATTGAGAAAGTTTGCTCAAGCGCCTATTACGAGGGATACTCTACCCTACAGGAATTTGATGATACTTTTGTTGTTTGTTTTGGATCAGACAGTACCGGTTATTTTAAGCCTGCCATCCCTTATGTAAGTTCAGATATGGAGTCTTTTAACTGGACGTTTGATGTAGATGATGTTCCTCCAATTGAATCCAGACGATTTTTAAATCTGATTTTTGAGGATGATATTTCAGAACAATCTTTTTATTACCAAAATCATCCTGACTCAATCAATTTCTTTTTCTCAACGTTAAACCCAACAGGCGGTCTTGGATGTGCAATTTTTTATAGAATGTCTTTAGTGAGAAAATAATGAACATAAATCTCATGAAAAGAATATCATTATGCAAAAACCGTTGTAAAGTGTCAATTTACAACGGTTTGTGAAAGATTCGTCGGGGTAGCAGGATTCGAACCTGCGGCCCCCTGGTCCCAAACCAGGTGCGCTACCGGACTGCGCCATACCCCGAGGCGGGTGTGTGTGTGAGTGTGGGTGTGGGTGTGGGTGTTAGTTCTGGCTGCGATACATGCCGAGGAGCATTTTGGAGGCTTTTTCATAGCCTTCGTAAAACTCTTCAAATTCGGCCTGGGTTAATCCGCCAAGATTCATAATCAAATCAAGAATGGCAGCACATTCAAAGATGCTGCCTCTTGCGATGGTATAAAAATGCTTTTTGTCGTCGGGTGTCATCCGGCCCGTTCCTTCTGCCAGATTTAAGACACTGCTCAGGCTTGCCCTCTTCCACTGATCAATTATATAGGGATCCATATCCTTAATGGTCTTTATCTTCTTATAGACCAAAAAGTTGAGCTTCTTAAGTTCCTGATACAGATCTAACTTTTCAAAATCAAACATGGTCTTTCAAAAAACGGGATGCCCTCAATCCCCAAACCTCAAACCTCAAACCCCAAATCCTTCACACCCACACCCACACTCACACTCACAACCTCTTCGCGGAGAGAGGGGGATTCGAACCCCCGGTACAGTAATCCCATACGGCAGTTTAGCAAACTGCTGGTTTCAGCCACTCACCCATCTCTCCCAATAAGTGCGGCAAAAGTATAAACTTTTCCGCACAATCCAAATCAATTATTTGGCCTCTTTTGGTTTATCCGGACGGCTCATCGGATCCCCGATGGAATTCCGCATAGTTGTATCGGCCTCGATATTTTTGAACTTGTAATAGTCCATGATCCCGAGGTTACCCGAGCGGAAAGCTTCCGCCATGGCCATAGGTATTTGTGCTTCTGCCTCAATCACCTTGGCCCGGGCTTCCTGGGCCTTGGCCCTCATCTCCTGCTCGAGTGCAACAGCCATGGCACGGCGCTCCTCAGCCTTTGCCTGTGCAACATTCTTCTCAGCATTAGCCTGGTCCATCATCAGTTCTGCCCCGATATTCTTGCCAACATCTATATCCGCTATGTCGATTGAAAGGATCTCAAAGGCGGTTCCGGCATCGAGGCCCTTTTCAAGAACAACACGTGAGATTGAATCCGGGTTCTCAAGAACGTCCTTATGTGAATTTGCCGATCCAATTGAGGTAACAATACCTTCACCTACCCTGGCAAGAACAGTCTCCTCACCGGCACCTCCAACCAGCTGCTTGATACTGGCCCTGACCGTTACCCTGGCCTTTACAATCAACTCAATACCATTTTTTGCAACGGCTTTTACAGGCGGGGTATTAAGAACTTTAGGATTAACCGACATCTGCACGGCTTCCAGAACATTCCTGCCTGCGAGATCAATGGCTGTTGCCATCTTGAAATCAAGCGAAAGGTTTGCCTTATCGGCAGAAACGAGGGCGTTAACCACCAATTGCACATGCCCGCCGGCCAGAAAGTGTGCTTCAAGATCATCGCGTTTCAACTGAATGCCTGCTTTTGCACTGGTAATCAATGCATTCACAATTACCCTTGGCGGAACCTTTCTCCAGCGCATAAAAATCAGCTGCAGCAAGGATATTCTCACACCGCTGATCAGTGCCTGGAACCAGAGGCCCAGGGGAATAATATACATCAGGATTGCCAGGGCTACAATTGATGCAGCGATGATTCCTATCAGATAAATCATGTTCGTATCCATATCTTAATCATTTAGTGGTTTAACAATAACATGGTTTGGTTCAACACCGATCACCTCCACGGGCGTCTGCTGATCGATGAAATGCCCCTGTGACCGTCCTTCAACCCGGTCTTTGCCGATCTGAACAGTACCTGCCGGATTCAGCCGGGTAAGGGTCACGCCCCGGTCGCCGACCCGGATGTTCCAGTCATGCTCCTCTTTTACACGGGAGTTCATTTCTGTATTAAGGGAAACCCGCTTCCAGGTTTTTGACCGGAAAGTCAGAACAATAGTGACGCCCATTGAAACCAGTACTCCAAACAGGACCAGGAAACCGGTGATTGAATCAAACAGCGAAAATGAGAGAAAGACCGCCGCCCCCATCATTATAAGTGCCCCGATTCCGGCCACGCTGATGCCGGGAATAACCAGCAATTCCAACAGGAACAGTACAAGACCCGCAAGGATCATCAGGATAATTCCGAATAAAGTCATTTTTGGATTTAATCTATGGTTACCTGCAAACCGCGGTTCAATAAAGCATCGCGTTGGGGCTTCAGCGTTTCCAGGTCTCCCTTGCGCACGTCGCATTTGCCATTATGGTGGGTAATGAAGGCACACTGTTCGGCCTGGACAGGATCATGATCGCATATCTCAATAAGGGAGTCGATGACATGATCGAAGGTATTAACATTATCATTATGCAGAATCAGAAATCGTTCTTCCCCATTCTGGCAATCAGCCAGATGGTGGGAGTCGGGATTCTGCCTGGTAACATTTCGGCCCATCTGTTTGTTATTAGGGAACGCCAAATTAGAAAATTTTATTCACACTGCACCGGGTGGCTGTTAATAAAGTTCCGTTTGGCGGACAAATCCGATCCATAAAGAGTTGATATATTTGTTATTTAACTATTTTACGTTATGTCCAATCTATCCATCGGAGATCAGGCTCCGCCTTTCAGTTTTACCGATACAACCGGCAAAACTGTTAATCTTTCGGATTTATCCGGAAAAAAAGTGATTCTCTATTTCTACCCCAGGGATAACACCCCGGGATGCACGTTAGAAGCCTGCAGTTTGCGCGACGGGTATGACGAACTGCGCGAAGCGGGTTATGAGGTAGTCGGTGTAAGCACCGACAGTGTCAAATCCCATGAAGGATTCAGGGCTAAATACAAATTACCATTTAACCTGATATCTGACCCCGACAAAGGATTGTGTGAAGCCTATGGGGTATGGGGTGAAAAAAAATTCATGGGTAAAAAATTCATGGGCATCAACCGAACCACCTTTGTGATTGACGAAAAGGGCAGGATTGCTGCGATAATCGACAAGGTAAATACCACGGACCACTCAAAACAGGTTCTTGATTTGATGGAAAAGTGATCCGGTTTCTCCATTTTTGCATCTTAACTGCATCCATATAATAAGCAAACCTTAAGAAACATGGAAAAAGACAATTCAATTCAGAAAGAAAAGCAAAAAGCGCTGCAACTTACCCTTGAGAAAATCGAGAAAAGTTATGGCAAAGGCACCATTATGCGTATGGGCGATGATGCAGTTGAGGACATCCCATTCATCCCATCAGGGTCTATCAGCCTGGATATTGCAATGGGGGTTGGCGGGTATCCGCGCGGACGGGTCATTGAGATTTACGGACCTGAATCCAGCGGGAAAACCACGCTGGCTCTCCATGCCATTGCAGAATCACAGAAAGAGGGCGGCATTGCTGCCTTCATTGATGCCGAGCACGCATTTGACCGTTTCTACTCCGAAAAACTGGGAGTGGATGTCGAAAACCTGCTGGTTTCCCAACCTGATAACGGTGAACAGGCCCTTGAAATCACCGATCACCTGATCCGTTCGGGCGCCATCGACATTATCGTGATTGACTCCGTTGCAGCTTTGACACCGAAGGCCGAGATCGAAGGTGAAATGGGCGATTCCAAAATGGGATTGCAGGCCAGGCTCATGTCGCAGGCTCTGAGGAAACTAACCAGCAACATCAGTAAAACCCGCACCTGCGTGATCTTTATCAACCAGTTGCGCGAAAAGATCGGGGTCATGTTTGGCAACCCGGAAACCACTACCGGGGGAAATGCGCTGAAATTTTATGCATCAGTCAGAATCGATGTACGGAAAATCGGGCAGCTGAAGGATGGCGAAGAGATGATCGGAAGCCGGACCCGCGTTAAAATCGTGAAGAACAAGGTTGCGCCTCCGTTCAAGAAGGCTGAATTCGACCTGCTATATGGCGAAGGAATCTCAAGGATCGGTGAGGTCATCGACCTTGGCGTGGAGCTCAATATCATTAAGAAATCAGGATCCTGGTTCTCCTATGGTGAAACCAAGATCGGACAGGGAAGGGATTCCGTTAAGGCTCTTCTTTCCGACAATCCTGAACTGACTGAAGAAGTTACAGTAAAAATCAAAGAAGCTCTATTGCATGGTACAAAGTAAAACCGGAGCCGTCGTTCGGACGGCTCCTTTCATTTTAGCCCTGTCCGTTATTCTGGTTTTGGGTGCCTGCAGCCAGAAAAAAAAGAGCCAGGTTCCCTCTCCCGGCGTAAAGACGGAGAAGATTGATTCCACCAATATCGGGGTACTCGACGGTCTGATCAGGGAGAATCCCAAGAGTCCTGACCTGTTCGCACGCCGGGCGAGGATTCACGCAACCAGAAAGAATTACACACAGGCATTGAATGATATTTCGATCGCACTGAAGCTCGATTCCCTCAAAACCGATTATTATATCAGCCAGGCTGAATATTTCATTTTCAGCGGCGAGCCGAACAGCGCAAAAAAAGGGCTTAACTCCTGCCTTAAAAAGTTTCCAGGCAATACCGATGTGATGCTGAAACTCGCGGAAATTCATCTGTACATGCAGGAGTATGGAGCCGCAAAACTTTTGCTGAACGACATCAAGCCGATCAACGATGAACTGGCCCAGATCTATTTTATTCAGGGGCTTATCGCACAGGAAACCAATGACACACTGGGTGCAGCTAAGAACTTTCAGGTTACCATCGAGAAAGATCCGGCATACTATGCGGCTTACATACAGGCAGGGAAAGTTAATGCCGCCCTCAATAATGACCTGTCGATCCAGTACTTTAAATCAGCCGCAGATCTGGAGCCCAATAGTTATGAAGCACATTATGAGCTCGGCATGTACTATCAGAATCATGGATTCCTGGATGAGGCTCACCAGGAATATGAGCTGATTTCTTCGCAGATCGACAGTACCCAGCCCTATCCCTATTTCAACCGGGGTTTTATCGATATGGTGTATAAACGCGACTACAAGAAGGCCGTGGAATGGTTCTCAAAGGCTATTGACAAAAAAACAGATTATCCCGAAGCCTGGTACAACCGGGGATTCAGCCATGAACTGGACGGAAAGCTATCAAGCGCCCGTGATGATTACAAAAAAGCCATGGAGCTTCAGCCCAACTTCCCGCTGGCCATAAAAGGCCTTAACAGAATTGCAGAAGGAAAGCCGATTAAGATACAATAGTTGCCATGAAACAGATCAGTTTTTTATTAGGCTTGGTGGTAATGGTTCTGGCTACCTCCTGCGGCAAAGAGGAGCCGGCCGGATACAGACCAGCCGTGCCGAGGCTGGCATCGGACCGGATGACCCCGGAGGTTCTCTGGATGTTTGGACGGCTTAGCAATGTTCAGCTATCTCCCGACAAATCGGAGATCCTGTTTGGAATTACCCGGTATAATATCGGAGAAAACAAGGGATATCGGGATCTTTACACCCTATCGGTAAACGGAGGTGAATATAAGGAACTGACCAACACGGCGATTAACGAAAACGGAGAGGTTTTCAGGCCTGATGGTACGCGCATCGGGTACCTGAGCCGCGAATCCGGATCAAGCCAAATCTGGGAAATCGGCCGCGGAGGCGGATCGAGGCGAAAGATATCGGAAGTGGATGGCGACATTACCGGCTTCAGCTACAGTCCGGATCAAAAGCATATCGCATTCACCATGGAGGTAAAGGTTAAGGGTAATGTTCACGACACCT
>MEOR01000071.1:6149-23724 GCA_001769295.1 Bacteroidetes bacterium GWF2_49_14 | reverse complement strand
GGAATGTAAGAACGCAGTTTTATTTTAACTCCTGGCTAACCCTTGATCCGGAATCATTACCCACCACCCTGGAAGTACGCTGGGATTTTGACGGTGATGAAAAGTGGGATACTGAATATACCAAAGACCGGATCATTTATCATAACTATCCGGAGCCGGGGACCTACAAGGTATACATGGAAGCCCGCGATCCGGATGGATTGTCCGATACCACCGCCCAGTTTGTGGAGGTTACCTCCGGGACCAATGAAACGGGGGTTATCTATGACCAGCGCGACGGGCAGTATTACGGTTCGGTTAAAATCGGAAATCAATGGTGGATGAGCCAGAACCTGAACTTCAGTCCGTATAATGAGCTTAAAGATGAAGTCCGGAAAATCTGCTATATCCGGTACTTGGAGGACCCGGTACCCTGGTGCGATATTCTGGGCGGTTTGTACAATGTTTATCATGCTACGCGCGAAGACTATTACGGTACCGTCAGGGGTATCTGCCCCTGGGGCTGGCACATGCCATCGAGAAAAGAATTGGAGACGCTGATCGAAACCATCGGGGGCTGGAACCAGGCCGATCAATTGTTACCGGGCGGTCCCACCGACTTTAATGCCCTTTATGCAGGATGTTCAGAAATTGTTTGGGACCCGATTCAAAGACTGTATGTTGAAAAGCCCAAATGGATTAATTATGCTGCCTTCTTCTGGTCATTTAATAAAATGTCAAATCCCTATGCTCCAAACTCCTGGAGTATAGCCCTCATTAAGGATGAAAAGAAAATACTCCCCGGCTGGTCGGGCATGGATAACAAGTATTCGGTGCGGTGTGTGAAGAATGAGGAATAGTGAGGAATAGTGAGGTGTGGTGAGGTGTGGTGAGGAATGGTGAGGTGTGGTTAATTATTCTTCAATCTTTTTATACTTTTGTCACAGGAATTTTATGGTACCTCGCCCAGCGCTAACCTAACTTTTAGTATTTTTTATGAGTCCGAGAGCACATACCCTTTACATTTCCGTATTGGCTGCCATTGTGGTTTTTTCATTTGCCGCGTTAACCTGGTTAGGTTTGTCCTATTATGGCATTTCTCTGGAAAACAGGTTTTTTCATGAGCAGCATGGGGTGTTGAAGCCCAGCGGAACCTTGGGTCATGGGTTTGGAATTGTCGGATCCGCAATGATTATTATCGGGATTTCATCCTATATGCTGAGGAAGAGGTGGCGGAAGTTATCAAGACTTGGGTTACTGAAGCATTGGCTGGAATTTCACATCTTTTTATGCATACTTGGTCCGATTTTGGTTCTGTTTCATACCAGCATGAAGTTCGGCGGGATCGTGGCGATCAGTTTCTGGAGTATGGTTGCTGTGGTGCTTAGCGGATTTATCGGAAGGTTCATTTATATTCAGATTCCGCGAACCATGGAAGGCCGGGAACTCAGTCTGGGTGAAATCAGCCTCATGAAAAGCAAGTTGACCGAATCAGCCGCTAATCAGGCTGGTACAGAGAGTCCGGTAGCCATTCTGCTCAGAGATGCATTTATTAATCGTCCTGATACAAGCCAAAAAAACCTTGTGAGCAAACTGTTCATTGGATATAAGTATGACAACGCTGCTAACAGGAGGATAATCAGGCTGTTGAAAAAGGAAAAATTATCAGGGGCTGAATTAAAAAAGGCCAGAAAACTCCTGAAAGTCGAGATCAGGCTTTACCGGCGTATCGATATGCTTGAGTCAATGAGGAAAACACTCGAATACTGGCATGTGATACACCTGCCATTTGCCCTTGCCATGTTGATCGTAATGATTATACATGTTGTTGTGGTTCTAACGTTAGGGTATAAATGGATTTTTTGAATCATGGAAGTGCTGCTTGAAAATATCCTCATCTATGCCGGAGTATTCCTGCTGATCATAATCATTGTATTCTTATACCTAAGGAAACAAAAGGTTGAGTCCCGCCAGGTTGATGAAAAAATCAGAATTGCCAAGGAAGAAGGGCTGCATGAGCCGGTTTCCCTGCATCCTGTTGTGGATGTGAACAAATGTATCCGGACGGGTGCATGCATCAGTGCATGCCCCGAAAAAGATATTCTGGGGATCAGCAATGGCAAGGCAACGATCATTAATGCCTCAAGGTGTGTTGGCCATGGGGCTTGTTTCCATGCCTGCCCCGTAGAGGCTATTACCTTATACATCGGTACGGAAAAGCGTGGGGTTGAACTGCCGCACGTTAGTCAGAATTTTGAGACAAATGTATCGGGTATCTTCATTGCAGGTGAGATTGGAGGGATGGGGCTGATCAAGAATGCGGTAGAGCAGGGAAAGCAGGCAGTAGAAAATCTTGCCAGGACTATTCAAAAAAATATACCGGCCGATTATGACCTGGTCGTGATCGGGGCAGGCCCCGCGGGTATTTCGGCCACTCTTACTGCCCGAAAGCTTGGCTTAAAGGTATTGACACTGGAGCAAGATACGCTCGGCGGAACTGTTTTTACTTTTCCACGTTCTAAGATCGTGATGACTTCGGCCATGGATCTGCCACTCCACGGGAAGGTAAAACTCTTTGAAACCAGCAAGGCAGAACTGCTTGATCTGTGGGTTAACGTACTCAATAAGAATAAGATAACAATTACTGAGAATTCCAAGGTTGATTCGATTGTAGCCGGAGACGGGCGTTTCGTTTTAGGAACCACCGCAGGGGACCACTATTCGACCAGGAGAGTGCTGTTGGCAATCGGTCGCAGGGGATCACCGCGAAAGCTGAATGTTCCGGGTGAGGAACTCGACAAGGTAGCCTATCGTTTGCTCGAACCTGAACTTCTATCGGGCAAAAGGATCGTGGTTGTGGGCGGCGGAGACTCGGCGGTTGAATCGGCCCTGCTCTTAATGGATGAAAACCGGGTTACACTGATGTACCGCGGCGAGGTTTTTGGAAGGCTGAAACCCAAAAACAGTGAGAAAATCAAAGAGGCAGCCCAATCAGGAAAGATAGATGTTCGTTTTAAAACAAGCCTGACCACTATTGACCGGGAATTTGTAACTTACCATTCGGATGATCTGGAAGGTCCCATCGAGCTGAAAAACGACCTGGTTTTTATTTTTGCGGGCGGTGAATTGCCGACACAGTTCCTCGAAAAATCCGGAATCCTGATCACTCGTAAATTTGGGGAGGCGATACTAAAGCATTAATGAAGAAGTTTGGGAATTATGAGAGATTGAGGAGGCTGGCAGCAATAACCCTGGCCTGTCTTGCCATTGGGATCAGGGCTATGTCTCAGATTTCCCCGGGTGAACTGAGCCGGGCCCATGCCAGCCTGGAAGGAATATCCAATTGCAACCAGTGCCATGAGGTAGGTAAGAAGGTCACCTCTGCCAAGTGTCTGACTTGCCACAAGGAGATCAAAACTCTGATTGACGCCAGGCGTGGCTACCATGTTTCATCCGAGGTAACAGGCAAGGAGTGTTATTCCTGTCATAATGAACACCATGGACGAAATTTCGAGATTATCCATTTTGACAAGCAGGCATTCGATCACCGTAAAGCTGGCTATGACCTGGTTGGGAAGCATAAAGCCCTGGATTGCAAAGCCTGCCATAAGCCTGAACTGATCAAGGTAAAAACGTCGCAGAAAAGCACCGGATCCTACCTCGACCTGGGGCGCGAATGTCTGGCCTGTCATGCTGATTATCATCAGAAAACATTGTCGGATAATTGTTTAGACTGCCATAATTCCGATGCTTTCAAACCGGCTACCGGATTTGACCATAAAAAGACCAAATTTCAATTGATTGGAAAACATGCTTCAGTTGAATGTGTGAAATGCCATAAAGTTTCAGAGACGGCAGGAAATAAATTTCAGAAGTTCTCCGGCGTGGCTTTTAAAAAGTGTACGGATTGCCATAAGGACCCGCATGAAAGCAAGTTCGGCAGTGACTGCCGCAAGTGCCACAATGAGGTGTCGTTTCATGAGATTACAGCCATTAAGACTTTTGACCATACCAAAACTGATTATCAATTGGAAGGAAGGCATCAATATATTGAATGCAAGGCATGCCATAAAAAGTCATTGACCACTAAACTGAAATTCTCCAATTGCACGGATTGTCATACGGATTATCACAAAGGGCAGTTCCGCAGGGAGGGGGCAGAACCGGACTGCAAGGAGTGCCATTCGCTGGAAGGGTTTAAGTCATCGCTATATACCATTGAAAACCATAACAAAAGCACATTTCAACTGACGGGAGCACATTTGGCCACTCCGTGCATCTCATGCCACAAAAAGGAGATGGAGTGGAGCTTCAGGGATATCGGGAAACGGTGCATTGATTGTCATGAGAATATCCATCAGAATAAAATCAGTCCAAAATTCCTCCCGGATCAAAATTGCGAAGCCTGTCACTCCGTGTCGAAATGGAGGGAGATTACATTTGATCACAAAGGGACCTCCTTTCCGCTCACAGGTAAACATGAAACCGTATCCTGCAGGAAGTGTCATATAAAAGAGGCAACCGGGGTAACCGGCCAGTGGTTCTCAGGTGAGGCCAAGAAGTGCCTGGATTGCCATGCCGATATTCATGCCGGGCAATTCGAAACCCCTGACCGGGCCTATTGTTCACGCTGCCATAGTTTTGAAAACTGGAAGGTTCCACAATTCGACCATAACAATACCCGTTTCAAGCTTGACGGCAAGCACAAAGATGTGGCCTGTGCCAAATGCCATAAAGAGATAGTATCCGGAACCACCCGATACACACAGTACAAATTCAACTCGATCAAATGCGCAGACTGTCATTTGCAATAGCGTTGCTGCTGGCTTCGCCGGTCCTTATGGGACAGTCTCCCCATGGGAATGGTTTCAAAACCAATTGTTCAGATTGTCATTCGACCGAGGGTTGGAAGATTTCAAAATCACAGGTACTGGCATTCAATCATGACACAACCAGGTTTACCCTGACCGGTCAGCATCAGGCGGTTGAATGCAGGTCCTGTCACAAAACCCTCGAATTCTCGACGGTTGGGAATGAGTGCAAGGATTGCCATCTGGATTTACATGAAAACACCGTGGGACCCGATTGCGCCCGATGCCATACGCCAAAAACCTGGATCGTAGCAAATATAAGCCAGATTCATCAACAGAGCCGGTTTCCCCTGACAGGTGCGCATCAGATTTCTGATTGTGCTGCCTGCCATAAATCGGTTTCAAGATTGCGGTTTGATCCTCAGGGGATTGCCTGCATTGACTGTCACAGGGCAGATTATCAGGCTACTACAAAACCTAATCATCTGGAGGCCGGTTATTCGACCAATTGTACAGAGTGCCATTCGGCCAGCGCAGGCAGCTGGATCGGGGCCGATTTTGAACACAGCTTCTTTCCTCTTTCGGGAGGACATGCCATTGATTGTAAGGAGTGCCACCTCGACGGGCAATATACCAAGATCTCCACGGATTGTTTTTCCTGTCATGAGAAAGACTATCAGAGTTCAGCCAAAATAGAGCATCAGGCGTTAGGCTTACCCACGGATTGTCTGGAGTGCCATACGACTGATCCAGGGTGGGCTCCGGCTAAATTCACCCTTCATGATACTCGGTTTTTCCCGGTATATTCAGGCCAGCACCGGGGTGAATGGAATACATGCACAGATTGTCACAGGCAGGAGGCAGATTATTCAACCTTCAGTTGTATCGATTGCCATGAGCACAACAAAACAAGCATGGACAATGAGCATGATGAAGAGAAGGATTATGTGTACAATAGTGCCGCCTGCTTTGCCTGCCATCCGACTGGTGATAAAGAGGGCAGTTTTAAACATGATCTTACCACATTCCCGCTGACTGGCAAGCACCAGGGGGCGGATTGCCTGAGTTGTCACAAGAACGGATTTGCCGGAACTTCATCCGATTGTAATACCTGCCATGAAAAGGAATTCATCGATTCAAAAACACCGGGACATCAGGCGGCCGGAATACCAACCGACTGTAAAAATTGCCACGGAACAGATGGCTGGAAGCCTTCGACCTTCAGTCACCTGGCGACCGGCTATGAACTTACCGGCGGCCATGCCAGGATTGAGCAGTGTTCGGCTTGTCATCTGGGTTCAATTGTAACAGCCAGGCAGGAGTGTATCTCCTGTCATCAGGTCCAATATGATAATGCCAGGGACCACAAACAGAATCTGTATCCAATCGAGTGTATACAGTGTCATTCCACCGAAAACTGGCAGGAATTGTCCTTTAACCATGGGCTGACCAAGTTTCCGTTAACCGGGGCACATGTTACGACTGAGTGTGCCAAATGTCATAAATTGGGTTATACCGGAACTTCCGGTGAATGCAATTCCTGCCATGCAGCCAATTATGCCGGGGTACAGGTCCCGAATCATGCTGCAGCCGGTATTTCGGTTCAATGTGAAACCTGCCATACAACCAGTGCCTGGAAACCTTCCTCGTTTAACCATTTGACCACCGGATTTGAATTATCAGGTGGCCATGCCAGAGTGGTTCAATGCTCCGATTGTCACAAGGGAACTACTCAAGATGCTAATAATCAATGTATTGCCTGTCATCAGGTTCAATATGACAATGCGAAAGACCATAAATCGAAAATATTTCCATTGGACTGTAAGCTATGCCATACCTTAAATAGCTGGCAGGGTACAAGTTTCAACCACTCGGCCACCCGGTTTCCGCTGACTGGTGCACACAGTACCACTGAATGTGCCAAATGTCATCAGGTTGGCTATGCTGGTACCTCAACTGAATGTAATTCATGCCACGCTCCGAATTATGCCGGAGCGCAGGTGCCGAACCACGCTGCTGCCGGATTATCAATCCAGTGCGAAGACTGCCATACCGCTGTGGCCTGGAAGCCATCAGGCTTTAATCATACAACTACCGGATTTGAGTTGGCCGGAGGGCACGCCAGGATCATTCAATGTTCAGATTGCCATAAAGGTACCACGGTTAATACGCCAGACCAATGTATTACCTGCCATAAAGTTCAGTATGATAATGCCAAAGATCATAAAGCATTGTCCTTTCCGGGAGAATGCGGTTTATGTCACAATATGAACACCTGGGAGAATGCTGTATTCGATCATTCTAAAACGAAATTTCCGCTCAGCGGGGTTCACATGACAACAGAATGTGCCCAATGCCATAAGAGCGGTTACTCCGGCACCTCAGCTGAATGCAATTCCTGCCATGCTCCTGACTATACGGGTGCACAAACTCCAAACCATACGACTGCAGGGATTCCGGTTCAGTGCGAGAACTGTCATACGGCCAATTCATGGAAACCCTCGACATTTAATCACACAACCACTGGTTATCAATTAACCGGGGGCCATTCTATGGTTGTACAATGCTCTGATTGCCACAAGGGAACCACTCAGAATACACCAACCCAATGCATCAGCTGCCATCAGGTTCAGTATGACAATGCGAAGGATCACAAAACCCAGTCATACCCTGTTGATTGCGGTATGTGCCACAACAACAACAACTGGCAGGGGGCAACATTTAACCATTCCCAGACAAACTTTCCGTTGTTGGGTGCACATCTGACGACCACCTGTTCCAAATGTCATGCAAACGGTTTTACAAATACCCCGACCCAATGCAATTCATGCCATTCAGAGAATTATAACGGATCACAGGTGCCCAGCCACACAGCTGCAGGAATTTCAGTTCTCTGTGAAACGTGCCATAATGCAACTGCCTGGAAACCGTCGACATTCAACCACACAACAACAGGGTATCAGTTGACCGGCGGTCATTCACTGGTTGTACAATGCTCTGATTGTCACCGGGGAACCACTCAGAATACACCAACCCAATGCATCAACTGTCATCAGATCCAATATGACAATGCCAAGGATCACAAGACCCAGTCATACCCGGTTGAATGCAGTATGTGCCACAACAATAACAACTGGCTGGGGGCAACGTTTAACCATTCCCAGACGAATTTTCCGTTGCTTGGTGCACATCTGACGACCACCTGTTCCAAATGTCACGCAAATGGTTTTACGAATACCCCCACACAGTGCAATTCATGCCATTCTGCAAATTATACCGAATCACAGGTTCCCAGCCACACAGCAGCAGGAATTTCTGTACTCTGTGAAACATGCCATAATGCAACTGCCTGGAAACCGTCGACATTCAACCACACAACAACAGGGTATCAGTTGACCGGCGGTCATTCACTGGTTGTTCAATGCTCTGATTGTCACCGGGGAACCACTCAGAATACGCCAACCGAATGCATCAGCTGTCATCAGGTTCAGTATGACAATGCGAAGGACCACAAGACCCAGTCATACCCGATTGATTGCAGTATGTGCCACAACAATAACAACTGGCAAGGGGCAACGTTTAACCATTCTCAGACGAATTTTCCGCTGACAGGTGCCCATTTAACCACCACGTGTTCCAAGTGTCATACCACTGGTTTTACGAATACACCTACTGATTGTGCTTCCTGTCATTTGACAAACTATAATCAGGCAACCAATCCGAATCATGCCGCCGCAAATTTTCCGAAGGATTGTGCGCCTTGCCACAGCACCACTGCCTGGACCCCTTCAACGTTTAACCATGATGCACAATATTTCCCGATTTACAGCGGGGAACACCAGGGCGAATGGTCACTTTGCTCGGACTGTCATACTACAGCAAATAATTATGCCCTGTTCAGCTGCATAGACTGCCATGAGCATAATAAAACGGACATGGACAAGGAGCACAGGGATGAAAGGGATTACGTGTATAATAGTGTGGCCTGCTATACCTGTCATCCCAGGGGAAAATCGGAATTAAAAAGACCCATTTAGTTTGGTTAAGATTGTCATCATATCACTCATTTCCTTATTCGCAGCTGGCGGATTAATAGGGCAGAATGCCCGGGTCATTCTTAACGGAAGAGTCTCTTATGTGACCGCCCAGAATATCTATGTTAAGTTTGCCAGTAACGAGATGATTCGTGAAGGCGATACTGTGTTTGTTCAGGGGACCAAGGGCTTAACTCCGATTTTTTTTATTGAAAATTACTCTTCAATTTCTGCGGCCGGCAAGCCTTTCCCCGGCACGGTTGTAAAAGTTGATGACCCGGTTATCTTGAGGGTGGGGGCCAAAGAAGAAACAAAGGTTATTGTGATACCGGATTCTGTTCCTGTTAAGCCGTCCCTGGAATTGACCAAAACAGAATCAAAGCATCCGGTCGATTCCATCAGGGCAACGTGGAAACAAGACATACGGGGATCTTTAACCCTGGCTTCCTATACCAATCTTTCGAACACCGGGGCCAATAATTCGGAGCGGATGCGTTATTCTTTGTCCATGCGTGCTGATCATCTGGCTGATACCCGATTTTCGGCAGAAAGCTACATTTCATTCTCCCACAAGGCAGGAGAATGGGCTGAGGTCAAGGATAATGTGTTTAGTGCCCTAAAGGTCTACAGCCTGGCCATTGGATCTGATTTTGGTGATCACAGCAGCGTATGGTTAGGGCGCAAAATCAATAACAATCTATCCAATATTGGCGCTGTGGATGGTATCCAGGCAGAAACCCGGATGGGCCGGTTCAAGACCGGCGTGGTTGTAGGTACAAGGCCTGATTTTCAGGATTACGGTTTTAATCTGAAACTGCTTGAGTATGGTGGTTTTGTTGCCCATGAGTCTTTGGGGAAATACGGAAAAATCCAAAGTTCGCTGGCTTTTTTTGAGCAAAGGAACACGGGTTTTACCGACCGCCGGTTTGTCTATTTCCAGCATGATAATTCACTTGCGAAAAACCTTTATTTGTTTACTTCCTGTGAGCTCGATCTTTACCGGGTAGAAGAAGGTGTTGCCATGAATAAGCCTTCCCTTACCGGATTGTATGTTTCCCTCCGCTACAGGCCATTCCGTACATTTTCGGTTTTCGCCTCCTACGATGCCCGAAAAAACGTTATCTATTATGAAACCTTCAAGAGTTATGCCGACCAATTATTAGATGAGGCCACCAGGCAGGGACTTCAGCTTAAATTAAACTACCGGCCCTGGACAAAGGTTACCATGGGATTGACCGGTAGTTACCGATATCGGACTGATGATATCAGTCCCAATAAGAACCTTAATGGATTTATCTCCATTACCCAGCTTCCCTGGATCAATGCTACAGCAACGTTATCGGCCAATCTATTGCAAACAAGTTACCTTGATGGAAGAATTTACGGTCTGAATGTCACCAGGGATTTTCTCAAAGGCAAAATGTATGGGGGATTCAGCTACAGGATCATTGATTATCGGTTTGCCAATTCGTCTTCCAATCTTCTCCAAAATGTTGCACAAATTGATTTATCCTGGCGGATAAATAAAAAGACCTCATTGTCAGTAAATTATGAGATTACATTGGAGTCAGTAAGGAATTATCACCGGATTTATTTTAGTTTCGCGCAACGTTTTTAATTAATTTATAGATGAAATTGAAGATAATTATTTCGAGTCTTGCCCTGTTGGTGATAGCCGTTCTGATGTTTTTAATCCTCAAAAAGGAGAAACCAGAGTCCGCATCAATTCCAGATGTGCCCATGCATACCGTAAAGATTGAAGAGGTGATTACTGGTACCCAGTACACCTATCTACGGGTTAAGGAGAGCCGGAATGAATATTGGATAGCCGTAATTAACGAAGATGTTAAGGTCGGCAGCAAATGGTCGTATGCTGATGCACTGCTCATGGAAAATTTTCCCAGCAAGGAATTGAACCGTACTTTTCCGATTATCTATTTTGTATCGGAACTGCTTCCGGCAGGCAGCAAACCCAACCAGGAAACTGTTGCTGCACCGCTTCAACCTTCAAAGCCTAATATCAAGTTTAACCAGGATATCGAAATTCAACCGGTTGACGGAAGCATTTCCATCGACAGTCTTTTTAAGAATCAGGCAACCTATGCGGATACAAAGGTTAAGGTAAAAGGCCAGGTGGTGAAGGTTAATAATGAGGTGATGGACCGGAACTGGGTTCATATTCAGGATGGTACTGAGTTTGGCGGGAAGTTTGACCTGACCGTTACCACCACAGCTACCCTCGTTGTTGGCGATGTGGTTGTTTTCGAGGGAATTATTCACCTGAACAAGGATTTCGGAGCCGGGTATTTCTATGAGCTGATCATGGAAGAGGCTGTCGTGTTGAAGAAAGACTGAGTGACTGTAAGACCAAGAGACCTAGAGACCTAGAGACGGGGATCTGTAGAGACGCATATATTCGTCTAAATATGTGCGTCTAAATATATGCGTCTTAAGGGTTGCGGATCTGGGTTATGAGGCTTTCCCGGGAATGGCCGCATGCATTGATGGTTCGAAGGATTTTTAGCGGATTTTCTCCCAGCAAAATAATTTGTTGTCCCAGGAAGATAGCTTCTTCGATATCGTGTGTGACAAAAACCACTGTTCTGCCGTCCGCTTTCCAGATTTCCAAAAAAGCATTCAGAATATTGTATTTCAGGGTGTTATCGAGGTTTTGAAATGCTTCGTCCATTAAGATAAGAGAACCCGGGTATGCAAAAGCCCTGGCGATGGAGACCCGCTGGCGCATTCCTCCGCTGAGTTGACAGGGGTACAGGTTCTCTTCCTGATCCAGCCCCACCATGCGGGTAAACTTGCGAGCATGGTCCAGCGCTTCATGTTTCGGCATTTTGTCCTTGAGCGGGAATAAAACGTTTCCCAAAACGGTTTTCCAGGGAAGAATCCGAGTTTCCTGAAAAATGTATGATTTTTGTTCCTCTTGAAATCCGCTGAGGGTTCCTGAATCCGGTTTGAGGATTCCTCCCATGATATTTAGAAGCGTGGTCTTGCCGCAGCCCGATGGGCCAAACAGGCAGGTGACGGAGCCCGGATCTATGGCTAAGGAAAAGTCCATCAGGATGTTCCGATCGCCGAACGATTTGCTTACCGATTTAAGTTCCAGGCTCATAGTTTCCACTTCAGAGTTGTTTTTTCAAGTTTGCGGATGAGCCATTCAAAAAGCGATCCCACAATAACTGCAACCAGCGTCCAGGCGATGACCTCGGAAACCAGCAGAAAACTTTGTGCATCCTGCATCATCGAGCCGATCCCGTAGCGCGGCTGGCTCAGAACCTCCCCGATGATTACTGAGCGCCAGCCGAATCCCACGGCTGTTGAGATTCCTGAAAACAGCCAGGGGAGGATAGATGGGAAAAAGATCTCACTCAGAATTCTTGATTTGCGAATGGAATGGAGATGGGCCATCTGTATAAACGCAGGTTCTGTATTTCGTATCCCTTGCGATATATTGGTAGTCAATATGGGAAACATGGTGAGGAACCCGATGAAAACCGGCACATAATCAACTTGTAACCAGATAAGGGCCAGAAGAATAATCGAGATTACCGGCGTGGACCGGATGGTCACAATAACAGGCCGGAAGGCAGCTTCGATTCCTGAATTGAGTCCTGCAGGTATGCCAACCAGGAGAGCTGCTCCCAGTGCCAGGGCAAAACCGATGAGTCCGCGCAGAAGGGTAATTCCCAGTGAATGAATAAAATCCGATGTCTGGACCATGCGGAACAAAGTCGAGATTGTGTCATCCGGTCCCGGCAGGATCTGGTTGGACCCGAATGACACGGAAAGCACTTCCCATCCGATCAGGAGAAGAATGACAACCGCAAGGCTAATGATCCGGTTTCTGGTAAATAAACGCTTCATCGGGCATCTGGCCGCCAATGGCGTCCGGATTAAAAGTAAGAAAAACTTTCAGGTAGGCATCGATTACCGGCCGGATCTCCCGGGCATACCGGAACAAAAGGTTGCAGCGCGGAATGCTTCGAACGGCAATGGCCGAATCAGGAAGGATCCGGTTAAAGGCGATCCGCGAGGCTGCTTCGCTCCATTGACTGTTCACGTACTGGGTGGACCGGTTCCACGCCTCCATGATGACCGATAGTAATCCGGGATTTCCCCGGGCAAAATCGGTACGGACAAGGATAGCGGTTTGGGGCAGGGTAGGGCTCTCCGGCACCGCGAGAGCCCATTCCCGGTTAAGATCCATAATCTCCCGAATGGCAGGATTCCGTGCTTCGGCGAGACTTACAAGGGGTTCTGAAATAACGGCCAGTTCGGCTTTCCCGGCAATGACTGCATTTGAAAGGTCGACGTGGGTTGGAAAGGTGTAATCCAGTTTAACATCCCCGCCGGGGGTGAGGCCTTGCCTGCCAAGGAGATATCGGAACAGGATATCCGGAGTGGCACCTTTACCCATGAGATGGACGGTTTTTCCTTTCAGTTCCTGCCAGGTTTTTATGGTCGTATCCGAGCCGAAAAGGTAAAGAGTTCCCCAAACCGGAATGGCAATTACCTGATAATCAAGTCCCTTGTTGTATAGGATGGCAGCCATATTTAGCGGGAGAACGGCTATTTCGGGCTTGTCCACCAGCATGCGTGCGCGAACCTGCATCGGCTCATCAAGGATCTCAATGTTCAACGGAAGCGATGAAACGGTGGCAGCAGAGTCTATCAGGTTGATCATGCCCATTGCCGACGGGCCTTTAAGGATCAGTATCGTGGGACCTCCTGGTTTACCCTGTGGGCTCCTGCACCCGGCAAGGGAGAGCAGGAGAATGAGGGAGAACAGGAGGCGACTCCGCATTTACTTATTGCTTTTGAATCCGGACTGAACCCGATGTTTTGTCGGTCTGAAGCCTGATAATATAGGTACCCGAGGGTACCTGACCGCTGTCTTTCCACCTAATTGTTTGATCGCCAGGTTCTAATGTCCCCTTGAAAAGCACGCTGATTTTCCGGCCAGCGAGGTCCCAAACGGCAATCTCACCATTTTCAGGTTGAGAAAAACGGATCCCGATATTCAGGTCGGACTGGAATGGATTCGGCCAGGCTTTGATTTCAGTTGAGGAAAGCGGAATGCTGACGGAGGAAGAGCTGGAGGGGAGCGGAATGGTAAACATGGAGCGGCCGAAAGTGGCGGCGGTAAGCATCCGCGTTGGATTGTGGAAGCAGAGCTCATTCACCACGACATGAGGCAATCCCTGCCCATACAATTCCCATGTCTGGCCACTGTTGATAGTGATAAATACTCCGCCATCAGTGGCAAGGTAATAGGTGTTGCGCAGGACAGGGTCGATCTGGATATTGTTGACCGGAAAATCAGGAAGGTTGCCGGAAATGTCGGCCCAGGTTGCCCCGTTGTCTGCGGTCCTGTATACGTGCGGCAGGTAGGCATCCCAACGGTAGCCCGATAAGGTAACATAGGCAACGGCTTTGTCAAAGGGGTCGGTTTGTACGCATGTGATCCAGCGGTCAGGCAAGTTGGCTGAGAGGTTGTTCCAGCCAATGGCCGGAGTTGTGGTGTTCCAAACATTACCATCATCGGTGCCGACATAAATTATTTTACTGTCGAGAGGAGACACCGAAATGGTGGTTATGGTACCAAACTTAATGCTTGCCGGCATTTGACCGGGGCCGTTCGTCAGGTCGGTTGAGATGGGCTGCCAGGTTGCGGCCCGGTTGGTGGATTTGTAAAGCCGTTGAGTTCCGACATACATTGTGGCCGGATTCTGGGGATCCAGTTCGATGGGAGTTTTCCAGTTGAACCGATCGTTATTCACAATACCTGTTTTTGCTCCCATGAAGCTGTTGCCGCCGTCGGTAGAGCGTCCTAATCCGCCGTACTGCGATTCGGCATAGATATAATTATTATCGGTAGGATCTACTTTTACAACAAAACCATCCCCACCGTAAATAGATTCCCATCGGTTTATCTGCCCGTTGGTTACACGATTTGTTCCATTGTCCTGGGTACCGCCGTAATACCGCGTTGGGTTCATATAATCTACTTCACAGGTATAAAACTGTGTGATCGGCAGGTTTTCGATCATAAAGTTTGTGGTTCCGCCATTTCGGGAAAGGTACAAGCCTCCGTCACTGCACAGGGCCGTCAGGCCATTTTGGGCAGGATGCACAAAGACCCCGTGCATGTCGACATGGGCATTAGTAAAGTTGCCGGTCCAGGTGTTGCCACCGTTGGTGGTCTTAAAGGTCAGGAATCCTGACAGATAAGCGATATTCGGATTAATCGGATCCACATCGATTTCACTAAACCACCAGTTATAAGATGATGATTCATTAGCGGTTCCAACCGTTTTGGCCCATGTGTCACCCCCGTTGGTTGATTTATAAGTGCCTGCAAAGCTGATCGAATCGCTGTAAACGGCATACAGAACATCAGGATTGGCATCACAAAGGTCAATCCCGATCCTTCCTACGCGCTGGCCGTTGGGAAGTCCTTCGGTCAGCTCGATCCAGGTGGTTCCGGCGTCTGTTGATCTCCAGATGCCACTTGTATTCCCGCAATAATTCTGATAATCGGGCCTCCGGCTTCTCTCCCAAAGCGCGGCATAAATAACATTTCCATTCTGCGGATTAATAGCCAGGTCAACGGCACCGGTGGAGTCGGAGAGGTAAAGAACTTTTTCCCAGGTCGCTCCGCTATCGGTAGTCCGAAAAACACCGCGTTCAGAATTATCGGCAAACAGGTGGCCCATGGCAGCAACAAAAACTGTATCAGGATGTGCAGGGTGGATTTTAACGCGACCGATGCTTCCAACATTTGTAAGGCCCGATTGGGTCCACGTGGCGCCGGCATCGGTTGATTTGTAAACGCCATAGCCTTCATAGGTATGTGATCCTCCTCCTGCATTCGGCTCACCGGTTCCCACCCAAAGAATTGAGGAGTTAGTCCGGGCGATATCCATATCCCCAATTGAAAGGGAAACGGCATCTTCAAAAATGGGCGTCCAGTTTGTTCCGAAATTGGTGGATTTGAAAATACCACCGGATGCGGCAGCTACGTAAATCATGTTCTGATCATTGGAAGGCATCTCCACATCAGTAATTCTTCCGCCGATGTTGGTAGGTCCTACCTGCTGCCAGGTCTGCTGTCCGGATTTATATCCCGACTTTTCCATGGCTACCATCTGCTCCATGCTTTTATAAAACAGATCCGACCGCATCTGGCTATAGGGCCATGATCTTTGCACATAAAACCAGTCATTCGGGAATTTTCCCTCTTCACCTTCGTGTAGATTCTTGTTATCTGGTCGTCTGATTATGAGGACTAATGTGCCTAATAATGTAAAGGATGCCAGGAGGATAGAAATTGTCTTCTTCATCGGTTCATGTATTTGTTGCGAAAATACGCCAATCGGGGTAAAAATATCAAAATAATCTCGCTATCTTTGTTATCGAAATAACAATGACTGAGGATTCTTTTTATTAAGATCCAAGGTATTAAAAATCAATCTGATCCGGAGGAAAATCTAATGGAAAAGAGAATCGGAAGCGTACTTATTCTACTGGCTGACAAGCTGGCCGCACCGCAGGTAAATTCCATCATCTCCAATCATTCTTCCATT
This sequence comes from Bacteroidetes bacterium GWF2_49_14, assembly GCA_001769295.1. Taxonomy (GTDB): domain Bacteria; phylum Bacteroidota; class Bacteroidia; order Bacteroidales; family UBA12481; genus UBA12481. The sequence continues at coordinate 7,302 of MEOR01000071.1, read as the reverse complement.
ATTATCGGCCGTCAGGGCTTACCAGTCAGGGATTCCGATATCGGGATCATTTCACTGGTACTTGAGGGTACAACGGATCAGATCGGATCGCTCACCGGCCAGCTGGGTCGGCTGCAAGGCGTTGAGGTTAAATCTGTTGTACTTAAAATCAAGGATAAAAATGAATAAGATTCGTATTTTACTCACTGTTTGTGTCGTATTACTAACATCCGGTGCCGGGCAGAGCCAGGGCATCGCCGGAGCGGTCCGGGAGTTTCAGACGAACCGCGCACTGGCCTATGTGCATGTACAGGCTGTGAATATTGAATCAGGAGAGATTTCCGGCGGATTGACGGACCAGGTCGGGCAGGTTAGTATTCAAGGACTTACGGTTGGAATTTACCGGGTTTCGGCCACGTGCCTGGGCTACTATCCGGTTCACCTGGAGGTTCAGGTTACCGAAAAGGTCCTGATGCAAATTAATCTGGAGTTAAAGCCTGCCATGATTCCATTGGGTGAAGTGCAGGTCAGCAGCCTTCGTTACGAAAAGATGGAACGTGATGTTGCCATGCCAATTACAGTTATTCCCCGCGAGATTTTTCCGCGCCAGTCATCAATGACCCTCTCCGACGTGCTGTCGAACGAGCCTGGCATCGCCCTGGTGCGCGATGGTGGATGGGGAACATCGGTAAACATCAGAGGACTGGGCGAATCACGGCTGGTGGCGCTTTTAGACGGAAACCGGATTGAGACAGCCTCCGACCTTGTCGCGGGTTTGTCCATGTTCGATGTGAATGAGATTGAGCGGGTGGAGGTGATAAAGGGGGCCGCCTCCTCGATCTTCGGCACCGGTGCAATGGGTGGAGTAATCAATATTCTGACTGATAAAGGCAACTATTACAACAAGCCAACCATTCATGGTACCGCTACCGGAATTTTCGAAGGAGTCAACAAGCTTTTCGGGACTCATGTTGCCGTTGAAGCCGGGGCAAAAGCCTGGAAAGTAAGGCTGAGCGGGGGCTATCGCACGGCCGGCGATTACAGGACACCGGAAGGAGTCATGGAAAACTCCCAATTCGACGACCGCAACCTGAATGCGACCATCGGGGTAAAGCCATTCAAGAATCACGAACTGGAAATCAATGGTCAACATTACCAGGCATTGGACGCCGGA
>MEOR01000071.1:1185-6106 GCA_001769295.1 Bacteroidetes bacterium GWF2_49_14 | reverse complement strand
ACCCCGAGGAGAAACGGCAGCTGGTCTCGGCGAAGTACACAGTCACGGACCTTTTACCCTCAATGAGTGAGATCAGCGTTCGGGCTTACAATCAGTACATATTGAGGGATGTGGAGATGATCCCGAATACCCCGCCTTCGATGGTGGGAACTTCAAGGATTACGGCGTTGAAAGTATTGCCACGCGGGGAACATAATACCTCCGGAATAGTGCTGGAAACCAAGTGGAAGACCAGCGTGACGGGCAAGTTGGTCGCAGGCATTGACCTGTGGCAGCGAAGGCTGGAGACTTCAAGGCTGAAGTATATAAAGCAGGAGATACTGGATGCATTTATGATGCCGATAAAAATCATGGATATTGTCAGGACCGAGGAGCCCAACCCGGATTCCCGTTTTGGCAGCATGGGGATTTTTGCGCAACAGGAGAAAAAATTTCTTGACGACAAACTGGAACTGACAATAGGTGGCCGTGTTGACCTGATCAGGGTGGCAAATGATCAGGCCCTCGACCCTGTAGGGATCATGATTGACGGGGTTGTCAAGGATCCGGTTCCAAATCAGCGTATTACATTTAACGCCGATACTGTCAGGGCATTTTCCTGGTCGGCCAACGCTAGTGCAATGTATCACCTGTTTAAGAACCTGGATCTAACAGCGAATGCAGGCCGGTCATTCAGGAGTCCTTCGCTGGAAGAGCGGTTCAAATACATCGACCTGGGCTCGAAGGTCAGGCTGGGTGATCCGAACCTGAGTCCGGAAAAGGGGCTGTTCGGGGATCTGGGACTCCGTATCTGGACGGATCGTTTCCAGCTGCAAGCCAATGGATTTGTCAATTTCATGACCGACATGATCGTTGAAACCCCCGGTGTTTTTATATACGAATTGAGCACAGGACCGCAATCTGGCCTTACGGATACTCTTCCGGCACTCGTCAATGCTAATGTCGACCGGGCCCTGCTTACCGGTTTTGATGCTTCGGTCAATTATCAGGCATTCCGGAACCTTGTCCTTTTCAGCAAGGCTTCTTTTGTGAGAGGCATGAACCTGAACCAGGAGACTGCATTGCCTATGATTCCGCCGATGGTGGTTGCCGGTGGTTTCCGCTATCAGGTGCCCGGTATTTTAACAGTGGAGTGGACCTCCAGCTGGGTTGCTGCACAAAAAATGATAGCCCCGGGCGAGAAAGAATCTGACGGATATTTTCTCTCGGATGTAGCCCTTTATTCAGCCCGGAAAGAAATCGGAATAACCTCTTTTCAGTTGTTTGCGGGTGTTGATAACCTCTTTAATGCATCGTACCGTAATCATCTTGCTACCAACCGGGGCATGGTGGTAGCGGAGCCGGGGAGAAATGTGTTTGTGAAGATGGTGATGCGGTTTTAAAGAGGTTGCCGGTTGCCGGTTGCCAGTTGCCGGTTGGGCCAGAACTGTCATCCCGGCGAAGGCCGGGATCCCCTGCCTCGGAGTTCTGATCGGGAGATCCCGGTTTTCACCGGGATGACAAGGGAAGAGGGGAATGTTGGCAACCGGTCCCCGCTTTCGCGGGGATGACAAGTGCAACAGGGTTACCTTTAGAGCGTTGTCATCCCCGCGAAAGCGGGGATCGCGAGCCTGCTTACCTGCCCCCCCAGAACACCGCGTTCATGAACAGCTTGTGCGTCCCCGCCCAATAACCGCGGAAGAGCGGGTCGTCCATAAAGAGGATGACTTTACCGCTTCCGAGAGATTGGCGCTGAATGGCTGAGGCATTCTTTATCAGCTTTAAATTTTCTTTGTTGATATACCCTGACAGCAGGGGATCGGAAGTGTATACCGCCGGGTTTTCATAGGCATCGGTGCTGGGTTTAAAGAACGCATTCCCTTCCCTGAAAATGGCAATTTCATCGGAATGATACCCGTAGGCCAGGGGATGGGTGGTATCGAGACTGGCTGAGAAGATGGAGCCTGGTATGGACCGGCCGGCAAAATCCTCAGTTCTCTTATTAAACGGCCTGAGTGCATTTTTCTCGTCCTCTTTGGGAGGCTGGGAAACCGGTGTCAGTTTGACAAAACCGTTCCGGCTGAGGTATTCACAACCGGACTCAATCCCGATGACGGTTCCGCCCTTCCGAATCCATTCCTTGATTTTCTCCACCTCCGCGGCATCAAAATCGGGATATGAACCATCCAGAATCAATACATTATATGCATCAAGATCCAGGCTATTAAAGCGCCTGCTCTCAGCAATGGTCATTGGAACTGAAAACCGGGTATCCAGCAAATACCAGATCTCGCCGGTGATTCCACTGTTTCCCGCCCCTGCGAATGTCAGGATTTTTGGAAGAGAAAGGCTTGTGAAGCGTCCACTCCCAAGATCAGGTCCTGCCGGAGAATAACCGGTTGGCGCAGATACAAGGGTCAAGCCGTTTTCCCTGGCATTTTTACTCAGGGTATAGTATAAATCAGGCGAATTCAGTACTTGGTTGGCGGTTGGCACAAAAAGGGTTCCTGGTTGAAAAGTCTTCCGGCCGGAGGGTAAATCCAGGGCAAATGAGGCACCTGAGATCTTCACCCGGATTTCCTGCTTAAGAAGCTGATAGAGTACCTTATGTATCAGGTAGGGATCGCACGGGATGAGGTATCCGACCGTACTTTCCATTGGGGCGACTTCAGCTGCCGGCGAGGGAATGGATTGAACCACCTGATTTCCAATAATCTTAACCGAATTCTTTTGATCAATGGCCCGGAAGGTAATCCCCATTGCAAGGGGCATAGTCCAGGTACTGACATCATAGAAAGTGCTGTCGCTGAACCGGGTGACTGTTTCAAAAATAGCTCTCACCAGCCTGTACTGAGCCTGGCGGGAGGGAACAAACCATGAGCTTCCCGGCTCGAAAGTCTCTCCGTTAAGTTCAACCGGTTTGTCGAGGTTTAAAACCCGTATCTGGTGTTTTAATAAGTTGTCCAATAGAAGATTGGCCCGATAAGGATCGGTTTTATCTCCGAAAATGTATCCCTTGACCGGCGCATTTTCTCCCTCGGCCAGTGCACTTTTAATAAAATCAGCCATCAGGAAGTGAAGCTCTTTTTTCAGGTCAAAAGCGGCGTTGAGCGATGAAAAGGAGGCCGTTGCCTGGTTGCGGATCGTTGCCGCAAAAGAGAGCGGGCCATTGGTCGACTGGCGAAGGTGTCCGCGGCTGCTTGCCTGTTCGAACAGGATGCCGATCGAACCGTGGATATCGGGATAGGAGGAACCTTTCCCAAGGTAAAAATCATCAAAACCCTCTTCGGAGTAATAGAGGGATCCGATCTGGTCCAGGGCTTTGGCATGATATTGCCCGATTTTCTGTGTGAGGGCGAAGTTTCCCGGGGGTACCAGCGGATTGTTTCTGGTGGGTACCCCGGGCTGGAAAAAAAATGTGGAATTCGTGCCCATTTCATGATGATCGGTTACCATATTGGGTTTCCAATGGTGGAACTGTGCAACCAGGGCTTGTGTTTCAGGATGCTGAAGCAGGAGCCAGTCGCGGTTCAGGTCAAACCAGTAATGATTGGATCGTCCTCCCGGCCAGGGTTCCTGGAATTCAAAAGAATTCGGATCGTCGTTATTGTTTAGGCTCTTGCGGGTATTCACAAAGGAAGCAAACCGCGTCAGACCATCTGGGTTTATGCAGGGATCCAGTAAGATGACCGTCTGGTCAAGCATCTGAATAATCCTTTCATCTTCACACGCTGCGAGGTAATAAGCCACAACCGGCGAGGCATTCGCACCGGACGGTTCGTTGCCGTGGATGCTATACCAAGCCACACCACCAGGGGATCTTTGCGCCCCGGGTTTGACGAATTGGCCGGATCCAGTGCAGCCAGGTGGTCACGCCGCAGTTTCTCGAGGTTTTGCTGGTTAACCGGTGAAGTGATGATCAATTGCACCAAAGGTTGTTTCTCCCAGGTCTGCCCGATCTTCACCAGGGTGATCCGGTCGGATGCCTGGTCGAGGGCTTCCATATACCTCAGCAGATTGGCGTAGGTAAGGTGGTATTCCCCGATTTCAAAACCAATGACCGACTGTGGCGTTGGGATTGACGGATTAAGCCGGGCACCCTGTGGGAGGTAATAGTTCAGGCCGGTTTGAGCCGAAAGCCGGACCACAGCCAGAAGACAGATAATGAGAAGGAAGCGGCGTTTTGTTTTCATTTTTTATGTGAGGATTTGTCCCAATACGATGTTAAGAATAATCATCAATAAAAAACATATTTCAGGATTTACCCTGATAAAAAATGGTTAATTTGCCTGATAAGACAATCCCTCCATGATTAATCGCCAATTACTGAAACCCAATAGTATAGTTGTTGTCGGAGCTTCCAATGATATCCGGAAACCAGGTGGGAAGATTCTTAGGAATATCATTGATTACGGGTTTCAGGGGACCCTGTATGTGCTCAATCCGAAAGCAGATGAAGTGCAGGGTATCCGGTCTTTTCCGACCCCTCAAGATGTCCCGGATGTTGAACTGGCCATTCTGGCAGTTCCGGCAGCCATGTGTCCCAGCATTATCCGGTCGCTTGCCGCCGGGAATGGGACGCGGGCTTTTGTTATCATCTCGGCCGGCTTTTCCGAGGAAAATGCTGAGGGAGCGCGGCTTGAACATGAAATTGTGGAAATTCTCACTGATACCGGGAGTTGCCTCATTGGTCCGAATTGCATCGGGGTGATAACCACCAGCTATGCCGGATGTTTTACCCTTCCTGTTCCCAAACTCGATCCCCGGGGAGTGGATTTTATTTCGGGTTCAGGCGCTTTGGCGGTCTATGCAATGGAAACGGCAATCCCCAACGGCCTCACTTTTTCCAGCGTTTTCAGTGTGGGAAATTCTGCCCAGCTCGGGGTTGAGGATGTGCTTGAATACTTCGATGTTACTTTTGATCCGGAAACATCCAGCCGGG
>MEOR01000071.1:0-919 GCA_001769295.1 Bacteroidetes bacterium GWF2_49_14 | reverse complement strand
AGATCGCGATATGCATAGGAAATGTCTATGATCATGAATATCGAAAAGAATGCAAGGATGTATTTCACTTTGCGCTGCGGTAATAATGCAAACAGTGCTGCGATCATGATGCAAATACCAGCAGAGGGGAAGTACAGGTAGCGGTTCCCAAAAAAATAATCATGAAATGATACAGATCTGAAAATTACCGGGAATGAAGCAATTGCAAAAAAACTGAATCCAAACAGCAGAGTTCTCCATCGCAATGATTTCTTCATTATTAAAAGGATAGCTGATGCGAAAATAAACAGAAATCCGAGCAGGATTTCGACATGCCCTCCGTCATTTCCGGGATATTTGTAGAGATGTTGCGGAATACCTGCAGTTGTAATCTGTTTTACCCATAGACCAACCATGTATAGGACATTCCATACTGAAACAAAGAATCCGCAAAACGGTTCTTTAATAGGATTTCCGATCTTGTTAAGGAAGAAGATCAGAATTGCTATGACAAGTAATCCAATGCTCCGCCTGCATGAGGCGTTAATATCTTTTTTCATGAAAATATCTGAGGAAAGCAACAGGAATGGCAAGACAAGCATTGTCGGCTTGGAAAGCATCGCAAGGACTGCAAGGATAATGATTGCCGCCCGTCTGTTGATCGAGCATTCATATCCAATCCCGCATCCTGTCGATAGCAGGATTGATGACAGTGCGAAGGATGCGGAAAGAAGGTCTTTCCTGCCCATGATCCATGCGACGGCCTCAACGTTCATCCATTGGAAGGCGAAGAATACAATGCCGGCCGTGGCTCCAAGAACACCTGCTCCAACCCTCCTGAGAATCAGGAACAATATGCATATGTTGAAAATGTGCAGTATTAAATTGTCGAAATGCATTACTGTGGAATTTCTGCCAAAGACAGAAATTTCGAAGAGGA
>MEOR01000070.1:36644-45627 GCA_001769295.1 Bacteroidetes bacterium GWF2_49_14 | reverse complement strand
GAGCATCCGGGTGTTGTTGTTGAAGAAAAGAAAGTTCTCAATGGCCGCATATCCTTTGCCCATACCCCGTTTCATCACAATGACGTTTTTAGCCTCCCACACCCGACACACCGGCATTCCGTAGATCGGGCTTGACGGGTCATCTACCGCAGCAGGGTTAACCACATCGTTGGCCCCGATCACAACAACCACATCAACGTTGGGCATATCCTGGTTGATGTCATCGCTTTCGTAAAGCTTATCGTAGGGAACATCAGCCTCAGCTAACAATACATTCATGTGTCCGGGCATACGTCCGGCAACCGGATGAATTGCATAACGGACATCAACGCCTTTTTCCTCAAGCAACTTTTCCATTTCATGGCAGATATGCTGGGCCTGCGCAACAGCCAGTCCGTAGCCTGGAACGATTACAACTTTTTGGCTGTAGCTTAGTAAAACGGCCGAGTCGCTTATGCTGATCTCCTTGTAGGCTCCCGCTTCTTTGCCTGATGCGGCACCACCGCCCCCGAAGGCTCCGATAATCACATTAAGCAGCGAACGGTTCATGGCCTTGCACATGAGGACGGTCAGAATGGTCCCGGCTGATCCGACGAGAATACCACCGGTCAGCATCACCTGGTTATTATACAGGAATCCACCCATTGCTGCGGCAACACCGGTAAATGAGTTCAGCAGGGAAATCACAACCGGCATGTCGGCCCCCCCGATCGGGATAACGAAGGTAATCCCGTATACCAGTGATAACCCCATCAACAGGTAAGCCATCCAGACAATGTCTTTTGGATTGGCCTGCCCCTGCGACATTATGATGACGACAAAAACCAGAATGCCGGCCAAAAAGGTCAGGTTGATAAACCGCATGAATTTAAGTCTGGGATCGCCGATCTTCTCGGCGAGCTTGCCAAAGGCGATCATACTTCCGGCGAATGAGACACTCCCGATCACGAGGCCCAGGAGAATAGCAAGGCTATGGCCGTTAAACATGCCATGTTTTTCAATCAGTTCCGGTGCCATCCTCGGGAATTCCATCAGGGAAATCAAAGCAGCAGCTGCCCCTCCCATACCATTGAAAAATGATACAAGCTGTGGCATGGCCGTCATCTTAACTTTAACGGCGATGGTCCATCCGATAACGGTACCGATCAGGATGGCTGCCAGAATCAGGCCTATATTCCCGATCGGATCTCCATCCTTACGGTGAAAGAGGATAGTGCAGACAATTGCCATGAACATGCCAACCGCTGCAAGGGTATTGCCACGGCGTGCGGATTCCGGGTGACTGAGCATTTTCAGGCCGAAAATGAAAAGCACCGAGGCGATCAGATAGCTGATTTCCAGAATGGAATCACCGATTGTATATTGGATTAATTCTTTCATCTGATTCAACGATTTGGTACAGACGGATGATTATCCGTCTGTACGTTATTTTTTCTTTTTCTTAAACATGTCAAGCATGCGGTCCGTGACCACAAACCCACCGACCACATTCAGGGTGCCCAGGACAACTGCCAGAAAACCCAGGATCAGAGATATTGTGGTTTCGGCATGTCCCATAACAATGATTGCCCCTATGATAACAACTCCGTGAATGGCATTGGCCCCTGACATCAGCGGGGTATGAAGGATGGCCGGCACATGTGATATTACCTCAATGCCCAGCAGGATAGAGAGTGCAATAATGAATATCGCCTCTTTATGATCAAAAATAAACTCAAGTATTCCTTCCATGGCTTATATCCTTATTAGAATAGACTTTTTACTCTCGGGTTATAGATTTCTCCCTGATGCGTTACGCATGTTCCGGTAACAAGATCGTCGGAAAAGTTAAGATTCAGCTCGCCTTCAGGCGTAATCAGGAGGCTGAGAAAATTCAGAACGTTCTTGCCAAGCATCTTGCTGGCATCTTTAGGCAGGGAGGAGGGATAGGCCGACTGACCGATTATCAGGACTCCCTTGTGGTCAATTGTCTGGGCATTAACGGTCAGATCACAGTTGCCGCCGCTTGAAGCAGCGAGGTCGACTATAACGGCCCCAGGTTTCATTGCTTCCACGGTTGGGGTTAATAAAAGTTTAGGAGCGGGTCTTCCCGGTATCTGAGCGGTACAGATAACCACATCGCTTTTAACTGCATGGTCATGTACGGCCTGTTGTTGTTTTTTCTTATACTCTTCGGACTGCTCAACCGCGTACCCTCCGGCAGATGCTTCATCCCGGGATCCATCAACTTCCACAAATTTTGCCCCGAGGCTTACAACCTCCTCACGAACTGCGGCCCTGACGTCAAATGCTTCCACCTTGGCGCCGAGCCTTCGTGCCGTTGAGATCGCCTGCAATCCCGCAACTCCGGCCCCTAGGATCAATACCTTGGCCGGAGTAATGGTTCCCGCTGCTGTCATGAACATCGGGAAAAAGGTCGGCAGGTGCATGGCAGCATCGAGAACTGCCCTATATCCGGCCGCTGTAGCCTGTGATGACAGGATGTCCATAGCCTGAGCCCTTGATGTCCTGGGTATAACATCAAGACTGAAGGATGTCAGCTTCAATTCCAGAAACTTCCCGACCAGCGATTTGTCTGATAACGGATTCAGGACCCCAATCCAGACCTGGTCAGTTCTGAGTTTTTTAAGGGTTACGTCATCCGGTGGTGAAATCTGCAGGATCATAGTTGCACCTGCCAGGATTTTTTCGCGCGATAGAATCTTTGCGCCGGCCTTTTCATATTGATCATCAGCTGTGAAGGCGCCGGCTCCCGCATCGGACTCGACCCAAACTTCAACCTTTTTCCTGATCAGTTCAGCTACCGTTTCAGGCAGCATGATTACCCGGTTCTCTCCGGGGCTCTCCTTCAGAATACCTGCTATCATAACAGTAAAAAATTAAAGTGGTAGTACAAATCTGAGCGTAGGTTGTTTCAGGAAACCAAAATAATAATTTGCGCAATCAAAACTAATTTATATTTTCGCCCCTTGAAAACGAAGTGATGAACTCAATCGCAAAAACATATTCTGTTTCCTCCACCCTCCGGATGATGGATATGTTAATGCAATTGGGGTAGGCTGGTTCCAGTTTACCCCTTCAAAGAAAAGGGCATACGGGCACAAGGGCATAGGGGCATAGGGTACGCATTTGCGCAACCTTATACCTTAAACCTTAAACCCGATACCCGATACCCGATACCCGAATACCATTTCAACCATTTCAACCATTTCAACCATTTCAACCATTTCAACCATTTCAACCATTTCAACCATTTCAACCATTTCAACCATTCACCATGAAATTCGAAACCCTGCAGATCCATGCCGGGCACAAGCCGGACTCAGATACCCTTAGTCGTGCCGTGCCCATTTATCAGACCAGTTCCTATGTTTTCCGGGATGCAGACCATGCTGCCGGCTTGTTTGAACTCTCGGAACCAGGTTTTATTTATACCCGAATCGGCAATCCAACTGTCGAAGTGTTCGAGAAAAGGATAGCCGCGCTGGAAAACGGCGTGGGTGCCCTTGCAGTTTCATCGGGTCATGCCGCTCAGTTCCTTGCCCTGAATAATCTCCTGAGGCTGGGTGACAACCTGGTTTCGTCACCTTTTCTCTACGGCGGAACAGTATCCCAATTCAGACACAGTTTTAAAAATCTGGGAGTGGAGGTCCGTTTTGCTAAATCCGATAAACCAGCGGACTTTGAAAAACTTATCGATGACCGGACCCGCGGGATTTATGTAGAAACCATCAGTAATCCGGGATTCTCGGTTCCTGATTTTGAGGGTTTCGCCTCTCTGGGTGCAAAACATGGCATCCCCCTCATTGTAGATAACACCTTTGCTGCTGGTGGATACCTATGCAGGCCGATTGATTACGGGGCCAATATCGTGGTGGAATCGGCAACCAAATGGATTGGCGGACATGGTACAACCATCGCCGGTGTCATTATTGACGGAGGTAACTTCCCATGGGACAATGGGAAATTCCCGCATTTTACGGAACCATCACCGGAATATCACGGAATCCCCTGGTACAGCCAGTTCGGAGTCCAGGCTTTCATTGTGAGGGCCAGGACCATCGGTCTCAGGGATTTCGGGCCTTCCATCAGTGCCCTGGATGCTTTCCTGCTTCTGCAGGGACTTGAAACCCTTTCCCTGCGGGTCGACCGTCATTGCAGCAATACGCTGGCACTGGCCGAATGGCTTCGGTCCAATCCACGGGTAGAAAATGTAAGTTATCCGGGATTGCCAGGCGACTCTAACCATGATCTTGCCAGTAAATACCTGAAAAATGGATTCGGCGGGGTTCTCTCTTTTATTCTGAAAGGAGATAAACAACACAACCGCCACCTGGTAGAAAAGTTTGAAATAGTCAGCCATTTGGCCAATGTAGGGGATACCCGAACACTGATAATCCAGCCGTCGGCCACCACACACCAGCAGCTGTCTGAAGCTGACCAGCTTGCAGCCGGGGTGCATCCGAATATGTTCAGGGTTTCGGTCGGGCTGGAACACATTGACGATATTATCGCAGATTTTCAACAGGCAATCAGCAAGGTATGACACAACTTGAACCTCATATTTTTGAATTCACGACCCCGTTGAAACTCGAGTGCGGCCGTGAAATCAACCGGTATCAGGTGGCTTTTCATACTTTCGGAAGGCTGAATGAAACTCTCGACAATGTGATCTGGGTAGGCCATGCCCTAACGGCAAATTCTGATGTATACGACTGGTGGCCCGGAATGGTGGGGCCGGGTTTGCTGATGGATACCGACAAATATTTTATCATCTGCGCGAATATTCTTGGATCCTGCTACGGCACAACCGGACCGCTATCCAAAGATCCGATGACGGGAAAACCCTATTTGCTGGATTTTCCGCTGATTACCGTCAGGGATATTGTCAAGATTCATCAGGTTTTGAAAAAGTTTCTGGGGATTAAAAAGATACACCTCGGAATCGGCGGTTCGCTCGGCGGTCAGCAGGTTCTGGAATGGGCCATTCAGGAACCCGACCTGTTCCGGTATATTGCTCCGGTTGCAACCAATGCCAGGGCCTCTGCCTGGGGAATCGCCTTTGATGAAGCACAACGGATGGCACTCGCCGCTGATGAATCATTTGCCCGGGGAGACCTGGATGGCGGTTCAGCCGGAATCCGGGCTGCCAGGGCAATGGCGCTCCTCAGCTACCGCAACCGGAATACGTACGAAAAAACGCAGAACGATCCCGATCAAGACAAACTCGATGGCTTTAAGGCGTGTTCGTATCAGCAATATCAGGGTGAAAAACTTGACCGGCGATTTAACGCATATTCATACCATACTCTGACAAAATCACTGGACTCCCAGAATGTGGGCCGCGGGAGGGGAGGTGTGAGCCAGGCTCTGTCCGCAATCAAGGCTCATACAATTGCAGTTGGCATTTCAAGCGACCTGCTTTTTCCGCCTGAAGAACAGAAACTGATTGCTGAGAATATTCACGGAGCTGAATATCATGAAATTGATTCCTTTTATGGTCATGATGGCTTTCTTATCGAAGTTGAAGCCCTGACCGCGATCATTAAACCGATAATAAACCAGGAACGATATGAAAACTAAGGAAAGTGGAAAACTTGTGATAGGGCTCTTCGGGTTTGGCGTGGTCGGGCAAGGCCTTTATAAGGTTTTGCAGGAGGTTCAGACTGCCGATGCCACGATTAAGTCGATATGTGTAAAGCACCACGAAAAACAAAGGCTTCTTAAACCTGATCAGTTTACCTTTAATCCACAGGACTTGCTGAATGATCCGGAAATAAACCTGATCGTTGAATTGATTGACGACCCGGATGCAGCATATGAGATTGTAAAGACTGCTCTTCTGAACGGGAAATCGGTGGTCAGCGGCAATAAAAACATGCTTGCGCACCATCTTTCGGAACTGATCGGAATACAAAGGGAAAAAGAGGTGGCACTGTTATATGATGCTTCAGCCTGCGGAAGTATACCCGTTATAAGAAACCTCGAGGAATACTACGATAATGACCTTCTTCAATCCATAACCGGGATTCTGAACGGCTCGTCGAATTTCATCCTTACAAGGATCTTCCAGCAGAACTGGGATTATGACAAGGCGCTCAGGCATGCACAGGAGCTCGGCTTCGCCGAGAGCAACCCGGTCTTCGATGTTGACGGTTTTGACAGTATGTACAAACTGGTCATCCTGGGTTTGCACGGTTTTGGTTCCCTGGTGGATCCGGCAGAGGTATTCCATTACGGAATCAGCACCATATCGGAGTTTGATATCCGTTATGCCCGGGAAAAAGGGAAGAAAATAAAGCTGGTAGCCCAGGTGAATAAAGTGAACGGCCGCAGGTTCAGTATGTTTGTGCTGCCTAAGCTGGTAAACTCCGATGAATACATTTTTAACGTTGAGGATGAGTATAATGGCGTGATTATCGAAGGCCAGTTTTACGACAAGCAATTCATGTTCGGCAAGGGTGCCGGGGCTTTTCCAACCGGATCAGCGGTACTTTCTGATATTACGGCAAGAAAGCATCAGTATCGGTATGAATATAAAAAACTGAACTTTTTCACACCCCCGGTGTATACTAGGGACCTAACCGTAGAGGTATACCTGCGGTATCATGATCTGGTCGATCTAAGTCATTTTGATTTCGAGACCATTACCGAGAAATATACCGCGCAGGATTATAACTTTGTAATTGGTCGGATCCGGCTTGAGAACCTATACAAATTAAAGAATCTGGTGAGGAAGTTAAACGTATTCCTTGCCTGGACCGGCAAAATTTAATAAAATGAAAAAAAACAATTCCTTTCATCGCTTCTCTGAGGCTTTGTCACATGGTATTCAGGTTCTGGACGGAGCCATGGGAACGATGGTGCAGAAATTAGGGCTGACGGAGCAGGATTACCGGAATACGGAATTGCAGGATCATCCTGTGCTGCTGAGGGGAAATCATGATCTCCTGAATATAACAAGGCCAGAAGCTATCAGAAAGATTCATGAAAACTATGTCGCTGCCGGTGCCGGGGTTATTGAAACCAACACATTCAACTCAAATGCAGTCTCCCAATCGGATTACGGTTTAGAGAGCCTGGTGTACCGGATGAATTTTGAGGCGGCGAAAATTGCGCGGCTGGCAGCCGGTGATCAGGTCTTTGTACTCGGAGCGATGGGACCTACGAACCGGACTGCGTCCATGTCGCCCAGAGTGGAAGATCCGGGATACCGGAATATCACGTTTGACCAATTGGTTCAGGCCTACCGCGAGCAAGCCGGTGCACTGCTGGATGGCGGGGTAGATGGCTTGCTGATCGAAACGATTTTTGATACCCTCAATGCCAAGGCGGCAATTTATGGCATACATGAGGAGTTTGAAGCCCGTGGGGAAGAATGGCCCGTGATGATTTCGGTTACCATTACAGATGCCAGCGGCCGTACCCTTTCCGGACAGACCCTTGCGGCATTCTATTACAGTGTCCGCCATGCGCATCCCCTGGTTATCGGATTGAATTGTGCACTGGGAGCAAAGGAATTGCTGCCCTACCTGAGGGAATTGCGGAGGCTGGTGGATCATGACAATTTGCGGATGTCATTTGTCAGCGCCCATCCGAACGCCGGACTGCCCGATGAATTAGGCGGGTACAGCCAGAGCGCAAAAGAGATGGCTGAATGGGTCCGGATTTTTATTGAAGAAGGCCTTGTAAATCTTATCGGCGGCTGCTGCGGAACTACCCCGGAGCATATTGCCGAAATCGCCGCCCTGACCCGTAAACTGCAACCGCCAAAACTCAATCAAAACAATCAATTAGGACGGGCGCGCGCAGCGACGCCCATACAGGAACACAATGAAATTTCGCATCCGACCATACTTGCAGGTCTTGAACCGCTGATCATCCGGCCTGATTCTAATTTTATCAACATTGGAGAACGGACCAATGTGGCTGGTTCCAAGATGTTTGCGAGGCTGATCCGGGAAGAGAAATTTGAAGAGGCTCTGGCCGTGGCACGTGAACAAATCGATGGGGGAGCTATCGTTATTGATATTTGTATGGACGATCCCCTGATCGAGGCTGAGGTTGCCATGGGAAAGTTTCTCAGAATGGCAGGTACTGATCCCGATATCGCCCGCGTACCCTTTATGATTGATTCATCGAGGTTCTCTGCCATTCAGGAAGGGCTCAAAAATATTCAGGGGAAACCAATTGTCAACTCCATAAGCCTGAAGGCAGGAGAGGACTCATTCCTGGAACAGGCCCGTTTTGTGAAACGATTCGGGGCCGCGGTTGTGGTCATGCTTTTTGATGAGGCGGGCCAGGCCGATACTTACGAAAGAAAGGTGGAGATTGCGCGGCGCTCTTATCAACTACTGACTGTGGATGCTGGATTTCCTCCGGAAGATATCATTATTGACCCGAATGTGCTGGCGCTGGCTACCGGGTTGGAGGAGCACAACCGGTATGGAGTTAACTATATAGAAGCGACCCGATGGATCAAGCAAAATCTGCCTGGTGTCAAAATTTCCGGCGGGGTGAGCAATCTCTCCTTTGCATTCCGGGGCCAGGAGCAGGTTCGGCAGGCTCTCCACGCTGTTTTCCTCTACCATGCCATCAGGGCTGGAATGGATATGGGCATCGTTAATCCTTCACTTCTTCAGGTTTACGATGAAATTGATCCCGATTTGCTTAAACTGGCTGAGGATGTAGTCCTTAACCGCAGAAAGGACTCAACCGACAGGATGCTTGCCTTTGCCGAGAAAACGATACGAAAAGGAGATTCTGAGACGGTAAAACGTGGGGACAAGGATGCCTGGAGGCAGGATAACGTCAGGGATCGTCTGGTTCATGCATTGGTAGCGGGGATAACCGATTATATAGATGAAGATACCGAAGAAGCCCGCAAAGGTTTTGAATTTGCCCTGGATGTTATTGAGGGTCCTCTGATGGATGGAATGAATGTGGTTGGTGATCGTTTTGGTTCGGGCAAAATGTTCCTGCC
>MEOR01000070.1:36018-36635 GCA_001769295.1 Bacteroidetes bacterium GWF2_49_14 | reverse complement strand
TAAAAGCGCACGGGTAATGAAAAAGTCCGTGGCTTACCTTACACCCTTCATCGAGTCGGAGAAAAAGGCCGGTGCAGCGTCCAATTCAGGAAAGATTGTACTCGCCACAGTGAAAGGAGATGTGCATGATATCGGTAAAAATATTGTGGGGGTTATTCTTCAGTGTAATAATTATGAGGTTATTGACCTCGGCGTTATGGTTCCATCGGAAAAAATCCTGGAGACGGCTAAACGGGAAAATGCTTCTGCAATTGGCTTGAGCGGCCTGATTACCCCGTCGCTGGAGGAAATGTCCTATGTAGCTGCCGAAATGGAGCGGCAAGGGTTCAGGATTCCGCTTCTGATAGGAGGTGCAACCACATCAGAGCTTCACACGGCGCTGAAAATCGATCCTAATTATTCCGGACCGGTTGTTCACGTCAGGGATGCCTCAAGGGTGGTCGGTGTTACTGCAGCCCTGCTATCGGAGGAGCGAACTGCCGAGCGAAAATCAAAAATTAAGGCATCGTATGACAAGCTGCGGATTGATTATTCAAACCGGGATAAATCGACCGGGTTTATCACCTTGTCAAAGGCCAGGGAGAACGGACTGAAATTAAAAACCGGTAATGAGCCCG
>MEOR01000070.1:24027-35943 GCA_001769295.1 Bacteroidetes bacterium GWF2_49_14 | reverse complement strand
ATATCGATTGGTCTTTTTTCCTATATACCTGGGATATCAGGGGACGCTATCCTGCATTGTTGAATGATCCGCTGAAAGGCGAGGAAGCACGCAGCCTGATTGCCGATGGCAAGGAGATGTTGCAGCAAATCATTGATAATAAATGGCTTATTGCCAATGGAGTTGTTGGAATATTTCCAGCTAATGGCATTCAGGATGATATTGTTGTTTTTGATCCCGAGAATCCGGGCAGCGAAATCGAAAGGTTTTTCTTTCTCCGGAATCAGGAACAAAAAGATGATGGCATACCCAATCTATGCCTCTCCGATTTTATCTATCCAACCGATTGCGGGATGCAGGATTATATAGGTTTTTTTGCCTGCACCGCGGGGATTGGGGCTGATGAGAAGGCTAAAGAATTTGCAGAACAGAATGATGATTACAGTTCTTTAATGATCAAGGTTTTGGCAGACCGCCTGGCTGAAGCTTTTGCTGAATGGCTGCATGAAAAGGTCAGGAAAGAAATCTGGGGTTATGCCCCCGAAGAAAAGCTGAATACCGAGGATATGCTAAAGGAATCCTATCGCGGTATTCGACCGGCTATCGGGTATCCCAGCTGCCCCGATCATCGGGATAAAACATCCCTCTTCAGAATTCTGGATCCGGACGGCAAAACTGGAATTGAACTCACTGAAACCCTGGCCATGTATCCGGGAGCTTCAGTGGCAGGACTCTATTTTGCACACCCCGAATCAAGATATTTTCAGGTCGGCAAGATGAATGAGGATCAGATCAGGGATTATGCCCGCCGACGAGGAATCTCAGTACAAACGGCCGAAAAAAACCTGGCTACATATCTTAATTACCGATGAAAGTTACGGATCACATAAGCAATCGCGACCGGACAAGGGTCTCTTTCGAAATACTTCCTCCAACTAAAGGATCGAGCATAAAAACGATTTACGATACACTGGACCCCTTGATGGAGTTTAAGCCCCCGTATATCAATATTACTTACCATCAGGCTGAAATTGACCTGAAGCTTAGGCCCGATGGACTCCTGGAGCCCAAGGTTGTGCGGAAAAGGCCAGGAACCGTAGCAATCTCAGCCGCCATCCTAAGCAGGTACCAGGTTGATGTGGTTCCTCACCTAATTTGCGGCGGGTTTTCAAAGGAGGAAACTGAGGATGCCCTGATCGACCTGCACTATCTGGGCATCAGTAATATACTGGTTGTCAGGGGAGATGCCAACCCACTTTCAGGTAGGTTCATTGCTGAAAAAAATGGTCATGAAAATGCTATCGACCTGCTCCGGCAGACCGTTGACCTGAATCACGGCAAATATCTGGAGGAGGATCTGGTTAACCCGGAGCCAACCGACTTTTGCGTGGGTGTTGCCGGATATCCTGAGAAACACATGGAAGCGCCCAATGCCGAAAGCGATCTCTGCTTTCTGAAAGCCAAAGTGGATGCAGGGGCTGAGTATATCGTGACTCAGATGTTTTTCGACAACCGGAAATTTTTTGCTTTTGTCGACTCCTGCAGGGCAGCCGGTATAAACGTTCCTATCATTCCCGGAATTAAACCCGTTTCCATTAAAAAGCATCTGAACCTGTTACCGCAAACTTTTAAGGTTGACATTCCACCAGCTCTGGCCCGTGAAATGGACAAATGCACCACCAATGAGGCGGTCAGGCAGGTCGGTGTGGAGTGGTGCATACAGCAGGCTAAGGAGTTGATTCAGAATGATGTCCCGATAATACATTTCTTTACCATGGGCCGTGCAGACAATATTCTGAAAATTGCCCGGGCCATATTGTAGAGACGGATTATTATCCGTCTCTACGGATGTTTAATGACATTGTTTTCAGTATTTTTATTGCATGATGGAGGTCGATCTTTTTATCCCCTGCTTTGTAGATCAGTTATTTCCCGATACCGGGTGGAACGTTCACCGGGTGCTTGAAAATGTAGGTTGCACCGTTCTCTACAATCCCGAGCAAACCTGCTGCGGCCAGGCAGCCTACAATGCTGGTCACTGGGATATTGCCCGGGATTTGTCGGTTAAGTTTCTGAATGATTTCAGCGGATCCCGTCCGATAGTCTGTCCGTCTGCCTCATGCGCCGGATATGTCAGGAATTATTATGCCGGACTTCTTAAGGGGACCATTTATGCCAACCAGTTTAACAGGCTGAAACCACAGGTATATGAGTTTACCGATTTTCTGGTCAACGTGATGCAGGTGCGCGACGTTGGAGCCAGGTTCAGGGCAAAGGTTACCTACCACGATTCCTGTGCGGCCATGCGTGAATATGGAATTAAAAGTCAACCAAGGGCCCTCCTGGAAAAGGTAAGGGGTCTGGAACTTATTGAGATGCAGGATACAGAAACCTGCTGCGGGTTTGGCGGAACTTTCTCGATTAAACATGAACCCATTTCCACCGCCATGGCGGAACAAAAGGTTGAGAATGCCCTTGCAACGGGTGCTGAGTACATCACAGGCACCGAAACCTCCTGCCTTATGCACCTCGAGTCTTATATCCGCAAGCACCATCTGGGAATACGTTGCATGCATATTGCAGATATCTTAGCAACCAGCGACCAGGGGGTGCTTTTTCATTGAAACCGGCAACCGGCAACCAGTAATCATCAACCATATGAAACACAAAGGCCTACTTATCAGCATCGGAATTCTTGCAATGCTTGCCATCACAGTGATGGCTGGCCCAAGGAGTTCGAAACCCATTCTAAACAAGGAGCTGCCAAAGATCTCACTTACATCCGAGCAGGTTAAGTTGTACGTTGATGTAAAAGAGGCCCGGGTACCGAATATAAAGCCGGGAAACGCTTCGGAGGTGCATTATGCAAATGACAGCCTGAAAAATCAAACCGAGTATTGTCTCTTGTATCTCCATGGTTTCTCTGCGGCGCCGATGGAGGGTTATCCCACACATGTCAACCTTGGCAAGGCGTATGGGATGAATGTATATATTCCAAGGCTGGCTGAGCATGGCCTAAATACCCCTGATGCGCTGCTGAATATGACTCCTGATAACTTGTGGGAATCAGCCAAGGAAGCATTGGTGCTGGCAAAAGCTCTCGGCCGTAAAGTCATTCTGATGGGTACCTCAACGGGTGGGTCATTAGCCTTGCAAATGGCTGCCGATTTTCCCGAGGATGTTGCTGCCTTAATCCTCTATTCACCCAATGTGCGGATTGCCAATAAAGCCAGCTGGCTGCTGGCAAGGCCTTTCGGACTTCAAATAGGGAGGATGGTCATGGGCGGTAAATACAGAGTCCTGGAACCTGACCCAAAAACAGACCCGTACTGGTACAATACCTATCGGGTAGAAGGAACTGTTTATCTACAGATGCTGGTTGAAAAAACCATGAAGGCCAAGACTTTCAAAGCAGTCACACAACCGGTCTTTACGGGATATTATTACAGGGATGAAGAAAATCAGGATGGCACAGTAAGTGTCAAGGCAATTCTTTGGATGTTTGACAATCTTGGCACTACTCCGGAAAAAAAGGTTGCTATTGCATTTCCAGATGCAGGTGCTCATGTAATCGGGTGTGAGCTGACCAATCCGAATTGGGAAAAGGTATATAAATCGACTGCTGAATTTCTCAGGGAAAAAGTGGGATTGACCCCGATTAAATAGTCGGATCCGGGATCAATCCGCGTTTCCGCAGCAAAGGTGCTATTTCGGGCTCCCTTCCCCGGAATCTTTTAAAAAGGTTCCTAGGATCTTCAATGTTGCCCTTCGAAAGGATATTGTCACGGAAAGATTTCGCTGTCTTTTTATCAAACAACCCAGTTTCCCTGAACGCTTCGAAAGCATCAGCATCCAGAACTTCTGACCAGATATAGGAGTAATATCCGGCCGAATAGCCGCCACTGAATATGTGATTGAAAAAGGTTGAGCGGTATCGGGTAACAATCTCGGGGAGCATCCCTATTTTACGCATCGTCTCTGCTTCAAATGCCGGCGGATTGATGGTAGTTTCCTCAGACAGCGAATGATAGGCCAGATCGAGGAGTGCAGCCGAAAGATATTCAACGGTTGCAAACCCCTGGTTGAAGTGCCTCGAAACCCGTATTTTTTCTATAAGGTGGTCGGGAATTACCTCCCCGGTTTCATAATGCCTGGCAAACATCCTGAGTATCTGCGGCTCGAAGGCCCAATTCTCCATAAATTGTGACGGTAACTCAACAAAATCGCGCGGTACATTTGTTCCACTAAGACTCTTATATGTGCAGTCGGAGAGCAGGCTGTGCAAACCGTGCCCGAATTCATGGAAAAGGGTAGTGACCTCATCGAAATTAAGCAAAGACGGCCTCTCCGGGGTTGGTTTTGTGAAATTGAAGACATTCGTTACCACCGGTGTCACCTTGGTGCTGCTTACGCGCCACTGTTCCCGGAAATTGCTCATCCAGGCTCCTGATTCTTTGGACGCCCGCGGATAGAAGTCCATGTAAAGGATCCCAAGATGTGAATTGTCGGGATCACAGATTTCATAACACCTGGCTTCAGGATAGGGGAGGGGTATGTTCTGTAATTCCTTGATTTTTAATTCATAAAGTTCGGATGCAACTTTAAAGGCACCCTCAATAACCGTTTCAAGCCTGAAATAAGGGCGTAGCATTTCATCATCGAGATCATATCGTTCCTTGCGAAGTTTCTCTGAATAGAACCACCAATCCCAGGGTTTCAGCTCCTGAAGTCCATCCATCCTCAATGCCATATCCTTCAGGTCAGTAGTTTCTTTTTTTGCGGCGGGTATGGCCGCTGCCCAAACCTGCTTCAACAGTGCTTCAACATTTGCGGGATTTTTTGCCATATTATCCTCAAGTGAGTAATCCGCAAATGTACGATAGCCCAACAGGTGGGACCGTTTTATCCGAAGGGTTATAATCTTGTTGATCAGTTCTTTATTATCATGGGCATTATTGCGGTTAGACCGGTTAATATATGCCCCGAACAATTTCTCCCGCAAATCCCGACAAAGGGAATACTGCATGAAAGGAATAAAACTTGGCTTGTGAAGAGTGAAGAGCCATTTTCCTTCCAGTCCCTCTTCCCGGGCAGCTGAAGCAGCTCCCGAGCGAACCGAATCAGGCAAACCTTCAAGGTCAGCCCCGGTTTCAAGGATCAATTTAAAATCATTGGTTTCCGCCAGAACATTTTCTCCGAATGTCAGTGTCAGCAAACTTAACTCTTCATTGATCCGGCCCAGTGATTCTTTATCTTCAGCAGAAAGATTTGCCCCACCCTGGACAAAATCCTTATAGGTTTCATTTACCAGCCGGTTTTGCTCAGGCTGGAGCGATTCACACGCTTCGCTTTCCCATACATCCTTTATACGTTCAAAGAGTTGTGAATTCAGGAAAATCGAATCCTGATGTCTGGATAGCTCCGGTGCCATTTCATTGGATATGCGCTGCATCTCCTCATTGGTACTGGTGCCGAGCTGATTAAAGAATACGGCTGCAACCTGGTCCAGGGCACGCCCCGAATAATCAAACGCTTCAATGGTATTGGAAAAGTTTGCCGGAGCAGGGTTTTGACAAATCCGGTCAATTTCTTCCGAGTGTTGACGTATAGCTTCCCTGAATGCCGGGAGGTAATGGGATTCCTTAATCAGGTCAAACGGGGGCACCCCAAATGGTGTGGTAAAAGCGGATAAAAGGGGATTTTCCATAGTGGTAAAGACTGGCCGAAAGTAGGAATAGTTTCGTAATTTTAAGCCCTCTCAAAATCTGATTACACCAATGAGCCGAACTGTTTTTTTTACTGTAACCCTTTTGGGTGGTGTTTTGTTTTGCGCCTGTGCCCAGCAAACCCAAAAATATGCGGGAGTCCCCTTTAAGGAAAAAGTTCCGCACGATTGGGAGAATCCTGCCGTAAACAATATTAATAAGGAAAGGCCCCGTGCAGCCTTCCTCTCCTTTCCAAGCGAAATTGCCGCCCTTGCCGGAAATCCCGAAGGATCTGAGTTTTTTCACAACCTCAATGGTAAGTGGTCATTCCATTTTTCCCCTAAACCAGCTGATCGTCCGTTTTATTTTTATAAGGATGATTACGATATCGGTGACTGGGATCTGATCGATGTCCCGTCAAATTGGGAATTAAAAGGTTATGGAATTCCAATTTATTCAAATGTGGAATATCCGCACCCGACCAACCCGCCTTTCATTCCTGCCGATAATAATCCGGTCGGTTCATACAAGCGTGACTTCAGGATTCCTCAAACCTGGAAAGAACGGGAAATCTTTATTCACTTCGGAGCGGTTTCATCAGCCTTTTATATCTGGATAAACGGTGAAATGGTCGGCTACAGTGAGGACAGTAAAACTCCGGCCGAATTCAATATATCAAAGTACGTAAGGCCCGGAAAGAATACCATCTCGGTAGAAGTATACCGATGGTGTGACGGAAGCTACCTTGAGGATCAGGACTTTTTTCGTCTAAGCGGCATAACCCGTGATGTATATCTTTTTGCCGCCCTGCCGGTTCATATCAGGGATTTCTTCGTAAAATCCGATCTGAGTGAAAATTATTCAGATGGAATTTTTGGGCTTGATATCGAGCTGGAAAACAGCGCGATGACAGATTCAACCTACGAACTGGTAGCGGTGCTGACTGACGGGGATAAAGAGGTTTTCAGGTCTGGTAAAAAGATTGATCTCAAAGGAAATTCAATCCATGCAAGCTTTAGCGAAACCATTCCAAACGTGAGAAAATGGTCAGCAGAGCAGCCAAATCTGTATACTCTCCTGATCAGCCTGAAAAACCAAAGGGGCAGGATACTGGAATCCACCAGCCTTTCAGTCGGGTTTCGACGGATGGAGATAAAGAATAAGCAGTTCCTGCTTAACGGAGTTTCCGTTTACCTAAAGGGGGTAAACATACATGAACATCATCCGGAAAACGGCCACGTTGTCGATGAGGCTACCATGAAGCTCGATATTCTGACCATGAAAAGCCATAATATCAATGCAGTAAGAACCTCGCATTACCCCCAGCCGGAGAAGTGGTACCAATTATGTGACCAGTATGGCATTTACCTCATAGGTGAAGCCAATATTGAATCCCATGGAATTGGTTATGATAAGGACGTGACCCTCGCTGACAAACCGGAATGGGCTGCTTCCCACATGGAACGGACAATCAACATGGTTGAGCGCGATAAAAACCATCCTTCCATAATCATATGGTCCCTGGGCAACGAGGCTGGTGACGGGCGAAACATGCTTGCGGATTATAACTGGATCAAGCAAAGGGATCCGTCGAGGCCTGTACAGTATGAACGTGCAGAAAAATCGACCAATACAACGGAGCGGCATACCGATATCTGGTGCCCTATGTATGCTACAATTGATTATTTGAAGAAATATGCACAGAATCCGGATAACGACCGACCCCTGATTCAATGCGAATATGCTCATGCCATGGGTAATTCGGTAGGCAACCTGCAGGATTACTGGGATGTGATTGAATCCTATCCCAACCTGCAAGGCGGGTTTATTTGGGACTGGGTCGATCAGGGCATAACAAAAACCAGCGAAAAGGGAGTCAAATTTTGGGCCTACGGTGGCGATTGGGGACCTCCGGGAACTCCGACCGACGGAAACTTTTGCATCAACGGTTTAGTCTTCCCTGACCGTACTCCTCATCAGTCTCTCAAGGAGGTAAAAAAGGTTTATCAATATATCAAATTCAGGAATGAGGATGTCACTGCCGGAAAGATTAAAATCCTGAATGGCTATGGGTTTACGAGCCTCGGAGCCTTTCAGCTCGAGTGGTCCCTGGACGGTGACGGGAAAATCCTGGCAAAAGGAACTATTCCATGCCCGGATATAAAACCCGGCGAATCAGGAACAATAACCATTCCGTTTAAATCGCCGGTTCCCGAGCCTGGTGTGGAATACTTTCTGACAATCAATGCTTTACGATCTGATTCCTGGACAATTGTCCCGGCCAATCACTCCTATACTGCCGAGCAATTCAAGCTCCCCTTGCAGAAAGAGCGTCAACTGGTACCGCTACAGGAGTATTCCGATATGGCAAATAAACAGGAGGGTAGCGTGGTAACCATTGAAGGAAAGGACTTCAGCGTTGCTTTCGATATGTCGGCCGGTAAAATGGTGTCCCTGAAATATAGAAGAACGGATCTGCTTCAAAAACCGCTGATACCCGATTTCTGGAGGGCACCCATTGATAATGACTTTGGGAACGGCCTTCCGGAACGAAGCAGGATCTGGAAGGAGGCCGGACGGAATGCGGTTTTGACCCAGGCCCGGTCGGAGATGTCCAATCCAAAATTTGCCATTTTTGATTTCCATTTTAACCTGCAGGATTCAACCGGTGTGTTCGCGGGTCTTGGGGTGAGGTACAAGGTTTACGGCTGCGGCGAAATTACGGTGGATTATAGTTTTACCGCCATTCGTGAAGGATTGCCGGAAATCCCCCGGATCGGCATGAATATGACCCTGCCGGAGGAATTCAAAACCATAAAATATTACGGACGCGGACCCTGGGAAAACTATTGGGACCGCAAGACCGGATCTTTTGTCGGTCTGTATAAAACCACGGCATCTGAAATGTACACACCATATATCAGGCCTCAGGAAAATGGATACCGCACCGATGTACGCTGGCTTACCCTTACCAATGGCCAGGGGCAGGGATTGCTGATTTCGGGGGAGCCATTGATTTGCTTCAGTGCACTGCATAATACGGCTGAAGATTTTACCAGCTCACATCGAAATTACGATGGACGATTGGATAATCCCGCACAGTATAACCGTCACACCAGCGATATAACTCCGGGAAACCTCGTCAGCCTGAATATTGACCTGGCTCAGATGGGTGTTGGGGGTGATAATTCCTGGGGAGCACGCACACATCCGGAATACAGGCTGGAAGGGAAAATCTACCAGTATCGTTTCCGGCTGAAACCAATCGGATTAATTGAGAATGAATCCACGGTTGCGCGTCAGAGGCTTGATGGATTCAACTGATTGTAGAAAAAGCGCAATTCTTCTTTTCGACCGTGATCGAGGCTGTGCCACCTGATTCCCTGTATTGCTCCTTCAAGTGCATATAACTGGCTCAGACAAGCATCCGGCATGAGGGCCTGGATCCGGAGGAATGCCTTTTCACTGCCAATTGATCGGAATTCCTCCGGATTTTTGATTCCAGCTTCATGTAAGTGTTCGGCCAGGGTTATCCCGATATTGGGCATCCGGGTTAGGGCAATAAACCCTGATTCATCCAATTGATTCATAACGTATTGATAAAAAAGGGGTTGAAGTTTTGGGTAGGTGAGGTTCGGCGGGATCTCCTGAAATGAGCAGATCTCTTTGATTTCAAAGTCCGGAAGAGCACCAAGCTCGTGTATTTCAGCAATAAAAACCTTTCCGTATACGAGACTCCCGTTAAGCTCGCCCCGGTAAGATACAACTGGTTTAATGTCAAATGAAACGGCGCCGGTCTCCTCGTATAATTCCCTGTTTGCAGCCTGATCTGCAGTTTCACCGGATTCCAGATGCCCTGCAGGCAACTCCCAGGTCGTCCGGTCGCGATGCCTGACCCATATCCATGAATTGTGGTACCGTGCAACCACGATTGCAAAGGTGTAGGCTGTCTGATCACCAAGGTGTTCCGGAAGAAATTCTATCGCAGCCCCTACAGGTTGAACATTTTGTGCCATTCTGCAAAGATAGCCGCCTTATCAGAGCCATGAGCGCCGATCTTGAATAATACCTCTTCATAGCTTTTTTCTTCTGATAACCGGCTCGGGTCCTTTGAGAAGAACTTATCACTGTACGCAATGATTTTCTCGGCGAGAGTGACCGGAACCATCTCCCTTCGTGGAATTGGAAGATGTTGATAATCAATGTCATCTATTGTAATACCTGCACCTGTATGGCGCTCGCAGACTAAGGCGTGCAGCGGCAATCCTTCGCTTACAAGAAGGTCATGACCCATGTAACCATGGCTGATATAAGGCAATTCACCATAACATCCAATCTCGGGTGCGTGGGTGTACAGAATCCCGATATCATGCAGGATACAGGCATCGCTGATAAATTCCTTTTCTTCGTCTGAAAGATTCATTTTGCCTGCGATCTGAAGCGCTTTATCCATTACTGCCGTGCTATGCTCCAGTAAAACCTGACCGGCAAGGGAATGACCGGCATAATACTTTCCGAGAATCTGGATGGGGTCAGGTTTCATTTATCTGGCTCTTACGTTGCCGGATCCCGAGACCCTGGTATTGATCCTGGGGTTCCCTGTGTAATAAACACTCCCGCTGCCGGAAATGGTGGCATCAAGATTTTCCACAACCCAGACATTCATATTCCCTGAACCGGAAATATGAAGATCGGCATTTTGGGCTTTCATCTTTTCTGCCTTTATCTTTCCAGATCCCGAGATTCCGAGGTTCAACTTATCCGCAGATCCGGCCAGGTAAATATCCCCTGAGCCGCTGACGCTTCCGTCAACATCATCCACCTCGATATCAAGATTGACCGTGCCTGAACCACTTATTCTGAGTTCGAGGTCCCTTTTCCCCTGGAAATGATTCTGGGTGAAAACATCCCCTGAACCGGATATCTTAATGAGGCTCAGGTCCTCAATCGTGATATATATTTTAAGGGTTTCAGACCTCCATACGGATTTTTTACCCGCTATCCTCCAAACTCCGCCAGAGACATCGAGAATGAGATTATCAATGATATTCTCCTGACCTTCAATTCTAACCATCTGCTCAGATCCCTGAGTAAGATAGACTTTCGCACTGCCTGGGATTGAGATCCCTGTAAACCTGCTGAGATCAACCTTTCTCTCGATCACGGGTCCCTCGCCCTCAATCCCGTTCCACGGCATTCCTATATAACAGGAGGGAGTCAGTGATAATAGCACCAAAATGAAGAAATTTACAATAAGCGGTTTCATGGGTTTGTTTTTTTAAAAGGTAAAGGTAAGACGAACAATTTGAATGACATGTTACATTTTGGCGGGAGATAACAGAATCTCCTTAACGTCCCATCCGCCGGTCACATATTGGTAGAGGATCTCAATTCCGCCAAAGTCCTCCTTTGTGTATTCATCAATCAATGAGATAGTCCCGATGAAATTCATGCTTCCATCCCGGTTTCTGGCTGTCGGCTTGAATTGTGAATAGCCGGCAGGTCTTATTGTTATATCCCTGATCGGGACTCCTCCGGATCCGTAGGCTTTAGCGGCCGGCGACTCACCCGTTACATCGATTCGGTGCAGTGTTCCATCTGCCATGCGGATTTCGATTTGTTTTCCGCTGACAAACCGGATTTCGTCCGGCAGGAAATCATTGGTATTAAAAATCAGGATTGGCTCCTTGAATTGCAAGGAGTAAATGAACTGTCGGGTAACGGTTCCTCCAGAGTTTACAGGAGCTGTAATCCAGGCATCCAGGGTGGCCGTACCATCCGTGTCGTCAAACTGCAGTGACGGCAGATAAGAGTATTCCAAATCCGGAAGGTTTTCGACATATCGTTCTCCGCTCCTGTAATCCAGAACCAAAATCAATCGCTGGTATACTGTTTTTCCCGTATCTGCAGGCTGCGCCAATAAACTGGTGGTCCATGATGTTTTTCGGGTCTGGCTTATTGCTCTCTGGACAATTTCAGTTGTGGCATCAATGTCATATTCACCGCTGACCCAGGCAGATGCCATCGAAAGGGAGAAAACAAGATTGCCGTACTCAACATCATCCTTGAAAACGCACGAAAATCCTCTATTTATCCAGGTAGCGGAATATCTTACCAACTTATCCGACGGTGAGGTTGGCCCGGAGGTGATCGGTAATCCAAGGATTTTAGAGACATCCTGAACTAAAGTATCTCTCCGAAGTGAATCATTTCTCATAACTTCCCGCTCATA
>MEOR01000070.1:5883-24021 GCA_001769295.1 Bacteroidetes bacterium GWF2_49_14 | reverse complement strand
CCTCACGGCTGTGTCAAGCATGATCCGCTCAGCAAAAGCCTGATCCACAGGCCTTGCCGGATGAGAGAACCGGAATTCCATTCGCGAAATATCCTCATTGTTAAAATAAAAGGCCAGTGTGCCTGTTTTTTCAAAACAACGGTCAGTATAGGAGAGTCCGGCTATAAAAGCCTGACCACTCAGGGTATCGATGATCTGTGTTCCTTCGCCTTTCAATCGGACCAGTTTATCATAGTTCCAGGATTTAAGAATTTTGTATGGGTCCCAGGGGAAATCAGCCTGTTCCTGACCGAACGAAGAGACTGGCATAAAAGCGACTAATGAACACACAACCAGATAGACAGATCTTTTCATTGATTACAGATTATACAGTAAGACCGTTGTCAGCCTCGCTAAGAAAACAAAATTCAGTCAAAAACTCCTTAAGTTGTTCCAGAACAGGAACGACCGGCCCAGGACCGTAAAAACCGGTAATCAGCATTAAAACCCTGTCTGTATCCGTCCGGATGCGGGTTCTCATGCAATCGGAAGTGGGATTGCCTATCACCCCGAGGCGGTCACGATACACCGGCAGTGATTCCACATTAAGATATCCTCTGCCGATCGCCTCGAACTCCTCACCCGGATTTCCTATCCCCAGGCTGATGCTTCCTGTAACCAGTTTGTTGTCAAAGCCTCCGATTGTAATGCCGGTTCTAAGGGAAACCAGGTTGAGTACATCAACCGCTGTATTTATCCGGTACAGATCCTGGCCTTTTACAATTCTTCGCATGAGCGCTTCAGCGGAAAGACGGTAGCGGTTCGGATCCTTTCCGAGTTCACGATAGGCTTGCTTGCCGGATTTAATACCCTCCACCTGCCGGATTGTTTCGGCATCCATGGTTTCAGAAATTTTGCTGCACCTTGCATCGATCAGCTGCCAGAGTGGCTCATTATTCTCTCCGTTACTGATGGTTCCGGATAAGAAACCCACCACCAGTTTGGGAAAAAGTCCCCTGATCTCAGGTTGTACCGACAGGTTCATGGTTATGCCATTTTTTCGGTGGGGTTCTGCAGTTCAAACATATAGCGGTAATCTCCCTGCTGCGACATTAATTCAGCATGAGATCCCGATTCGGTTATACGGCCATCGCGCATTACATAAATCCGGTCAGCATTCTGGATGGTGGATAGCCGATGTGCAATGATGATGGTGGTGCGGTTTCTCATCAATTCCTGGAGGGACTCCTGTACCATCTTCTCGGATTCGGAATCAAGCGATGAGGTGGCCTCATCAAGGATCAGAATGGGAGGATTCCGGTATACGGCACGCGCCAGGCAGAGCCGCTGTCTCTGTCCTCCTGAAATTGTGCTGCCGCGGTCTCCCAGCCGTGTTTCAAGTCCTTCAGGGGTCTGGCACACAAATTCCCAGGAGTTGGAAACCTGAGCAGCCTCGGTTATTGCCTTCCTGTCAGGGTTTTCATCCCCAAAAGCAATATTGGCGGCAATGGTATCATTAAACAACAACGGATCCTGCGGGACCATCCCGATCAGATTACGAAGGGCATTTATTTTTATTTTCCGGATATCCACTCCGTCAATCAGGATTTTTCCACCGCCGGTCTCGTAAAACCTTGCCAGAAGGTCGGCCAAAGTCGATTTTCCTGAGCCTGAGGGTCCCACCAGTGCTACCGTTTCACCTTTCCTGATCGACAGACTGATATTCCGGATAACCGGCTGATCGGCATAGGCAAAACTTATATTCTGAAATTCGATGGATTCAGAGAATCCGGTAAGAGTAAGAGCATCGGGATCATCCTGAATGGTAACCGGTGCTTGTAAAACCTGATTAATGCGATCTATCGATGCAAGTCCCTTATTCAGATGATAATAAGCGGTTGAGAAGGATTTTGCCGGAGTGAGAATCTGCGAGAATATTGCAATATAGGCGATAAAGGAGGGAGCACTTAAGCCACCCTGGCCTTTCAGAACCAGGTTGCCCCCAATCACCATCAGCCCTACAACAACAAGGGAACCGAGAAACTCGGAGAGCGGCGAAGCAAGGTCGCGGCGACGGGTAATCGAATTCATGATTCTTGTAAAGGCCTGGTTTTCATTTTTAAACCGTTTCTCAGACCAGTTTCCGGCATTAAATGCCTTGATAATCCTCAGACCCGAGAGGGTTTCCTCAAGAGTTGACATCATAACACCCATTTGGTTCTGGCTCTTAGCCGAGGTTTTCCTGAGGTTCTTGCCCATGGTGCCGATCAGGACTCCACTTACGGGTAATAGAATCAGTACAATAAGAGTCAGGCTGGGGCTCATGAATATCATTCCGGCCAGGAAGATGAGGATGTTCAGGGGATCCCGGAAAAACTTCTCCAGGGATGCCATTACAGACCATTCAATCTCCTGTACGTCCTGGGTAAGGCGTGCCATTATATCTCCTTTCCTTTCATGGGTATGATAGGCCAGGGGAAGATCAAGGATTCGCCTGTATATCTTATTGCGGATATCACGGGTAACCCCGTTCCGGATTGGGGCCATGAAGTAGTTTGCCAGGTAAATGTTGGATGTTTTCAAAAAGAAAAGTACTACGGCCAGTCCGCTGACAAACAGCAATGCCGCCGGTTTACCTTGCTGTTCAATCAGATGTCCAAGAAAATGATTGAAATTTTGTTCTATTGACTGGCGGGATAATTCCAACGGAACCTGGGTGGCTGCAGTTTCATGCAGATCAAACAGAACCCTCAGAAATGGACCAATCATAATCAGACTTAGCAGTGAAAACAATACTCCAAGGATATTGAAAAGAATATTGAGTGTTGCATACGCCCGGTAAGGGAAGACGTAATCTCGGAGGATTGTGAAAAAAGCTTTCATCAAAGGGATTCCCTAAACACTAATAAACGAAGGGTAGTGTGGTATTTATTGCCTGAGATGTTTAATACCCAGGTAATTCCACGGAGTGATTTTCCGAAGTTCGTCCTTAACCTCTTCACTAATAATAAGTTTGGCGATGAATGCCAGTATATCTTCCTGTCTGATTTTTTGATTGGTCCGGGTCAGCTCTTTCAGGGCTTCATAAGGATTCGGATAATTTTCCCGGCGTAATATTGTTTGTATCGCCTCTGAAACAACCGCCCAGTTATCGTTCAGATCCGCATTGATTGCAGCTTCATTCAGGAGGAGCTTGTCGAGCCCTTTTTGGAGGGATCGGAAGGCAAGCAGTCCATGAGCTAAAGGAACGCCTACGTTTCTGAGCACGGTCGAATCGGTCAGGTCACGCTGCAGTCGCGAAATCGGAAGCTTTTCACTGAAATGGCCCAGCATCGCATTGGCCATTCCGAAATTGCCCTCGGCATTCTCAAAGTCGATCGGGTTGACCTTGTGAGGCATGGTTGATGAACCAACCTCGCCTTTGCGGATTTTCTGCCCGAAATAGTTCATTGAAATATAACACCATACGTCCTTGCACAAATCACTCAATATGACATTAATTCTGCGCAGACAGTCGAAAATGGCAGCCAGGTTATCGTAATGTTCAATCTGGGTGGTCACCTGTGAGCGATCGAGTCCCAGGATGTCATTTACAAGGTGATTGCTGAACTCTACCCAGTTTACATCAGGATAAGCAATTGCATGTGCATTGAAATTCCCGGTGGCCCCTCCGAATTTTGCCGGGTAAGGAAGGTGATTCAGAGTCTCTATCTGATTCTCCAGTCGCTCCACAAAAACCAGAATTTCTTTGCCAAGGCGGGTAGGGGAGGCCGGCTGACCGTGAGTTCTGGCAAGCATCGGGATTTCGTACCAATCTGTTGACAATTCTTTCAGCCGACTGTTCAGCTTAAGCAATACGGGAATGTAAACCTGTTCCAACGCCTCTTTGATCGATAGCGGGACAGCTGTATTATTGATGTCCTGAGAGGTTAGCCCGAAATGAATGAATTCCTTGAAACTGTCCAGTCCCAATCTCTCGAATTGCTCTTTCAGATAGTATTCAACGGCTTTAACGTCATGGTTGATAATACTTTCAATTTCCTTAACCCGGATTCCATCCTCCGGACCGAATCCATGGTAAACAGCACGGACCGCTGAATATTGGTGATGGGGGAATTCCTTTAGCTGTGGCAGCGGAAGTTCACAGAGAAGAATGAAATACTCTACCTCAACCTGGAGCCGGTACTTGATCAGTGCCCACTCAGAAAAGTAGTTGGCAAGTTCCTGGGTTTTGTTCCGGTAACGGCCATCGACCGGGGAAATAGCAGTAAGTTCGGTGAGGTTCATCCTGTGTTAGTTTAATAGGCAAAGTTAGCAAATTGGCCTTACGTGAGCCCGAAATCACTAACTTAGCTTTCCTTTCAGATATTGTCATTTTATGCAAATCTCCGTTGTCAGTTATTTGAACTCTGCACCACTGGTTCATGGGATTCTCCAATCGGGATATTTGGATGATTGCCGGGTTAGCCTCGATTTTCCGGCTGTCGGTGCTTCAAAACTGGCGCGTGGGGAAGCGGACCTTGCCCTGGTTCCGGTAGGTGCTTTCCCCTTAACCGGCGCTGTGGATTGGATCGGCAACTACTGTATCGGGGTTGAAGGGCCCGTCAGGACGGTATGCCTGTTTTCAGAGGTTCCAATCGACCGGATCAGAAAGGTTTGGCTTGATCCTCATTCACGAACAAGTGTCCGGCTTATCAGGGTTTTAGCAAGATATCAATGGAGGGTTAACTGGCAATTCCTGTCTGCAGAGGAAGGGTTTGAGCTTGGATCGATCCGTGGGGATGAAGCCGGTGTTTGTATCGGGGATAAGGTTTTTAAAATAGAAGGCTTGTACAGGTACAAATATGACCTTGCTGAGGAATGGATCCGGATGACCGGCCTTCCTTTCGTTTTTGCCGCATGGGCAACCCGAAAGCCTCTTCCTGAAGATTTAATCACCAGGCTTGATCAGGCGCAAAAGTTCGGAATTGAATCTATCCCGGAGATAGCAAAGGATTACAGCCGGAAATCAGGCCTCACCGAAGCAGATATCCTTGATTACCTTACCCGGAACATCTCTTATCCATTTACCCCCGGTAAACGAATCGGTATGAACAGATTTCTGGAATTAATAAACAAAAAGGAGGACTGATCTCAGCCCTCCTTTTAAATTTCTTAACTCTCTCAACCTCCTCAATCCCCCGTCATAATCAGGAGAGGCTTAAAGTCAAAAGCGTTGTACTTGGGACGGAGGCGATCGATATTGTAATGTTTATCAATGTCAACGAATTTTTTGGTTGCTGTTACAACATCAAGCGGAGCATTGTCGTACCGGCCGTTCTTAAGGATTACAAGGCGGCCGTGAATCCCTTTAAGGATGAGGTCGAGCGCAAGGTTCCCGAAAGCCATAGGAACGATTGAGTCCAGTGCATCCGGGTCACCGCCACGCACCAAATAGCCCAGGTTCTGATTGATTACGTTGATTCTCTGGCCATTGTTGTATTTTGCAGTCCGTTCCTTAATCAGGTTACCAACGGTCAAGCCGATTCCGCCTAGTTTTGCGTGACCAAACATATCTAGCTCAGAATCCAGGAGGCTCATGTTTTCAACCCCGTCAAAGGTTGCACCCTCGGAAATCAGGCAAATGGAATACTTGGACGGGTTATGATTCCTGTCCTGAACGAGCAGCTCGGTGAGACGGTCGATGTTGAATTTATGCTCAGGAATAACACAACGGTGAGCAGCTCCGGCCATGGTTGGCAGCATCGCTGTAAATCCGGCATACCTGCCGAAAACCTCGATCACCAAAATTCTTTCATGTGAACCTGCGCTGGTTCTCAATGTGTTAACCAGGTGAATCGTCCGGCTGACACAGGTTGAAAACCCAATGCAATAATCAGTCCCGGGTACATCGTTATCCATGGTTTTCGGGATGGCCACAACTTTGAATCCTTCGCTATAGAGTCTCACACCATAGCTTAGCGTATCGTCACCACCTATCGGGATCAGGTATTCAACTCCAAGCCATTCCAGGTTTTTGATGATCTCAGGGGTCAGGTCATTGACTTCAGCTGCATAAGTGTCCCTGTACTGATCCGGAACCGCACTTTTGGGCATATGGCTGGGCCTTGTCCTGGAACTGTGAAGAAATGTTCCTCCGGTTCTTCCGGCACGGTTTACCACTTCTTCGCTTAAATGAATGAAATTGTTGCTGTTGTCATATTTTTTATCTCTCACCATCTCGGTAATACCCGCCCATCCTCGTCTTAGACCGATTACTTCATATCCTTCCCGTAATGCCCGGATAGTTACCGCCCGGATTGCCGGATTGAGTCCGGGAACATCACCACCGCCAGTTAAAATTGCAATTGTGCCTTTCTTTTTCATTTTTCTGGTTTCTAATTCGCGACCAAAAATATAAAAAAAACCACAAGGGCTTTTTTAACTTTGTATAAATAATAAGGTCCCAAAATGATCAGAAAAGGTGTTTCACCCTGGATTTACATTTCTCTTTTATGCATTCTTCAGAGTAGTTTAGCGACTGGCCAGGATCAGGGTGGTTCTATCCCTGAAAATCCCCGGATTTTTCTTTTTGAAATGGACCGGCAGGTTGACAAAGGACTTTGGCGGATCACAAAGGATGCTTTCGAGGCATCCCGTGAATGGAAAGCCGACCTGGTGATCATTCGCATGAACACCTATGGTGGGTTGGTTGACATGGCAGATTCAATCCGGACCAAAATTCTCTATTATCCAAAACCTGTATGGGTTTTTATTGATAATAATGCAGCCTCGGCAGGTTCCCTGATCTCCCTTGCCTGTGACAGTATATTCATGCGCCCCGGAGCCAATATCGGTGCTGCAACCGTCGTGAATCAGACAGGTGAAGTGGTCCCGGATAAGTTTCAGTCCTATATGAGGTCGACCATGCGTTCCACGGCAGAGGCACACGGAAAGGATACCCTGGTTTCCGGAAAGGATACCACCTACACCTGGAGAAGGGATCCAAAAATCGCGGAAGCCATGGTTGATCCGTCGGTTTATATCGCCGGACTCATCGATACCGGTAAGGTCCTGACTTTGACTACCCAGGAAGCTATTAAATGGAATATCTGTGAGGGGGAGGCAAACTCAATTGAGGAGCTTCTTGAAAAGGAAGGGATTACCCGCTATGAACTCAAGCGGTATAAGCTTAC
This sequence comes from Bacteroidetes bacterium GWF2_49_14, assembly GCA_001769295.1. GTDB lineage: Bacteria > Bacteroidota > Bacteroidia > Bacteroidales > UBA12481 > UBA12481. Next base: position 16,867 of record MEOR01000070.1, on the reverse strand, counting down.
AGCTCTGGAACGGTTTATCAGCTTCCTGTTAAGTCCTGCTATTCAGGGTATCCTGATACTCCTGATTATTGGGGGCATCTATTTTGAACTTCAGTCTCCGGGGATAGGATTCCCGCTGCTGGTCGCGGTTATTGGGGCTCTGTTTTATTTTGCCCCGCTCTACCTGGATGGATTGGCAGAACATTGGGAAATCCTTCTGTTTATAGCAGGACTCGCTTTATTGCTGGTTGAAATATTTGTCATTCCGGGATTTGGTGTCGCAGGGATCAGTGGGATCGTTCTGATGGTGATTGGGTTATCACTCAGCCTGATCCGGAATGTGAAACTTGATTTTTCCGGCGTGCAGGCTTCCGATATTTTTCAGGCCTTTACGCTGGTTATCCTATCGGTGATTACTGCATTTGTAGGTTCGGTCTGGATAAGCAGTAAAATGCTTACCAATAGTCCTTTGCGGTTTCTTTCCCTGCAAAGAACACAGCAAAAATCAGAAGGCTTTGTAGCCGTTTCACAGGAAATGATGGACCTGGCCGGCTGCACCGGTGAGGCCTATTCAATCCTGAGACCTGCCGGAAAGGTGATGATCAATGGCCGGATTTATGATGCTGTTGCAGATGTGTCCTGGATACCCAAAGGCTCTAAGATTATCGTTGTGCGCCAGGAGTCATCCCAGGTTTATGTTAAGATATCGGAATAAAAAAACCCGCCTTTCGGGCGGGTTCTTTGTATAATATCAAAGGATTAAAACCTTTTTTCCTTGATTCTGGCTTTCTTCCCGGTTAGTCCGCGAAGATAGTATATGCGTGCCCTGCGAACGCTTCCTCTCTTGTTCAGTTCAATCTTGTCGATGAAAGGTGAGAAAACCGGGAAAATCCTCTCAACACCAATACCACCCGAAATCTTCCGAACGGTAAAAGTTGTTGTGGTTCCTTCTCCACGACGCTGAATGACCACCCCGCGGAACATCTGAATCCTCTCCTTGTCACCTTCTTTGATTTTATAATGTACGGTAATGGTATCGCCAGCTTTGAATTCCGGATATTCCTGCTGAACCGCAAATGCCTGCTCTGCAACTTTTACTAAGTTCATTTCGCTAATTCTTATGGGTTATTACAAAATTGGCTGCAATATTAGCATTTATTTCACGAATTAACAAGCACTATTTTAAAATAGTTACTCGCGTTTCTGCGGTCGTCAGTCTGCGGTCGTCCGTCATTGTCATTTCTTCATTTCCACCACCTTAAGCTTGGCACCGGCATCATCCCTGACCATTTTTTTCCAGGCTTCTGAGTACCCGGGCTGATCCGGACCCACAGCAACACCGGTTCCATTGTCGAGAAACTTCCCGTCCTTCTCTTTTTTTATATTCCCATCAATATATTTGACCAAAAGGTATTCCGATAATTCTTTCCAGCGATTGAAGGTGTAATCACCCATCCGGCAGGAGAAGTCGGTCAGGAATTCCCGACCTGTTTTTTCATCCATTGCCAGTAAACTTTTGGCTGCTTCATCTATTGCGGGTATATAGGCTGCAAATTTATCCGTGAGTTCTTTCTGTACTTTCTGAACATCCTTGACCATATAATTATAGCGAAGGTAACACATGTTGGAGACGCGGTTAAAGATCCAGAAAGCCGATGTTGGCGAGTATTTTAGCAGATCGCCGTTTCCTTCGGCAAAAGTCTCAGGTACGTTCAGGATTCCGCAATACATCGGAACATATTGTGTTGTGGCTGCATCGTCCACGCCAAACCAGAGAATTCCTCCGATGGCATCTGGCAGCCATGAGCGGGACTGAGTAACAAAGGAAAAACCGGTTTGCTGGGTTGCAATGGCCCTTTCATTTAAGTAATCCTGACCATCCACCGTAAAATGCATGGGTCTCCAGCGATATGGACTATCGAATGCTCCGGCGCCTAAGTCCCTGGTCATGTCCATGGGTGTTCCCTCGTAATGGTCCCCCATACAGGCCATCAGTTCCTGGGCCGTAAGCTTGTGGTCTGGTTTGATCCACAGGGGCATGGGATTGCGGGCATCATAACCCATCGCGTAATCGATATACTGTTCCATGCCTTTGGCAACATGGTTGAAGAAGGACCATACCCTGGCCTCGCAACCCCTGAGGCTTCCGAACTCAAGTGGCGCATACGTATCGCGGAACGAAAACTCTTCATCCTTACCATTGAACCAGCCTTTATCGCGGGCAAAGGTTATCACGTCCTTGCTGTACACGCAGTTATCAGCATCCTTAAGTGGGAACGTGGTGATCCTCGCCTGGTTGGCATGAGCGCAGATATACCCGTCAGGGACTCTCCGGCCAACGTAAAGAATCCCTTTTTTCCCCGGGCCCTTACCGATGATTTCAAAAATCCAGACTTCATTGGGATCTGAAATGGAAAGAGATTCCCCTGATGAATAATATCCAAATTTTTCACATAAATCCACCATGATCTGAATGGCTTCACGTGCACTCTTAGCCCTCTGTAAGGTCATGTAAATCAGGCTTCCATAATCCATGATTCCATCGGGGTTCTGTAGTTCCGCCCTGCCGCCATAGGTGGTTTCGCCAATCGCGACCTGGTGCTCATTCATGTTTCCGATAACCGAGAAGGTGTGGGCAATCTGTGGTATTTTTCCAAGGTACTTGCCGGTGTCCCACTCCCTGACTTCCGCCAGTGTTCCTGCGGGCCAGTCGGCCGCCGGGCGGTGATATAATTCACCATACAGAACATGCGAGTCGGCTGCGTAGGTAATCATCGTTGATCCATCAGCAGATGCCCCCCTGGATACGAGGAAATTGGTACAGGCCCACACTGGTGCGGAGCCACCTAGAAGAATGACAGATAAGAGAATAGAGAGTTTTTTCATGGATATACTCATTTGTAATTATTAGCGATAAAATCTGATTGTATAAGTGGTCTTGTTGTTAAGCTGATCAGAAACGCGGACTGCCAAGGTATGCTCTTTGCCTGTCCCTATTCGCTTGGGGTCCATTTTATATTCAAATAGGTTGTTTTTTGAATCATACTCCAGGAGAGCCCATTTACCGTCTATTTCAGCCCGATATGACTGGATGCCCGGAAAATCATCACGAATCGTAAGACGAATGCTGTTGGCGGTTTTTAATTCATCGGGGTTTGAAAAATTCAACGGCCTGATCACCGGGCTGACTGTATCGGTCCGGATGCAAAAGACGCCGAAATTACGTGATCTGGACACCAGCCGGTTACCTTCCCAGGTTCCGCCCACCGAAACATACCGACCATTTCCAACGAACTGGGCAATAGTGGCCTTACTTCTCAGATGTTCCGGCAAACCGGCGGCCTCAATGGCCAGCCGGTAATATTGCTGAAGTGGAACATCCGATTTGTGAACATAGTGGGTCAGCGAATAGCAACCGGGCCTTGCTGGCCTGACTTCGTACTGAAAGTAGATGTCATCATAAAGACTGCCCGGCGGTACCGTTATCGCGATTCCTTCTGATGAGTATTTGTTGGACTCGTTGTAACTGAAATAAGCATTATAAACTGGCAGAAAATCAGGGTCGCGGACAAACTTTCCCGGGTCCAGTTTAACAGGCACCACCGCCTCTGAGCGGTTTCCGGCAGCATCATCTATCAGAATTTTAAGAGTATGCGTATTATTGTCCTTTACCTCGATGCGGCCCCGGTTCCGTGAAAAACTGAACATGCTCAAATGGTTGTTCGGTTCAATATAAAGTCGTAAAACCGGCCGCCTGAGCGAAGAAAAGATCTTGAAGTCCATGAAGCTGTTCATGAACCGGGTCTCTGAAAATGCGAATTCATCCGCGACATAATCAAAAAATACCATGCCATCAAGAAACGCCTGTATCCTGTATACCCCACATTTGTTCGGTGATCCGTCAAGGAGATCCCAGGTTTCAAGACCAAACCCGCAAACCTGATCCATGGGTACCGGGGAAGCGGAGGAAGCCTTATAAGTGCCACCGCTCTGGGTCAGGGGAACCATAACGGGCTTGATCCATTCCTGACGGCCGGACAGGGAGAAAACATATAGTTTGTCAATAACCGGTTTGGTCTTGTCGGTAAGTTGGTACGCTTTGACCAGGGGATTAATCGTGTTTTCCGAGGAGGTTTCACGCAATTCAAAATGCAGGTGAGGTCCCTCCGAACTGCCTGAATTTCCTGAAAGAGCGATAACCTGGCCCTTCTTGACCGGAAACCTAGAGGATTCCGGAAACAGGTCAACCGCAAAGGACTCCCGCCTGTATTGCTCAGCTCTGACATATTCCTCAATCTCGTGGCTGAAATTCTGAAGATGACCATAAACCGAGGTGTACCCATTGGTGTGCACTACATAAAGTGCGTTGCCATACCCTCCGGCTTCAATCTTGATCCGGGAAACCGTTCCGTCAGCAACCGAGAGCACCGGGATGCCGGTAGACCCGTTGGTCTTGATGTCGATACCCGAATGAAAATGATTCGCCCTGGGTTCAGCAAAGTTACCAGCCAGAAAAACGGGAATGGATACGGGCAGGATAAGACTTCCGGACTCGGGACCTACCGGGTTCTGACAGAAGCCGGAATGCCTCGCGGGAAGGATCCCTGGGACCAAGAAAGCCAGTAAAAACAATACTCTTCGTTTCATTGGCTTCAAAGATAATCATCGGGTTCAAATTCCAGAGATATTTTGAATTCAGGTATCCGTTTGTTATATTTGTATTAAAAATGGATCATGACGATTGAGCAGGAGGAGATCATCAGCCAATTGAAATATAAAGCACGTCTGCTGATGGCAAAATTCCTAGCACTGAAGAAAGAAAACGAAAGTCTGATCCTTGAAAAAAATGAATTAATAACCATAGTAGAAAAACAAAAAAAAGAAATTAGCAGTCTCGAACAGCAATATACTACGGCCAGGCTGGCTCAATCGGTTCTCGTACCAACTGAGGACCGGGAAACAGCTAAAGCCCAGATTAAAAGGATTGTGCGGGAAATTGATGAATGTATAGCTCTTTTAAATAAATAGAACAAAAGGTGGATAGCAGCTTCCATATCAAACTTCAGATTGCAGGTCGCTACTATCCCCTGATCATCGACCGGAACGAGGAGGAGAAACTTCGAAAAGCAGCCATGATCATAAATGAAAAGGTGGGTCAGTACCAACAGCGTTACAAGGACAAGGATGGACAGGACTTCCTGGCAATGGCAGCTTTTCAGTTCGTTTTAAAGTTGATTGAATTGGAGGAACAAACCAGTGAAGCTCCCCTGACTGCAGCGGTCGAGGAGATTTCACAGGAACTCGAAGAGTTTATACAAAAAAACTAGGCGTTCTTTGAATAAAAATATTGCCCGTATTAATCCTTAAGCACTGTAAAAACTCAACAAGATTAACATTGGAGCAAAGCTCATAGTCTCCTAGGACAGGCCTTGGTTATCCCGATTTATCGGGAGAGCTTCTCATGAAGCCGTTGGAAGTCCGAAGAAACTGGCTGCTCCATCCATTTATAACTGGGGTTTTTCCTTGCTTTAAGGTATTAATACGGGTTTTTTATGTATTACAAATCATATCATTTTATATATAATCACTTAATAATGAGCAATTTATGTTAAATTTTATTATTGGAGTCCTGGCCTTCCTAACGGGAGGTACAGCCGCGTTTTTTGTCGGCCGCAAGATGCTCCTTACCAAATCCAAGAATATCATTACGGACGCTGAAGCTGAAGCCGAAATGATCAAAAAGGACAAGATCCTTCAGGCAAAGGAGAAGTTCATCCAGTTGAAAGCTGAGCATGAGCGGGTAATCAATGAAAAGAACAGCAAAGTTCTTATGGCGGAAAACCGGATCAATCAACGGGAAGCGACAATATCACAGAAAATAGAGGAAATTCAGAGGAAGGGTAAAGAGCTCGATGTGGTGAAGGCCAACCTTAACCAGCAACTCGAATTGGTTAATAAGCGGCATGAAGAGCTGGATAAATCACACAAGCTGGCTGTAGATAAACTCGAGGCAATTTCGGGACTGTCGGCTGAAGAAGCTAAATCACAGATCGTCGAGTCATTGAAAGCGGATGCAAAATCCGAAGCAATGAGTTACATATCGGAAATCATCGACGAGGCCAAAATGTCAGCCACCAAGGAAGCTAAAAAGATTGTAATCAATACGATCCAGAGAGTGGCTACCGAAGAGGCCATTGAAAATTCAGTCACCATTTTCAATATTGACAATGATGACATTAAAGGCCGCATTATCGGCCGGGAAGGCCGGAACATCCGTGCCCTGGAAGCTGCTACCGGTGTTGAGATCATCGTGGACGATACCCCGGAAGCCATCATCCTGTCTGCATTTGACCCCGTTCGCAGAGAGATTGCCAGGCTTTCACTTCACCAGCTGGTGACCGACGGCAGGATCCATCCTGCCAGAATTGAAGAGGTGGTTAAGAAAGTGGAGAAACAGGTTGAGGAAGAGGTGATGGAAGCCGGAAAACGGACCTGCATTGACCTGGGAATACATAACCTTCACCCGGAACTGATCCGGCTGGTGGGGAAAATGAAGTATCGCTCCTCATACGGCCAGAACTTGCTGCAGCACTCCAGAGAAGTTGCAAACCTGTGTTCCATCATGGCCGCTGAGCTGGGTCTAAACGCTAAGGCCGCAAAAAGGGCCGGTCTGCTGCATGATATAGGTAAAGTTGCTGAGGAGGAACCTGAATTGCCACATGCAGTGCTGGGAATGAAGATCGCCGAAAGACTCAAGGAAAAGCCGGAAGTCTGCAATGCCATCGGATCCCACCATGAAGAGGTAGAAATGACAACCCTGCTGGCTCCGATCGTTCAGGTTTGCGATGCCATCTCAGGTGCCCGCCCGGGTGCCCGGAGGGAAGCTGTTGAATCCTATATTAAGCGATTGAAAGAACTGGAAGATATGGCCTTAAGCTATCCGGGTGTTGTGAAAACCTATGCTATCCAGGCCGGACGTGAATTGCGCGTAATTGTCGGCAGCGACAAGGTTAGCGATAAGGAGGCAGAAACACTCTCCTATGATATCGCTAAGAAAATTCAGGATGAAATGACCTACCCCGGACAGGTGAAAATAACTGTAATCAGGGAAACGAGAGCCGTTAGTGTTGCCAAATAGCCATGGAGATTGACGGTTACGTAAAAGAAGAATTTGTCCGTTTATTTGAAAAATGGTCCGGCGAAACCGTCCGGACCATTTCCACAATACCCGAATCCGGATCTTATAGATTGTACGCCCGATTGGCAGGGGATACAAAGAATGCCATTGCAGTATTCTATTCCGATCTAAGGGAGAATGAAGCTTTTATCGGTTTTGCAAGGCATTTCAGACAAAAGGGATTGCCAATGCCTGAGATTTTAGAGATTTCCGATAATCGGGAAATGTATCTTCAGGAAGATTTCGGCAACACCGACCTGTTCGCTTTGCTTCAATCAACTGAAGATACTGACCGGATCAGGCGAGGAGAGGTTTTGGGGCGGATCATCGACTGGCTTCCAAAAATCCAGGTTGAAGGTCACCAGGGTTTGGATTATTCCCTGGCCTACCCAAGGAAGTCGTTCGATAAACAATCAATGCTGTGGGATCTAAACTATTTCAAGTATAACTTCCTGAAACTGGTTAAACTTCCATTTGACGAACAAGCACTCGAAGACGATTTTCACTCCTTTTCCGACTTTCTCTGCCTGGCTTCGCAGGACTTTTTTCTTTACCGGGATTTCCAGTCGAGGAATATCATGCTCCGCGACGGGAATCCGGGATTCATAGATTTTCAGGGTGGAAGGATGGGATTCCCTGCCTATGATCTGGCTTCCCTCCTTTATGACGCCAAAGCCGGATTCTCGGCCGATGAACGCTCGCACCTGTACGGACAGTATCGTGAGAAACTGGCGTCCTACCGGGATGAGTGGTCCGGAATGCTGGACCGGTTCTATGCTGGTTTTATTCTGATTCGCAAGATGCAAGCCCTTGGTGCTTTTGGTTTCCGGGGATTGATTGAAAAAAAGAAATCCTTCCTGCTCAGCATTCCCCCTGCCATGAGTAACCTAGAACAGGTCACTGCTGCCTTTCGCCTGGAGTGCACTGTTCCTGAACTCTGGAAAGTGCTTTGCGAACTTCCGCATTGCCCGGGAATGAAAAGAGTTATCTCGGAAATTCATAAGAATCATACCTGATTATGAAAGCACTGATCCTTGCTGCCGGAACCGGAACACGCCTGAAACCATTAACAGATACTATTCCTAAAGCACTGGTCGAAATCGGCGGCTACAGCATGCTTGAAATTGTAATCAGGCAGTTGTCAGGTGCCGGTATCCGGAGCATCATAATCAATACGCACCATTTCCCCGACCAGATCCGGGAATTTATCCGGGCAAAACAATCATTCGGACTGGATATAAGTTTTTCCGATGAATCAGAGCTTCTGCTCGATACCGGGGGCGCCATCAAAAAGGCAACCGATCATTTTGAAAATGAGGAGTGTTTTCTTGTCCATAATGTCGATATCCTCACTAACCTGAATTATCAGGATTTAATCACCCACCACCGGAAATCTGGATCATTGGCCACTTTAGCAGTAATGGACCGGCCCACAACACGACACCTTCTGGTTGACCGAAACGGGATTCTGTGTGGCTGGGAATATGCAGAGCGGCATGTCAGAATCATTACACGCGATTCTGTAAAGGGTTTGGCATATACCGCTTTTAGCGGAGTGTACGTCATGTCACCTCAGTTATTAAAAATGTTTCCTGATGAGACTGTCTTTGGTTTTATGCCGTGGATACTTGACCTGGCCTCCACAGGAAAAATCCAGACCTGGGATCATTCAGGAAGCATCTGGTACGAGGCGGGCAGGACGGAATCAGTCCGAAAGGCGTCAGATGAACTGAGCTTTAATCCCGATAAGCCGGATTTCCTGACCCGGAAATAGTCAGGGATTTTGTAAATTCCCCGATCAAAACAGTTCCACTTGTCAAAATTCTTGATTTACAGGGCTTCAGCCGGATCAGGCAAAACTTTTGAGCTGGTTCTGCAATACCTGCTCAAGGTTTTTGAGAATCCTGCCAACTACAGGTCAATCCTTGCAGTCACCTTTACGAATAAGGCTGCCGGAGAAATGAAAGGTAGGATTCTCAGCGTCCTTGACCAACTCCATAAAGACCCTTCGCACTCCTATTACCTCCCGGTCTTGCGCGACACGCTTGGAAAAGACCAGGAATGGATCAGCAATAGTGCCTCTCGGATAAAAACCATGATGCTGCACGACTATTCCCGGATTTCTGTCGAGACCATCGATCGTTTTTTTCAGGGAATCCTCAGAAATTTTGCCAGGGAATCCGGCCTGGTACCTTCTTTCCAACTTGAATTGGACAACCAGAAAGTGCTTGCTGATTTTGCCAGGGATGTGTTTAAACGTGTCCTGACTGATCCTCCGCTCAAGGAATGGCTCACAGATTGGATTACCGAAAGGATGGAGGAGGGGGAGAAATGGCAGAAGCTGGAAAAAGAACTCATCAGTACCGGATTTGAACTCCTGAAGGAGGAGATACTTACCCTGATTCTCGCCGATAATTCCGAGGCACTGACTGAGGACAAAATACGGAAGGTTAAAAACCAGGCGCGCCTGATCATGCGTCAATTTCGTGAAACCGCGGACTCCATCAGGCAAAGGACCCGGGACCATCTGAGCCGCACAGGCTGCACTCCCGCTGATTTTCAGTACGGATCCGGAGGCCCGGCAGGATTCCTGTATAAACTTGACATTGACAAGGAACCAAATAGCCGTGCAACGAATTGTCTGGACGATCCGTCGAAATGGATCGTGAAGAATAATCCGCGCAAGGCGGAACTCGAAGCCAATGTCTATCCGGAATTAAACCGGCTTATGCATGATGCCCTTGACCACTTTAACCGCAGTCGTACCGATTATCTCTCTGCGAAAGCGGTTAACCGCAACCTTTTCGCCTTATGGTTCTCATCGTACCTGATCCGGTATCTAAGGGAAGATTCAAAGAACCGGAATCAGATATTACTGACCTTGACTCAGCCAATGATTCAGACCATTATCAGGGATAATCCGAGTCCCTTCATTTTTGAAAAGACCGGGATTTATTTCAAGAATTATTTGATTGATGAGTTTCAGGATACGTCAGATCTTCAGTGGAAGAACTTCAGCCCCCTGATTGAAAACAGCCTCGCTGAGGGCGGCCTGAGCATGGTGGTTGGGGATGCCAAGCAATCACTCTACCGGTGGCGGAACAGCAACTGGAAGCTGATACATCATAAGGCAGCGGAGGAAATGAAGCGCTTTGGTACGTCAATAACCCCATTGACCAAAAACCAGCGAAGCCGGAAATCCATTATCGGGTTTAATAATCATCTCTTTTCTGCTCTAAGCAGCATCTCTGAAGTGTATCACGATGCAAAACAGGACGAGGGGTTAAAGGCGGATCTCACAGGCCTGGTTGAGATGCACCTTATAAATGCAAAGAACGAGGAGAAATCCTGGCGGGAACAGATACAGGAACGCCTGCCCCTTATCGTTGAGGATTTGCTGCAAAATAAGGGTTACCGGCAGGAGGATATCCTGTTCCTGGTCCGAATGAACAGGGATGCAGACCTGATCAGTGAAATCCTTACCCGGTACAGGAGTAAAAATCCCGATAAGGAAATGGCCCCCTGGTCATTTGTTTCAGCTGATGTCTTCCGTATTGAATCGTCAGGAGTGGTTCAAATTATATTATTGATATTCAGATATATATCTACAAAATCATATTACTATCTTGATTTGTTAAACTGGGAACTTCAACGCCGCCTGTTTCCCGGTGAGATTCCGCCACCGGACAATGAAGGGACGGCTAAATCAGATTTGGCAGGAAGATTGGATATCCTGACAGATTACGATCCCCTGTCGGTACTTGACCTGGTTGTGCCGGCATTCCGGTTGGATCAGGACCAGGATGACTTGCAGTATTTGTTTCAGTT
>MEOR01000070.1:5284-5873 GCA_001769295.1 Bacteroidetes bacterium GWF2_49_14 | reverse complement strand
GTTAAGGCTTTTTGTGCAGGCTCCTCAGGGCATGTTGCAGGATTTCTGGATTGGTGGGAGGTTACCGGATCGAAAAAGATGCTGGTAACTGAGAACCAGGCAGCCGCCATGAGAATCATGACCATTCACAAAGCAAAGGGGTTATCCAGCCCGGTGGTTATAATTCCCTTTTGCAACTGGTCTTTTGATCATAGCGCCCAGCGTGGACCCTGGATTTGGGTACCAACAGCCGGAACTCCATTCAGTTCTGTCAGCATGATCCCTGTAAGATATTCATCTTCACTGGAAAGGACCTGCTTTGCTGAGAATTATCTCACAGAGAAGAGGGAAGCGGCCCTGGATAATCTGAATCTGCTCTATGTTGCTTTTACCCGTGCCACCGATGTTCTCATTGCATTCTGTCCCTACGGGGCCACTCAAAAAACTGTTGCGGACGCGGTTTTTTCAAGCCTTGAAATTCAGCCCGGGCAGGAAATATACAGGATTGGTGATCCGGATTTCAGAAATCCGGATTCCGCGATGGCACCTGAACACATTGGAATTGGAGTAACCGGATTTTCGGTTTTTCGACATAAAGCAGAAATAACTC
>MEOR01000070.1:2739-5227 GCA_001769295.1 Bacteroidetes bacterium GWF2_49_14 | reverse complement strand
TATTGAAGCGGCGGTCAGCAGACTTCTTGCCGGGGGAGAGATTCTTCCCGGGGATTTGTCGAAAGTGAGGAAAAGCCTCAGCCCGATCCTTCAAATGCCCGAGATCAGTGATTGGTTTGGCGGAACCTGGGAAGTAAGAAATGAGCCCGTCATTCTGGTGCCGGATTCAGGCGAGCGCAGGCCTGACAGGGTTATGATCCGGGGTAATGAAACTGTAGTCCTTGATTACAAAACGGGACTTGCAGAGTCATCACACAGAAAGCAACTGGAAGGCTACAGGAAAACCCTGGAAAGAATGGGGTACGACAATGTCCGGGGATTTCTGCTGTATCTGGATCCTCCTGAACTTGTTGAGGTCAAATCCCAAGAAGACTTTTTTCTGCCATTCCCGTTGGATCCAGAAGCATAACCGGATTCTCGATCATCTCCTTGACCCCCTTCAGGAACCCAACAGAATCTTTTCCATCGATAATCCGGTGATCATAGGATAAGGCAAGATACATCATCGGCCGGATAACTACCTGTCCATGAAGTGCAACCGGTCGTTCCACAATATTGTGCATGCCGAGGATCGCCGATTGCGGCGGATTCAGAATCGGAGTGGATAACAGGGATCCAAAAACACCGCCATTGGTTATGCTAAAGGTTCCTCCCAGAAGGTCCTCTATCGCAATGCGGTTGTCCCTTGCCTTTTTTGCCAGCAGGGCGATACCGATCTCAATTTCTGCAAGCGAAAGCGAATCTGTTTGCCGGAGTACAGGAACCATCAACCCTTTAGGGGTTTGCACGGCAATTCCTATGTCCGTGTAATTGAACCCGATAATGTCATCCCCGTCAATCTGGGAGTTGACCTGAGGGAATGCCTTAAGGGCCCTGGTTGCCGCCAGCGTAAAAAAGGACATAAACCCAAGTTTTACCTGATGCTTTTCTTCAAATTCCTTTTTATAACGATTGCGTAAATCCATAACAGCGCCCATGTCAACTTCATTGAAAGTTGTAAGCATGGCTGTCTGGTTTTTTACTGCAACCAGCCGTTCGCTTAGTTTTTTTCTCAGCAGGCTCATCGGCTTTCGGTCAGCGGTCCGTTCAGAAACCAGGGGCTCCGACGCAGAAACCGGAGGGGCGGAAGCAAGAACCTTAAGTACGTCATTTTTGGAGATTCGTCGCAGCCCGTTTAAAACGTCCACTGTTGTGAGTTGATTCTCCTGCATGATTTCCCTTGCCACAGGGGTTATTCTTACCGGATCAGCAAAAGTGGCGGCAACGGGTTCAACAACTTTTACAGCTGGTGCTTCAGCAACCGGTTTTGGGAGTTCTGGAGCCGGTGTGCTTTTAATTGCAGGTTTTCCTGCGGTATCCAGATTTGCAATTGTACTGCCTACATTGACCCTGGTGCCGTTCGGAACGGAAATCTGAATCACGCCTGCCTCCGGGGAATTAACTATCAGGCTGGCCTTTTCACTCTCAAGGGAAACAATTTCCTGGTCTTTTTCTACCCACATGCCATCCTCGACCAACCAGCTGCCGATCTCGACTTCAGAAATCGATTCTCCGGGTGAGGGAACCTTTATTTCGATCATAAGTATTCAAATTCTTTTAAGATGTCCAATCTGGATTTACCATCAACACATTGCAGACCGCAGTAAACATTCTTAAGTTCACAGGTGCATTTTCGGAATACTTTATCCACCAGTTCCTGCTGTGTAATCTGATGGATGCGGTTCAGCCCGGTTGCCGGAGATGCACTAGGCTTTCGGCAAACCGGGACCCAATCTATGTATTTAACCTCATTCTGGAGGAACCTCCAGGCTCCCATGTTTTCAGGCTCTTCCTGAACCCAAATATGCAGAACTGCGTTCGGATATTTCCCGATAATTTCACGCATATGCTCGTGTGGGAATGGGAACATCTGCTCGATTCTGACCAGGGCGATATCCCGGGCTTTCCATTCGCGCTTGGGTTTTATCAGGTCGTAATAAATCTTACCCCAGCAGAAAACGATTCTTTTTACTTCAGCCGGGTCTGTATCGGGATCGTCAATTATTTCCTTGAATCCGCCGGTAGAGAAATCCTCAATGCGTGAGGTGCATTCAGGATGTCTGAGCAGGCTTTTAGGGGTGAAAACAATCAGGGGTACCCGGTAATGCCGCAGAACCTGTCGTCTCAGGACGTGAAACAGGTTTGCCGGAGTTGTCGGATTTACTATACTCATGTTATGATGGGCAGCAAGGCCCAGGTATCTCTCGATCCTGGCCGAAGAGTGCTCTGGCCCCTGTCCTTCGAATCCATGCGGAAGCAGCATGACGAGCCCGTTCTGGAGTCCCCATTTTTCTTCCGCCGAACTGATGTACTGGTCAATGATTACCTGGGCGGCGTTCGAGAAGTCACCGAACTGAGCCTCCCAGATGGTCAGACATTCCGGATATGCCAGTGCATAGCCATATTCAAAACCGAGTGCCCCGTATTCAGAAAGGAGTGAATTGTATAC
>MEOR01000070.1:2175-2675 GCA_001769295.1 Bacteroidetes bacterium GWF2_49_14 | reverse complement strand
TGAACGAGCGCTGCATGTCGATGCGCAAAAGTTCCCCGTTCGGTGTCCTGACCCGAAAGCCGGATCGGTCGTCCTTCTTCAAGAAGCGATGCATAGGCGAGCAACTCACCCATGGCCCAGTCGAGCTGGTTATCAGCCACTGCTTTGACCCGGGCTTCAACGATCTTATGAACTTTTTGAAAAAAGTTCAATCCTTCTGGCAGGTGGTTTATCTTTCCTGCTAAATCCCTGATTTTCTTAACGGTCAAATGGGTCTTAACCGGCTCAAAGAATTCCTCAGCCCCCGCGTGGTGATAACCTTTCCAGTCATCCAGCAGGAACGGCCTTATTCGGATTGTTTCAGTTGCCGCAGCCACCTTATAGGCTTCATCCAGCAAATCCTCAAACCGGTGTATGATTTCGTCCCGTTTGCTTGCAGCGAGGACTCCCTCAGAGGCCAGTTTCTCACCATAAATCTGCCGTACATCGGGATGTTTTTCGATAGCCTGATATAATAGCGG
>MEOR01000070.1:0-2127 GCA_001769295.1 Bacteroidetes bacterium GWF2_49_14 | reverse complement strand
ACCCAGGATATCGACAAACACATCCTGACCGAACTCCTGCCTGAATTCTATTGCCAGCCGGATGGTATAAATGAGTGCTTCCACATCATCGCCGTTAACATGGAAAATCGGAGCCTTTACCACTTTTGCCACGTCGGTGCAGTAGGTGCTGGACCTGCCGTCCAGATAATTGGTTGTAAAACCTACCTGATTATTCAGGATAATATGGATCGTACCGCCAGTTTTATAACCAGGAAGCTGGGACATCTGTATGACCTCATAAACAACACCTTGCGCGGCAACGGCGGCATCCCCGTGAATCAGTATCGGCGCCAGCCGGGTTCCGTCACCGCTGAATATCTTGTCTATCCGTGCCCTTGAAAGGCCTTCGACAACCGGACCCACCGTTTCAAGATGGCTCGGATTTGGGAGCAGTTCCACCCGGATTTCGTGGCCGGTATCCGTACAGATTTGCCGGTCGTATCCGAGGTGATATTTAACATCGCCTAACTCTACCCCCTCTTCGTAATCAGTGGCTTTATACTCGCGAAAAATATCGGAATAGGGCTTTTTAAGTATGTTTGCCATTACATTCAGCCGGCCACGATGTGCCATCCCGATAACGAATTCCTTGATTCCCATTCCTGCACCGGTTTCAATGACCCAGTCGAGTGCGGGTATCAGGGCTTCTATTCCTTCGAGTGAAAATCGCTTCTGTCCGACAAATTTTTTGTGGATATATTTTTCAAACCCGACTGCCATGGTCAGATGCTCAAAAATATGGATCTTCTCCTCAGGACTATAGAGGGCACGGTTCTTGGAAGATTCCATTTTTTTATAAAGCCATTCCAGAATGACCGGATTCCGGATAAACATAAACTCCGCCCCAACGCTTTGACAATAGGTCTCCTGAAGATGGTCAACAATGTTTTTCAGTGAAGTCTGGCCTAATCCGATCTGCTTGCCGGCCTGAAACAGGGTGGGCAGGTCATTTGCTGATAATCCGACGTTTTCAATATCTAGGGTGGGGTAGTACTTCCTTCTTTCCCTTACCGGGTTGGTCCTGGTGAAAAGGTGCCCCCGCATCCTGTACCAGTCGATAAGGTCAATAACCTTGAATTCCTCATCCACACTATCAGTCCCCAGGCCCGGCGAAGTGCCGTTGAGTCGTGCAAATTCAAAACCTTCAAAAAACTTCCTCCAGTCCGGCTCAACAGAAAAAGGATCCTTGAGGTAATCGTTGTAAACCTGTTCGATCATCCCCGGTTCAGCCTGGCTCAGGTAATCATGCTTGTCCATACGAATATGCTAGGTTTGGATAAAGATAGAAAATTGAACAACTCAACCTGTCCATAAGTTTCGGGATTGGCCAAAAAGACTAAATTTGTTTCTATCGGATTTAAAAATTGAAATCTTTTCTATCACTTGTTGCTGAAGATCTTTTCCGGATTACCCAAGGTAATTTTAAGGATTATACAATCGTTTTCCCAAACCGGAGGGCTGGCGGTTTGTTTCGGAATGAACTTTTAAAACTGACAAAAAAGCCGATCTGGGCGCCATCAATTTTTAGTATTGATGATTGGATTGTTTCCCTTTCCGGAATCAGGGAGGCGGACCCCTTAACTCAACTTGCCTGCCTTTACAAAGTTGTCAGCAAACAGATGCCACAGATAGAGAGTTTTGCCTCTTTTATTGATTTTGGTGATATCCTCCTGACCGACTTTGATGACGTTGACAAGTATCTCGTAAAACCTGAACTGGTTTTCCATGCACTTAAAGAACTGAAGAATATTGATGAGTTTTACAATCTTGCTGAAGATGAGGACCTTCGTGAAAGGATTCGAACCTTTTGGAGTTCATTTGGAAGGGAACCTTCAGACCATCAGAAGCAATGGCTCTCCATTTGGGACAATCTTTTTCAGATCTATTCGGACTTTCACTCCGATTTAGAGGCTTCCGGAATGGGTACCTCCGGTATGTGTTACCGGAAGGTTTCCCAATTGATTTCAAAAGAGCAAAACGCCGTGGAATTTATAGGGACATCGGTATTTGTAGGCTTCAATATCCTGACCAAATCAGAAGAATTGATTTTCACAGGGCTTAAGGATTGTGGAAAGGCTCTTTTTTATTGGGATTATCATCCTTTTT
>MEOR01000069.1 GCA_001769295.1 Bacteroidetes bacterium GWF2_49_14 | reverse complement strand
TGAATCGGGCATGATACTGCCGTTACCGATAAACTCCACCTGCGGAGCAGAAGCCTCCATGGCAAGCATGAAACTCTCATTCGCTTTTAGCGAGTTCCCTCTATCACTTCGGATACCAGCCTCAATCCAGAGTTTCACTTCCCCCGATAGTTGGTTCACCGGATACAGGTAAACCGTGTTATTTATACGAGAAATGCGAAGCTCGAGATTCTCCCCCAACACAAAAAGCCCTTGTAGGGATTGGGATGGGTCAAGCGGATCGGAGAAATCGATCCGGATAAACTGCTCTTCACCATGCTCGACACTAACATTCAAAACTTTAAACTCATTCTTACCTGGAACAACAATCTCGTAACTTCCTGATTCTTTAATTTTAATGCTACTCCCATTCCATTGAATCGTAAAGGAATCCGGTTCATCAGGCCGGTTTATGCTATCGACCCTATACTGCAACGTGGTGGCATCGATGGGCTCAAACCGGACAGTACCCGGTATTCCCAACCCTTTTGCCGTAAACATCCTGGCCATATCTTCCGGGCTGATCCGGTCGGAGCATAAAATCCTGCCCTCATATTTCAGGAGCCCCTCCTGATCATAAGCTCCAACGACTATATTCCCTTTCAGCACAGAGAAATCCAGTGGTACTACCTCAAAATCAAAAGAGTAAATACCATCGATCTGAGGTGCGTTAACTAATCGTGCCAGATTAAAACTCACAGTATACCGGGTTCCGTTTTTAAGTGGTTTATCCGGGCGGAATTCGACCACACTATTGCCCGTCAGGAAAGCCTTTCCCTTGACCGAAGGAGAAAACTCAAACAATTTCTCCCTGATCTCCTCGCCTGCCAGGTACCCTTCCACCGGGTTGGTCAATAAAACCTGGACCGACTCGCCAGATCCGATGGTCCCGGATGTATGTCCCTGGATATAAGCCGTGAAGGCTCCTTCTGATCCGGCATTCCGTTTACTTGATTTGTCTCCGCAGCCGGAGATAGCGATCAGGAATAATGTCCCTATAACGTATGACGATAGGTTTTTCATACTGGATGATTTTGTATCCAAGATAGGAAAACAAAGGATAAAACTATTCGTAGAGACGGATCATAATCCGTCTCTACACGAAATTTTGTACCTTTGGTTGTCCCTTGGATATTTGAATATTTTCCACAAATCCTAAGGTTTGACAAAAATGAAATCAGTTTTGTTTATTATAATTCCGATTTCTTTCCTGATTTCCTGCGAGAAAGAACCGAACACCCCACCAGAAGTTGCTTTCACGATTTTCCCAAGCATTGTGGACACTTCAACTTTTGTAAGATTCGATGGCTCCACAACAGTTGATCATGAGAGTCATATCTGGTTCCTGAAATTCAGGTGGGATTATGACGGTGACGGGACTTGGGATACCGAATACATACAGAACCCGGTCAGCCTCTGGCAATATCACCAAACCGGAACTTATAGTGCTGTTGCCGAAGCGCTTGACGAAGGAGGACTGACGGCTACCGACACTTCTGAAATCGTGGTTATGGCTAATCACGTCCAGTCAAGTTTCACCGACCCCCGCGATGGGAATATGTACCGGATCGTTCTTGTGGATGAGCTGTGGTGGTTTGCTGAAAACCTGAGATTCGGAATTGCCATTAATCCGGGTACCCTGCCCAGGAAGGATGCGATCACTGAAAAATATGTTGTGGACTCAACTCAGGATAAAATTGATATTTACGGCGGATACTATACCTGGGGCGAACTAACGGAATATGATCAGAACTACGATCAGGGAATCTGTCCGCCCGGCTGGCGGGTAACAACGGCTAAAGATCTGCGGAAATTGAATCGATTTTCTAGTTGGGGTGATGGAAAATATTACCTTGGGATTGAAGGATACCTGGGAACTGATCTGATTTTTGGCGGGTATTACGCCCTGATAGATAAGAAATTTCACCGTCCGGAGATTGGCTATTTATGGGTGACAGACCATGTTCAAAATATGGACGGGATTGACCAGAGTATTGGGGGATATGGCTATAACTATAAGATAGGTATACAACATGAAGAGTGGAGTCTTGATGAGAACCCATCCCTGCGGACCTTCTGGCCATTGGAATGGGGTAACAAAATGGATTTTAACAAATTAGCGTTTAATGTCAGATGCGTTAAGAACCGGGATTAACCTGATCTTAGGAGCCGGTATCGCCATCGGCACCTTTTCCTGTGAGGAGGACTTCAATCCGAATACGGAGGCTGATCCGATACCAGTAGTCTATGCGGTTATTGATCCAGACGACAGCATTTATTGTATCCGTTTAACTAAAACTTTCCATTGTAACAGCAGCATCCAGGATTGTGCCAAAGTTCCGAGGATTCAGTACTTTGAAAATCCGGTTGTTGAGCTGGAACTTCTGACCCCGCAGGAATATTTGCTTAACCGGGTTACCCTGGAACCCATGATCCTCGGAAACAAGGAACCGGGATTGTTTGCCCAAGAACCCAATCTTGTTTATGGCATCAGTCGCGAACATTTCGAGTTCGAGGATGATGAAACTGAGTACATATTCTCCCTCCACTTAATACTGAAAATCAAGGCTTATGAGGGTGCTCCGCTGACGTATTCTCATGTGATGGTGCGAAATCCGGCGAAATTTGAATATCCCAGAAAAGATTACCCTCAGACTTTTGGCTTATTCGAACAGAAAATGGAAGAGATCAGCTGGTGGGGATATCCGGATGAGTTTCAAAATGTTATATTCAGGATTGGCTACTCCGACAATTTTTACGATAGCATCAGTTACAAACATTTCGATGCCGTTTTCGAAATCTCCCCACTCAACCCCGAACAACCGTACTTCAATCGCATGGAATATGACATTGCGGGCGAAGATTTTTTAAGAAAAATGCGGATTTGGTTCAGGGATAAGCCAGAGCCCTTTGATCTGGAATATCGAAAAATTGTGTCCGTTTCGATTGTAATCCTCTCAATTAATGATGACTATCGCGAGTATATTGCAGCGTTAAACCATGATTCGGATTTTGACATCAAGGAGGCTTCCAACATAATTAATGGTATCGGACTTTTCGCTATAAAGAGAGAGGCCATCTCCGCTGGACACTCATTTAACCAAAAAACATTAGATTCCATCGCTGGCAGCCAGGTAACCCGTCACCTTAAATTTGTCAAATGGTGAGATACAGGAAAATCATTGCCTATGTTTTTCTCACGTCAGTATTCTCAGGTTGTACCGACGAAATCAGTGTTTTTACCCCGGGACCGTCCATTCCGGTAGTTTATGGGGTTCTGGATATCAGAGATACCATACACTACCTTAAGCTTTCTAAAACTTTCGGTGGCTATGATGATCCAGCAATTCTGGCTTCTGATCCGGAAAACATTTTTTTTCAGGATGCCATTGTATATCTCCGTCCAGTCGGAGTCCTCCGTAAGATAATGTTTGAATCTATTCAAGGCCAGGCTCGTGATTCAGGCTACTTTCCCCCTCTTCCAAACCTTAGTTACCAATCAAATGCAAAATTAAAGGAAGGTCGTTATGATTTAGTGATAATTATTCCGGAGACTGCGGATACTTTGACCACACGGTTCGTTCTTATGGATTCTTTTTGGATTTTGAATCCACGCCCCGGATTCAGGAAATTTTATTTCTATGAAGATCCGATCCCGTTTACCTGGAACAAAGCCGCATTAGTGGGTTTATACGAGATAGCATTTTCTTTAACTTATCAGGAGGTATTGATTAAAGGAGACACCCTAACCCGGGTATACTGCCACCGCGAACGGATCATCCCTGAAAGCCTGGAGCAAAGCGATTACCTGTTCAATTATTACTATTACTCCGATCCTTTTTTCGCTGACATGCAGCACAAGATAAAGAAAGATCCAATGGTTAATTTCCGCAAGCCTATCGATCTTTCCTTCTCGATCACGGCAATTGACACCACATTAGCCCGTTACCTCGATTGGTATAACCTGATAACTGATGATAAAATCAACCCGAACGGAAATATCCCAGGGGCCATCGGCGTGATTGGGTCAAAGGAAACTATCCATTATAAAAATCTAACCCTTTCCCCTGTATCGCAGGACTCTCTGACCCGTGGACGTTACACCCGTCACCTGGGGTTCGTCATCAATTGGGATTGGTGAACCTTCAGGCACCAATCATTTTCTGTATTGCCTTCTCAACTAGTTGGTTAAGCGAGATACCGAGTTCAACGGATTTTCTTGCAGCCTCCCGGTGCAATTCAGGTGCTATCCGGATATTGAAACTGCCCTTATAGGATTTCAACCCTGACTTGCCGGTCTCCTTGCAAAGTTGCTCGTAATCATCCACAGCCTCAATGAAAGCACTTCTTAGATCAGTAACTGTCTTTCCTTCAAAAGTTACCAGGTCATCAACCCCTTCAATCTTCCCATAAAAAACATCATCCTCAGCACTGAAATGAACACTGCCAAGGTATTCCGTATATTTAATTGCATCTTTCATCTTAAGGCTTCCGTTTTGCAACTACTGATTAGTTGCAATAATAAGAAAAAGAATTTAAATTTTCCATGAGAAACAAATTGCATTTTCTTGATAATCAAACCTCGGAAGACATCAGTAACCCCGGCCTTCAGGCCGGGGATTCCACCACCCCAGGCAAGGGCGGTGTAGAGACGGATAATAATCCGTCTCTACAGGCATCCGGCAAATGACGTGGTAGAGACGGATAATAATCCGTCTCTACAGAATTTTCGTACCTTTGATCATCCCCCTGTGCTCATCATTCTCATTTTATTCCGATTAGGTATGAAAGCAGCTTGGTCCAAGCATCGAACAGCCATCCTTTTGCTGGGGATGCTGCTGGGGTTGCCCGCACTCGCCATGGCTCAAAAATCGATCACCGGCCGACTGATTGATGCGGAAACGCGCCAGCCGGTGCAGGGGGCAAATATCAGGCTAAACAAAATACCCATAACTTCTTCTGATAGTGATGGCAGATTTGAGGTGATTTTACGCTCCCAAACCGCGATACTGCTGGCAAGTCATGTAAGTTATCACGCAAAGGAATTGATTATCAGCAAGCAATCCCCCGACAGCCTGATCATCCAGCTGGTACCGAAAACAATGAAGCTCGATGAGGTACTGATCACCGCCCAATCGCATATCCGGTATTTCAAGCCGCAAAGTTTTTATATCCACGACTATGCCATCAAGGATCACAGGGTGTGGGCAATCGGGTACGAGAATAAAAATGTTCTGAAACCCGAACTGCGGGTGCTGGGACTATCCGGCGAACTGCTCGCAAAAATGAAACTGAAGCCCGATTCCCGGATATTTCAGGATCCCACAGGCACTGTTCTTCTCTTCCGGCAGGACTCCATCTATCAGCTGACCCTTACCGGCAATAAGATCCAGACGGAATTCCCGGGCACCCTTGCCGAAACCGGGGATATCCTTTTTAATCTGCAGGTTATGCGGGGCGACACGGTCATCTATCGGACTTTCAATCCCTCCCACAGCATTTGCGAATTCCTGTCGGCCCGGCTTGAGACTAAGACCCTCGATACTGTTTTTGCCTCATTCGACCGTTCCCTCTTTAAAACCGCCGCCTCTGCCCGGCAATACGAGCATGGACAGCTACCCGACAGATTGGCTGTGCCCCTGCCCAGTATTCCCAAGCCCAAAACGATTGAGGAATTACGCAAGGATAATCCTGATTATTCGAACATGAGCACGAAAGATATCCGGAATATTGAAGGTATCCGGAATGTAAGCCGCGGAGTTCCGGATAAAGCAACAGAGGCGACATTACAATCCAGCACCAACTTTGCAGTAAGTGCCCTCAACCGCACCATTATTCACAAACCGGTCGAAGCCTCGTTGTTTTTTCAGAATGGTCAATTCACTGTTTTTGAAGCCACCAACTCGATGATCTGGAACCTGAATTCCGATTTCACCGTCTGCAACGGGCTTGATATTGAACTGAATAATGATGCCCGCGAACTGAAAATGGCACAGGACCCGGCAACAGGCAAACTCTATATCACGTATCGGGTCAACGGGTCACCGTTTGTTTGCGAGCTGGATACGATAACCGGGGAAGTCATCCAGACCAGGCGACTTGAAGGATTCCCGTTTGCCGAGAAAATCAGGGTCTACGACAACCGTATCTACTTTATTTATCAGGCGGCCACCGGTCAGATCTTTACGAACCTGTTTTCAATCAGCATCTAAAACAAATTATTATGCGAGCGAAAATCATACTCTGCTGTCTCTTTTTGGCGATCATTGCTCCGGGTGCCGGACTCATGGCACAGGGGAGCTTTTTAACCGCCCGCGGAGTCGTGGTGGATGCCAAAACAAAAGAGCCCATTCCGTTCCTCACCGTCTTCGTTCCCAACACCACCATAGCCACCCTGACCAATGAAAAAGGGGAATTTACGCTGGCCAAAATTCCCATGTCAACTACCGAACTGGCGTTCAGCCACCTGAGTTATGGGTTTAAAAAAGAGTGGCTGGCATCGGCTTTGAATAAAGGCTCTTTAATAAATATCTCACTGAATCCCAAGGTTTTCGGCTTTAAGGAGGTGGAGATCGTCGGTGACCGCGACCGGGCTGCTGCGGCCGACCGGAGGTACTATCTGAGCATTTTTTACCAGTACTTTCTGGGTGATACGAAAAATTATGAATGCAAGCTGGTCAACCCCGAGAGCCTCAGGTTTAGGCGAGAGGGAGACCGGGTCATCGCGAGCGCTGCTTTGCCACTGGTTATTCAGAACCTTAAGCTGGGCTATACCCTCACCTATTACCTCGATTATTTCATTTTCAACGACACCAAGCAATTTAGGTCCGCCGGTAAAAACCAGTGCTTTTTCACCTATCAGGGCGTCGCACTTTTTGAAGAGATGAAGCCCGAATCACCAGTAAGGACAGAGATGTGGAATACAAACCGGCACAAAGCCTATGCCGGTTCATTGGGCAATTTCCTGTCGTGCCTGTACGGAAATGACCTCCATCGTGGCCAGTATACGGTATTGAAAGCGGGCATCCCGGATTCCAGTAAGGTCGCCAAATGGCTGGCATCCCTCGAAGCCCAGGCGAACCGGCCAAAGTTTTTAATCGACAGCGTGTTTTATTTTAATGAGGCAGCAGGTCAGCCGGGGTATTTGCCGTATGCACCCCAGTTTCCCTTTCCGGTCTTTACTCATACCCTCCAGACTGAAAAGCCCTTCTGCAGAAGCATGAAATTCAATGACTCACTGCTCGTTTTCAAAAATAAACGGGATACAGCGGTACTTTGGGATGATGAAATATCCCTTTTTGTGATCGGTAATGGCGAGCTCGAATTCTATCCCAACGGGGATTACCAGATCTTTAACGGAGATCTTTTATGGTCATCGCTCGAATCCATGAAGAAGATCATACAGAGTTTACCGATGAATTTTCAACCTGTGAGTAACTAGATTGACGATTTACGATTTATGATTTACGATATAAGGGGCTCCAACAAGACAAGTACAAATATTTATTTTTTCGTTGCTTTAATGTAACGTTATTTTATATTTTTGTATTCATAATGACAACGGATCAATCATTAAGCAAATTATTCAGCATTCGGGGCTGGCATAAAAATTCCGGCATCAGGGAAGGTACGGCCAGAGCATACAAGAAGAGGTTCCTGGAGAACACGCTGGAAATGGAAACCCGGATTAAAATCCTGACTGCCTGTGGGTTTAAAATCGCCCGGGAGATGCAATGGGAAGAAAAGGTTTATCCTTCGGACGTAAAAGGCCAGCTTGTTGAAAAACTAAAAGAGATGAAGGTTTTCTGGTCTTATGATCAGGACAAGAAATCTCGGATCACTGATGAGACCCTGATCGAATCAACCCTGATGCATTTGGATTCGGATGAGATTTTACACCTTTTTAAATTGTATCCGGTCCCCGTGATCAAAAAAATTTGGAGGGATAAAATGCTGAGACAGGAGCCCCAATACCACGGGTTAAACCGTTTGTATGCATTATGGCTGTTCAGCATAAAGGACCCTGACCGGTATATTAACGACTTTGTCAGGGCTCGTAACAAGGAGTTACAATGCAAGGATTAGCAAAAAATACTAAGGAAATTTTTTCTAAGGTTTCGGTTCTGGAATGTATCCAGGACTACACCCTGATCGGTGGAACAGCTCTTTCTCTACAAATCGGCCATAGAAAAAGCGAAGATCTGGATTTCTGTATCTGGTCGAAAAACCTAAAAAAAGACAAACCGAGCGTGAACTGGCCGGCAATTGAGCGGGAACTAAGCACAATTGGTGTCCTGGAGTCGAGAGATGTACTTGGCTTTGATCAGGTTAACTTTTTGATTAATGGAGTCAGGGTTACATTCATGTCTAAACCAGGGAACCTGAGTCCTGTCCGGATTCCGGTTACTATTCAGAATAATATCGTGGCAGCCGATCTCGCGGCCATCGGCGCTATGAAGATCGAACTCATCCTGCGAAGAAGTGAGTTCCGGGACTATTATGACATTTACTCAATCCTTAGGCATGGCATTTCACTTCCTGACATGATAAAAGCTGCTTCAGAATATTCTAACCGTCTGTTAAAAACCAGGGATGCACTCAGCTATCTTTCGAACGGAAAAAACTACCGCATGCCTGCCGGTTTTTCACTACTGGAACCGGTTTATGATATCGATTCATTTGGTATTGAACAGTATATCAGGGAATTAATTATCAGGGATTATCCCAAATAACCTCGGAATTCAGATTCATCCCGATATTGAAACAAACCATCCCCGGCAGACATCAGTAACCCCGGTCTTCAGGCCGGGGATGCCACCGTGCACGCCCGCAGGACGGC
>MEOR01000068.1:25243-31279 GCA_001769295.1 Bacteroidetes bacterium GWF2_49_14 | reverse complement strand
CCCAGTTGTACCATTCCACATAGCGGAACTGTTCGGTTCTTACGGTATAACCCATATAGGTAATCCCATCAGGTCCGCGCCAGCCGCCTTCGCGGAGGTACTGGCTGTAGGCGGCAGGTTTCCAGGGCGCCCGGGGGTTATCGAGGAGCGGAACCGTGCTTTTACCGGCCAGTCCGGGGGGGACCGGCACTCCGGCCAGTTCGCACAGGGAGGGGAATATGTCAACAAATTCAACCAGACGGCTTGTGGATTTGCCATTTGCTTTTCGTCCAGGTGCGCTGATGATTAGCGGTGACCGGGTGTCGATCTCAAAGTTCGTCATCTTGGCCCAGCTTCGGTGTTCGCCCAGCTTCCAGCCATGATCGCCCCATAGCACGATGATTGTATTATCCAGGAGCCCTTCTTTTTCGAGGGCGTCCAGCAGGCGGCCCACCTGCGCATCCATATAGCTGACCGATGCATAATAACCGTGCCGGAGCAAGCGGGCAGTATCCTCTGAAACCGCACCGTTCAGGGCGGTTGGCAGCTGCTTGCAGTCGATGTAGCCACGCAGCTCCTGATTATTGCTGATAGCCATTGATGGCACATTAGCAGGCAGATACGGATTATCGGCCAGCGGAATTTTCGCCCGGTCATACAGGTCCCAGTACTTCTTCGGAGCGTTGAACGGCAGGTGAGGCCTGTAAAATCCCACCGCAAAAAAGAACGGCTTCCCCCCCTCCTTTCCCTTTCTAATCTCCCTTAATTCTCTTAACTTCTTCACGGCGTAGTCGGTCTGAGCCCCGTCATAGTAAGCGTTATCCGGTACATCCGCGCATTCGGTAGCCTTTGCCTTGACATACCATTCGCCCAGGCGGTCGATGAACTTCGCCTCGTTGTGGTTTGCGATGATTTCCCGTTTCCGCTTTTCAATCTGTGCGAGGTTTTCATCGCTGAAATACACCGCATCCGGATCGAAAGGGAATCCCTTAATATGCATTTCCGGTTCGCTCCAGGAGAGACTGTCGGGGAAAATGTTATGATAGATCTTTCCAACCGCAGTGGTGAAATAGCCGTTCTGCATGAGGTATTGCGGCAGGGTCATCACGTTAGGCGCCACCGACCGCATATCAGTTTTGAGGTCCCATACCTTCAGAGAATCCGGCCGCAATCCTGTCATCAGGCTGGCCCGCGAAGGATTGCAAACGGCCGACTGGCAGTAGGCATTGTTGAAAACGACACCCATCCGGGCGAGCCGGTCGATATTTGGACTAATCACATGAGGGGAGCCATAGCAGCCGAGTTCAGGTCGAAGGTCATCGACGGCGATGAACAGAATATCGGGCTTCTCTTTCCGAACCGGAGTGTTCGAGGAGGACATCAGGGCCGCAGCCGGGATGACCAGGGAGGCTTTAAAGAGGCTGGACTTCATCGGGTTTACTTCATGAAGTCCAAAGGTATTCCAAAACCTGATTAAAAGTGAACCATAATTATACAGTTACACCTCAGTATTTTACGAATGGGAGCCCATTCAGGATTTTATTGTATAATTTTAGATTCGGATTATTTTTAAGCCTATGACAGGTAGCGATACCAAACTGACCAAATGCCTTTCCCTGGTTGCCGAGAAATCGGGTTTAGGAGACTGGAGACAATGGACAAAGCGGGATTTCGAACAGCTCAGCATGCTGATCGAACAGAAAACCCGGATCATCCTCAGTGTGTCTACGCTAATCAGGCTATATAAAGGAACCTCCGGCCGGAATCCCCAGAAAATAACACTCGATGCACTGGCTCAATTCGTGGGGTTTGATAATTGGCATTCTTACAGCACCTGTGCGGATATCTCGCAGTCGGGTGTTTTCACTGAACAAAGTGCAAGGGTTCCAAAAAAGCGGATTCCCGGATTATATATCACGGGATCAGCGATCCTGATTCTGGCAGTTGTTTTTGGTATCTGGGCCCTTGTGTCGAGTCGCTCTATTAATCCGGCAAAAATCAAGTTCAGGATCCCTAACCGTGAAATTACCGGAGTTCCTGCAACCGTGCAGGTTGAATATGATCTGGGGAATTACAAACCCGATAAACTTTGGCTGCAGCTTTATTGGAATCCCGAGGAGAGTATCAGCCTGAACCCCGACCTAAACCGAACTTCAGCCATCTATTGTTATCCCGGGGTGCACAATTGCAAACTAATTGCTGATTCGAAAGTCATCGGGGAACAGAAGGTTTACATAAAAACTTCGGGTTGGACGGCACTATTGCGGCATAACGGACTTCAGCTGGTTCCTTTGTACATCCGGAACAGTGAAATCATCAAACAGGGAGTTCTGCAGGTCACCGAGCCCATGATTAACACCCAAAATCTTGCACCCAACAGCGAGATTCTTACCAGTTATTATTATGTAAAAGACCTGGGTTCGATTTACGGCACCGACTATACCATTTCCGGAAGGATCAGCAATCCGCCAACCGCACTGGGAACGCAACCTTGCAGCTTTTGCACGGTTTTTATAATTGGTGAAAACGGCAAGCACTTCTTTTCCATCGGGGATCTCGGATGCTCGGCCTATTTCAGGCTCAGTTTTTCAGGTGCAGATGCCATGACCACCTACCCCGAGCTGACGGCCTTCGAATACGTTTCCGGAGGATGGGTCCCTTTCAGGTCAGTTGTTTCGGGTAATACGGTGGCAATATATTCCGGAGAATCAAAGATCTACTCTTCAGACCAGGTTGCTGATATTGGCAAAATAAAGGGTATTCATTTCAATTTCTCGGGATTGGGGGCTATTGATGAGGTGAAACTGGTCAATTCAAAGGGTTATGTGGCAATGGATGAGGATTTTTAGTTTTTTATGCACCGCACCGAAACACCTATGCTTTTTGGGTAGGAGTGCAGAAAAGCACCGACATTAAAATTATCAAGCAGCCACATCCGGCCATTCGATGGCCCGTCGTAATCTGCAGTCCAGAAAGAACCGTAGTTTCCTACGTTGAGAAAAATGCCGGTGCCTTCGATATCGCCTCCCGGCAATGCCGAAAAACCAAATGAATTATCACCGTTGCCGTTGGCTCCGGCGTTATCATTCCAACCCTTCCGGGATTTCATTTTAAATCCTGCAATGGCTTCACCACCCACATAATTAACCAGGCGCGTGAATTCGGCATTGCTTGGCAGGTGCCAGCCAGCCGGACATACGGTTACTGCTGCAGGCCAGTTGTAAAGAACCCCGTAGGTTGAATAATTGGCCCCTGCTTTTGCCGTATTTACGTTCGTTCCGTCATATCCGTAAACATAATTATGAGGATTGAGCCCGGAAACGCTTGCGGCCGTGCTAACCACTGGCAGATAGGCCAGATTCTCAGCCATCCAAGACTGGTCCCCGATTTTGACATAATGGTAGGATTTTGAATCCCTTGAATCCGTAAACGATCCTCCTTCAAGGGTCGTGAAACTCAACTCCGCGCCGTATCCGGTTCCTGCTGAATTTGTAGCGAAAGCACGATAATAATATTGGGTTCCGGCTGAGAGTCCGTCGAGAGCAACCGAATAAACGCCAAGTCCTGCTGATGCGCTGGTAGAATGGTCCAACAGGGTTGGATTCGGGCTGGTCGACCAGCAGATTCCACGCTCAGAAGCGGATTCTGCATTGGTGGCTATGAGATTTCCTGCCCCTTCTGCTATAAATGAGGTTATGCCGGTAACAGGATACGTATTAACTGTGGGAAGCAGTCCGGAATTGCCCGGGTCCCTGACGCAACGAACAGAAAGGCCGGTGCTCTTTCCCTCAACGATTCTGCTGGCGAGATCATTTTCAAAATCCAGATTCCGGCTGAATGCCTCCGATAAGTCAGTATCCATTGAAGACCAAAAACCTCCCGATTTTCCTTGGGAATTATAATTGCCATCAGCCTGACGGACACCTCCTGGCATAGCATCAAAACCGGTCAGCTCCGAAGCTTGTGAAAAATCCGTCATCCAATCCCATTCCTGGATTGAAGGTAAATGCCAGCCAGCCGGACAGGCAATCAACGCAGCAGACCAGTTATACAGAACACCATAGGTTTTAAAACTATCCGTCGTGCGGGCAGAACCTACGTCTGTCCCCTGAT
Organism: Bacteroidetes bacterium GWF2_49_14; assembly: GCA_001769295.1. Classification (GTDB taxonomy): domain Bacteria; phylum Bacteroidota; class Bacteroidia; order Bacteroidales; family UBA12481; genus UBA12481. The sequence goes on along the minus strand of MEOR01000068.1, from coordinate 27,187 downwards.
AGTTGTAAACATACAAATGGGGAGTGTTTTCAGAACCCTGGGTTGAAAGATTCACCTTGGGAAGAAAGGCAAGGTTTCCAGCCATCCATGTTTGCCCGCCGATGCTAACTACAGGATAGAAATTACCGTCATCATCGGCACATTCGACAAATTCGATCTGATAATTAACAGAACTGACAGGAGAATCCGTTATGATAGTTGTATACTCACCGCTGGAACACTTATAATGAATTACATCGCCTACAGTGAATCCCAGGGAATATCGGGTTTCGTGGCTTTTTAATCCCGGTTTGTCAGAAGGGTTCTGAGTGTTTTGGTTGTCTGGTAGTAATCCCAGGTATTGAATGCCATTTTCCCCATTTTCGCTGTTCATGCAAATCATTTTTTGACTGATTGTCCCCCGGTCTGTTGCTAAACTGAGCGAATAGATACCAGGGGTTTTCATCTGAATCGAGAATGCTTGTTTTCCGGATCCGACAGTGCCATGAAAAGCAGTGATCACCTGACCGGAGAAACTCCGGATCATTAAAGTAATTAACTGATTTTGGCTGATATAGGTACTGAAGGTTGCTTGTCCGGAAAAGGGATTGGGAAAGACCAGATCCTGATACTCCAGAACGGAACCGGAAGGTATTCCATTCCCTGAAGTGAGAAACAGCGTATCGTTTCCGGGGAAACTAATGCTCTGGCGGGTATTCAGATTCGTTGCCGTTATGCTTTCCACATGAGTTGAAGCACCATTGCCGGTGAAGGTCATGGTGAGGTCCTGAGCTTTAACGACGGTTGCCAAAAAAAACAGCAGGACCATGTGTGCCGGACGTTTCATAATGCTTAGTATCATATTATTTTATAGGCCATTAATACATTGCCATGCCGGATATACAATATCCCATCGGCCAGAACGGGATGCGCAAAATGTTGAAGGTTTCCTTTGTCGATTTTTATTTTTCCACCTGAATCGAACTTCTTATTCTCGTAATTAATCAGGCTTAAATCACCGTTATTCCCATAACAAATGAATTTGTTATCCCCAAAAATGAGTCCGCCAGCGCTTGTTTTCACAGAATCGACAACCGTTCCCCGTGCTAATTCTAATTTTTTAAGGTAGTTCGCTTTAACAGTTGTAAACAGATGGTTATCAGTGATGACAAATCCCCCGAAAATGTTTTTTATTTGGGGTTTTATCCACGCCTCCCTGATACTACTTCCATCCTCTGATAATTCCAGTTTAACCGCCCCCTGGCCGTTCCTGTCGCCAGCTACATAATAGATGCTTCCCTTATAATAAACAGGCGTATTGCAATGGTCCCCTTCAGCCTCAAAACCATTGAGTTTGTATTTCCAGAGGAGGTCGCCATTTTTACAATCGAGTCCAAAAATATAATGGTGTGAGGTGGTAACCAGGATTTTACGTGCGGGCAGGTCGATTAAGACAGGAGAACAAAATGAAGAGGTATCCTGAACAGCACTTGATCTCCATACCATTTTCCCCGTGAACCTGTCCAAAGCTGTAATATTATTGGTCGTTCCCCCCGGATAACAATACACATTTTCCTGATCGGTCAGCAGCGATTCGGCAATTCCAAATTCATTCTCATATCCGCCCAAATCCTTTATCATGTCCACTGCCCACCTTATGGCTCCCGAGGATATGTCACAGCAGATGATCCGTCCTCGTCCGGAACAGGAATAAACCAGATCATTAACCACAGTAGGGGTTGATCTTGCTCCCGGAAACTGGCTGGAAAATCCCTTTCCAAAAAACTCCTTCCCGTTCGGAGTTTTCCATAACAGTTTACCCTTAAGGTCAAAGGCGAACAGATAGCTGGTGCTGTCGATCTCTCCATTCACAAACAGTTTATCTTTTAATATGGATGGAGCGGCATATCCGAGACCTATTTCTTCGGTTACCCATAGTAATTCCGGGCCGCTCTCCGGCCATTT
>MEOR01000068.1:0-25098 GCA_001769295.1 Bacteroidetes bacterium GWF2_49_14 | reverse complement strand
TGGTACATAAATTCTGCCTTAGCATACTTACCCTGTTTGCTTTCCCGGTAATCCTTACGAAAAACCTGAACATGCTGGGACCGATCCTTTTTGATTCTACTTAGATCCTCATGAAACAAGGGAATAAACCCGGCCATTTTGCACAAATTCTCGACCAGCTCCTGAGTCAGGGCACCATGCTCAGGATAATACCCATCAATGATGGCCAAAGTTCCTCCCGGTTTCAAATACCGGGAGGCATTATTCAACCATTTCTCCCGTTCGGTGAAATCATGAAAGCTGCCGTAGATAACAATCATGTCAAGGTTCAAAACAGGGAAAAGAGGATCGGTATCGTTACCCAGGACAGTTACGATGTTTTTTAATTGCTTCGATTCCTCTGCGTAATGCTCTAATGCTGCCAGTACAAATTTGTCATTGTCATTTGCATAGATAGCTCCATGGGTCCCAACTTTTTTTGATAAAAAGAAAGTGAAGTAGCCAGCCCCTGCACCGGCTTCACCAATTTTCATCCCGGGTTTTACACCGATAAGGTTGAGACAAAGACCTGGCCTGTCAAGCTTATTCCGTTTCTGATTTTTAGCCAGGAATTCGTGTGTGTTTGGGATCCTTTTCAAATATTCTTCAACAGCACGCTTATCCACATCGTTCACGGCCAAACCTTGATTCATTAAGACTTTTTCCTCCTGGGCAACCAAGGAAACTGTAAAAGTCATCAACAATACTGTTATTGACAGATTGAGCAGCCTTTTCATCATTCATTTCTATTTAAAGTTGAAATTGAATCAAAGATCCGGACCCTGAATTAAAATATGCATGTATAAACCGAGGCAAAACCGAGTCGAAAAATGGTCAACTGGCAGATGAGCTGTTGTATTCAACAAATGCCTGATTATTCATCAGGAAAATTTCATCTCAGCGGAGAAACGTTTTGGTTCAACCAGTTAAGCAACAGGTGGTCAATCCGGACAAGCCTGCGGGTTTCGGTATCAACCGGTGCATGGCCGCATCGGGGTATTACAGCAATGGAATAATTCGGATTGCCGCTGATCCCCATATACTTCCCGATATTACGGACGCTGGCCTGGGTGGGAACCACACGGTCGACTTCCCCGAAAATAGCCAGCCATGGCTTTGTGAATGTTTCCAGTTCTGTCAGGTAATCAAAGCCGATCGAATTCCAGGTAGGGAGCACACTGCTGAATTCCGGGATGGTTTCCATTTCGCTTTTCATAAAAGGCAACACCTGTCGGTTGTATTTCTTTCGCCATTCTCCAATCCTTGCGTCAACTTTTTGATGTTCTGCCCGATCATGCGAGGCCCATGCCTGGAATGAGCTTTCCCATAATGGTTTAACTATCTGGAGGAGAGAGTCGGTGAGAACTCCGCTGTCCACCATTCCGTTAAGCTGGGCGTTTAACCGGTCCTCTATCCCAGTAACGACTGTTCCGGCAAAACTGATGACAAATTTTATTTCCGGGAACCGACAGGCAGCAGATACGGCAATAAGTCCGCCTTCACTTCCGCCCATGATCCCTACTTTTTCCGGATTGATCCTGGGGTGCTTCGTCAACCATTTGGCGCAATTCCCGGCATCCTGAATAAAATCTTCATACGTTGAGGCGACGAAGGTCCCTTCCGATTCGCCGGTTCCCCTTTTATCGTGAACGAACGCCGCGTACCCGCAATGTGCCAGGATCGGGGCAATCCAATCTGACAGGGATTTGATCCCGCGGGAACCATCACCGCCTCCGTTGGTCAGAACAATCAACGGGAACTTTCCGCTGCCAAGAGGAAGATACAACCAACCGTTTATCATCAGCCCATCGCTGGGAATTCTGATCTTTTCAACCGTAAACGTGCTGTCGTCTTTCTCACCTTCCTTTGCATCAATTTTGCTCAGCGGCCCGGACTGGTTAGGGCGAAATCCCTCCAGACATAAAGGTTTTTTTAATAAGTTTTCCAACTGGGTTTCCGATACGATTCCCGATTTACTGGTTGTACTAGTGCTGACTTGCTGGCAGCTGTTGGAGGTTGTAACGAACACAAGAACCATTGCCAGTATTATTAACCTGATATTCATTGTTTTGAGAGTGTTTTACTTGTTATCCTGCCCATCCATCCAGTGAATCAGATTGAGAATAAACTGTGCGTTTTGTGGCGCATCTTCCGAGTTGAAACCCACTTTCATATTCCCGTTGACGATCTGAGCAGTAAACATGGCAGCTTCTCCGAAAACGGCAACTTTCCCTTTGCCATGGTTCAGTATAGCACCCTGACAAAAACCATCAAGTTTAAGCCGTTGTGTTTTGTTGCTGAAAACCCAGGCGGTATCCGGTATCAATGCATAATGATCAGGAGAGAAACAAAGAATGTTTGTCGCACCTTCCGGAGATTTAATGGCAGAACCTGTAAATGTTGAAACACTCGTAATTTCCTCGCGGGTATTCAGGCCCTCCGTAACGGGAGATTTATTCAGGGATCCATCTGCTGCCGAAAAAACTGAAGGCGGCCAGGAGTTTTCGCTGGTAAATGCGAAACCATTTACCCAATCAAAACCAAAGGCATTTCCAAGGTCCCCGGCAGCCCCGGCAAAAGGCATGTGGTCGGCAATCAAAAGCAATCTGCCCCCGTTTTCACCCATTTTTCTATTTCGTTAATCTCCTCTTTAGAAAAGGCAGAAGGAGTTGGAAGAGCCCAATTATTTGTATTGGAGGTATGCAATGGATTCGCAATAACCAATATTTTGCAGTTCTTTAAAACCCCTGCCCCTGAAACAGCATCTGTCAATCTGTTAACTTGATAACCATCCTGTTCAAGCAGTTTACTGAAGGCGAAGAATCCCCCATCCTTTGTGTGATAATTGTTATGAGCCTCATCGATCAGTATTACAGGACCTTTTCCTGGATGATAAGCAGTCTGAGAAAAACGGAAATTGAATGAAGTGTCAGGTACCTGTTGTCCCGATGATTTAGTAATTCCGATTGACAGCATCAATATGTTTATCAATAGAATCAAGGTTTTTTTATTGTAGTTTTTCATGGTTGTGCAGTTTAGCTTTTAAAGGGTCATCCGGTATAGCCGCATGAAATGCGGAAACAGTTTTTCCTCGTACAGGAAATAGAGAAATCCATCTTGCACCATCAGTTTGGAAATAAATGCAAAATCAGGGATTCGGATTACACGTGGTTTCAGCTGACCGGTTTTAATATTGATTTCCCGCAATTCACTGATGCCGTTTTGTTTGAATTCCGTGTAGATTTTTCCGGTTGTCTGGTCATTATAGAGTTTCTTCTGCCATCCGTCTTCACGCTGAAAGCTCATCGCCGTGGGTGTGTCAGTGGGGTATCCCCTTGAACCAAAGGTTTCAATGACTCCCCTGGTGAAATTGAAAATATAGATGGTGTCGTTAATAATTTCCAACGGGCAGAAAATGGGCGAATAGTAAGCCATCTTGATGAACCGTTCATCGGAATTGAACAGGTCGAAGCGGCTTGTTCCTTTGCCATCTGGCGTAATTGGGATCCTGTTCCTCAATCCATCAACTTTATTGTAAACTTCGGAGGTGGCCTCTACCCAGAAACGCTGGGCTGAAGAATCTGCGGGGTTATAGAAGTAATACATGAGGGCCTGGTCTTCAAAGGCATACTGCCTCAGCAGAATCTTATTATGATAAATCTCAAGAAACTCCGGAAAGGCATTCATGAATTTCTCCTTGTTGCTGGGATACAGAAGCTGAATATCCTTTCCGTCATAAAATATCTGATAGGCTGTGTCCGCTGTCAGCAAGTGAAGGTTGTTGAAGGGGTCGCGATAGAGGTTTTCACCTTTCCGGATCTCCTTTTTCAGGATTCTTTTCCCCTGGCGATCCATCAGAACCAGCAGGGTTTCAACACTCCGTTTTCCCGGATGGCCGAGCAGCAGGATGTGGCTATCGTAAAAATCATAATCCGTAACATAGAGATCCTGCTCATCGGAAATACTTACGGGTGTTCGTTTAGCCGTGATAAGCACCTCCGGGATTTCATGAAGTGATGGGTCAAGGGGCACGTTGAAATCGGATTTCTCGGCGGTGGTGAAGGTGAAATACCGGCGTGTGTAACCAACACAGGAAAACACCAGGATGGCCGGCGTCGACGGAATCCTGAGCTGGTAGGCTCCTTTTGCGTCCGTTGTTGTCCCCGTAAAGGATTCGTTCAGATAAATGCTCACATTGGCAACGGGCGCATTGGTTTTGGAGTCGAATACCTTGCCCTTGAGAACAAATCCCGGATTCTGTGCTATAGCGCTGGCGCTAAAAATCAGAATACCTGTCACAAAAAACAAAAATTTCATAAGAGTGATTTATTGTGAAAAGAAAACTTTGCGATACGAACATGCATGCTGTGATTGGACCATGATCACCATAACCTGGTTTCCGGACGATTCTTTCAGGGTACCAGCCTGATCAATGGAAACTATCGTTCCGTTTCCGTAGTTGGCAACCAGGTATCGCTGGTGTATCGGATCATAGGCGCGGTGCTCCGGATTGCGCAGGAGGTTCTGGCTAAAAATTCCGGCAGGGAAAAGGACAAGCCCAATAAGTAGACCAAATTCTGCTTTCCTCATTTTTTATTTTTAGTAATGATTTCTATTAAAGTTCAACCTTACACAAGGAACCACTTAAGGTTATCCTTGAATATTTCAGATCCAATGAACTGCTGCCATCTGTAAATTTTATTCTTTTCTCCATGTCGTTAATCTCCGGTTCTTTAGGTAATCCGTGGATCCGGACCAGGGTTATGCCCAGCGAGTTGTTAAATCCTGTGAGGCAGGGAAGATCCCTGATACGGAGAGATCCCGCTTCATTTCCGGCCGAAAAGATTACCCGGTGAAAAACGCTGCGATCATCAAGAATTTCGATTTCGAGAGGCTCAAATATTCTGATAATCAGCGGATTATTGGCTGAATTAATTTCGATCCTGAAACCGGGCATGGCATGGAACTGTTCAATTTCCTGTTTTTTCCTGTCCTGCCATGAGTTAAAATCCTTTTTGGTTTCAGTTGTGAGGCTTTCAGTCTCCTGGGTTGTGAAGCGCCTGGACTCAGCAGGCAATTCTCCGATCGTTTGGCTCAATATGTCTTCAAGATAAAGCGCATCATTGTTTTCGAGAACCGATTTCCATCCGGGATTCAGCTTATCGAGGATCATGGCTATCCAGCGGCCCTCAACATAACCCAGATCCCGCACGCCCGCAGGGGCAATTCCATCGGTTATTTCCGATGCATTCAGCGGATCGAGTCCCCGGGCAGTTTTTTCGATGTAATCCGATAATCCTTCCGTTCGCTGGAGCTCCGGTTCATACAGTCTGAAGGCCGGAGGCAGGCTGCTCATTCTCTGGTCCCGGTATTTCAGCGCCTCTTTGACCCATCCGCAGATATCCTCCGGTTTCTCAGATGTGACAGCCCGTTTGAATGCCTCTTTTTCAATTCGTCGCAGGAACAGGGCATCCGGAGTTTCTTCCGGATACAGCAGCAGAAGTCCGTCATTCGGTACCCAACGGGGGTGCTTGCTGCGGGAATATATGTGAAACTGCTCGTGAATGATAATTCCGGCCAGATCTTTTGCCCTGTATTTTTCACCCGTTCTGCGGGCATAACTGCTGAAAATGCTGGTGGCTACCCATGTGTCGCCCATCCTGACAATTGAATTCCCCCATACCAGCGGATGCTGTCCGGAGAACCGGTAAACACCCGCGTGTTCCTGAACCTCTGAAAATCCATCCGGCATTGATTTCGAATGGAAAAGCCAGGTGTTGATGCTGTCAAATACCAAAACCGGGATTTCAGTAGTTCTGAAGTTGGGCCAAAGAGAAGCGTTGGTTTGATCATTAACTATTTCCAACACTTTAAAGACATCCTCAACGGGTTGTGAAACCTGCATCAGAATTACTGATAATATGAAAATTATTTTTTTCATTTTCTTTTCATTTTTTCATGAAGAATAAAGTTTTTGTAATATTCCCGTTATCAGTCTGCAGATTAAATCCTTCTATTCGGCCGTTTTCTCCCCGGGTAAATGCAACCTCCCGGAACCAGTATTTATTCGATACGTAAATGTTCGGTTCCACCCATGATAATATAACATCTTCATTCAGAAGACTCTGGGACATTAACTGATTATCTGTTATCCTGATGAAATAGGTGGTATTAAGCTCTTCCGAATAATATTCCCCAAGCAATTCCCCGACTTCTGTTTTATTTCGAATCAGAGGATAAATCCGGGTAAAAATGTATTCTTTTCCTTCCAGGTTTGCGATTACTTTTGTGCTCTCTCCCTTTTCATCACATTGAAATTCATACTTGTTATCAGCACCCACAATGAAAAACTTGCGCTCAGTTTCCGCATATAAACGGTTGTTTCTGGCCCGTGAAGTATGGAAAATTAAATTCTCCGGTGTGCGCCTGACTTTAGCAAATTGATAGATGTAATTTCCTTCATTAATTTTATTCACATATTCTCCTGTATACGTATCAAGAATTTCTTTTTTAACACTCATTTTTGGTTTATCGGCATTTATAGGGATTCCCGATTCCAGCCCAGTTTCGGCATCAATATTGAATAGCGCTTCGAGAAAAGGATTTGTAACCTGTGCTTCCAAAGGATCCCTGTTGCTGATCAGAATAATTCCTGCTTTTTCCTCGGGAAAGCAAATAATATCGCTCAGGAATCCAGCCCACGATCCACCATGCCGCAGATATTTGTGACCATTCCACAAGCCCGTTTCAAGTCCGAAATTATAGGCAATTCTTTCACCATTATTTAACTGAGCAGGTTCGGTCATTATACCAAATATCTCTCTCCCACCAATGTTCTGAGTTATTAAATTCATAGCCCATTTGGTCATATCATCCAGTGAGGAGAATAGCGAACTGGATCCTGCTGCTGACAGGTTATCCGGAATATTCTGGTAAACTCCGTCACTATTCCTGATATAGCAGCTGGCCCTGGACTCAATGATTTCACCCGGATTTTTCAGGTATCGGGTTGATTCCATCCCCAATGGAATAAGGATATTCTGCTGGATCCAATCCGGGAAATATGCACCGCTAGCTTTTGATAGGATGTGGGCCAATAGAAAGTAACCGGAATTGCTGTAAAGATGCTGATCCCCCGGATTAAAATTCAAACTTTTCTGGTTAAAAATAAGTTTCATGAGGTATTCATCTGATATCACATCACCGTCATGATGACCGGATAGTTTCAGGAGAGGAACAAAGTCGCGGATACCGCTTGTATGGCCCAAAAGCTGGCCGACAGTTATTTTAACGCCATAATCCGGCATTTCCGGTAAATACTTTCTTATATCATCATCAAGTGATAGGATTCCGTCTGAAATTAATCTGGCAAAAGCAAAACCGGTAAATTGTTTAGATATAGAGGCAAAATCACATATTGTTGAAGTTGTAAATGGAACAGAGTTTTCAACATCAGCAAAACCGTATGCCTTTTTGCATATAACCATACCGTTGTCAATGATTGCAAATCCAAATCCTCCTGCGATTTTTGGGTCATTTTTAGCGTAGAGACTGTCAAAGGTTTTAATTCTCAATTCGATTGCGGAATTATTCAGTCCTGCAATTGGAAGTGAGATCGAATTATTCTCTTGCCCCTGTGATGAGCTAGCGAGTGAAAAAAATAATACAATCGTTAATAATGGCTTGATAGTATTCATCCTGAGATCTATTTATTATTTTGATCGAACCATTTCAGGTAGTCATACACAGCGTCATTAAATAATTTGGGTTGTTCAATCGGAACCAGATGCCCGGAGCTGGGAATGATTCTTTTGGATGAGCCTTCAATACCGGCATGAATGACGCCTGAATGCGCATGCACATCGGGAATGTCAAATTCGCCAACCATGATGAGTGTCGGGACACTTATTTCCGATAGAAAACCAACAGCCCTCCGTTCGGCGGGTTTTAACGGGATGCCTCCACCACGGTCTTCTTTTGGATAGTCCTTCATCCATTCCCAAACCCGTTCTTTTGCCCTGACATTATCCTGATAAATCTCGTAAGGATCATCCCATATGAAATAGCGTACCACTTTCTGCTGATCGGAGCGTTCCGAAACCGGGATCATGTGGCCGCCCCGGGTTGCCATGTGGGCAGAATAACCATATCCGCCGACAACCGCGCCGACCAATACTAATCCACGAACTTTTTCAGGATATTTCAGCGTAAAATCAATGGCCAGTCCACCACCTGAGGACATCCCAAAAATGATAGCCTTGTCAATTTTCAACTGGATGAATACCTGGTTCAGATCATCGATGTGGGAGTAGGGTGCTTTGGGATCGGTGGATTTACCATAAGCCCGGCGATCGTACCTGACAACACGGTAGTTTTTTGCAAGCCATTGAAATTGCTCATCCCAGATGGAACAAGGAACCATTCCGTCGTGCAACAGGACAATCGCAGAGCCCTTACCGGCCATTTCGTAGTAAAGTTTTCCTCCATCCACTACAACATAACCGGAATCGACAGGAATCGAATTGCCTGTTTCTGAATTCTGCGATACCAAACTTGCCACCGGGATTACCAGCAAGCAAAAAGCCAGAATCATTCTTTTCATGTTATTTTGTTTAAAGTACTCTTCCTGTTTTTAGCCATTTAGCCCAGTCGGGCCGGTTGTTCTTGGCAGCACAACTGACTGCCTTATTAAAATCGTAGGGTATGGAAACCTGTTCCACCATAAAGTCATGATCACTCAGATCTGCAATACAATACTGAGCATGGTTGGTGAAATTCTCAACCTTGTGATAAACCGGAAAATTGTCGTCGAAAGCCGGACAACCGATGCTCCCCGGATTAATGATCGTATGGTCGGGAGTCTGTACCAACCTGCGGATGTGACTGTGGCCGCACAAAACGATATTCTGTTTTATTCCCTGTAACCATTCATCAATCCGGGTCGGTTCATTAAGGGAAAGGCAGCCGTCGTCGATTCTTTCGGCTAAATAGGTGGAATCGGAATCCGGTGTTCCATGGCACAGGTAAATGCGGCAGTCAAGAATTGTCGTCTTGGGCAGGGATATCAACCAATCATGGGCTTCCTCATTTAATTTCCTGATCACAAACCCCATGGTGCCGGCAGGATAATCTTTATCGAAATACTCAGTGATTAGCCGGTCCTCATTTCCGGATATGCTTCTGATATTGTATGATTTTATCAGTTTAAAGGTTTCCTTTGGATTAAGCGGACCATACAGGCTGTCGCCCAGGTTGATGAGCAGATCGGGCTTCCTGCGTTCAATATCTTTCAGCACTTTCGATAAAGCCCAGGAATTACCGTGTATATCTGATAAGACAGCGATTTTCATGATTAATTACCTGCTCCCAGGCTTTGCTTTTTGCATATCAGTTTCCGATTTGGTAGGGTAAAGGTAACCAGGCTCTTCCCTAACTTCTGTCGAAAACCTGTCTCAAAACCGGTTCGAAACTGATGCAAACCATAAGTGGGTAAAATTCATCTGTGACTGCGGTATTTCTATCTTTGTCTGATCAACCCTCGAATTCTATCCTATGAAAAAAAGTATTATCCTGATGTCCATCCTGTTGGGAATGTCTTGTCTGGCTTTTGCCGGAAAGGCAAAATCTAAAGAGTATGTTATATTTTCTCCCGACCTGAAACTGAAGGCAGTTGTCCGAGTGGACAGCACCATCAGGATTGAACTCCTGCGGAACGGCGCGTGGCTTATGTCCACCGGGCCTATCGGAATAAAGCTGGCTGACGGAACGGACATCGGGGTAAATCCGGTAGTTAAGAAAGTCGCTGAAGTTAAGGTGGATGAGGTGATCAGGCCTGAAATCCGCGAAAAATCGGAAACCATCAGGGATCAGTACCATGAAATGAAGCTGATGTTTAAGCCTGATTACAGCATCGAATTGCGGATGTATAACGAAGGGCTGGCTTATCGCCTGGTCCTCAGCCGGCCTGGTGATGTGGTGATTGAGAAGGAGCTTGCCGGGTACCGGTTCGACGGAAAGGATTCAGTTTGCCTGGCTTTTGAAAAGAGTTTTTATACGGCGTACGAAACGCCCTATGTGAATAAAACCATCGGAACCCTTGAGCCCGGCGATCGCTTTTTCCTGCCGGTATTGGTTCATAAACCCGATGGAACCGGTCTTTGGCTCGGGGAATCCAATATCCGGGATTATCCCGGCCTTTGGCTTGAAAAAACGGCAGGGAATACCGTTAGCAGTGTTTTTCCCGGATATCCGCTTCGTGTAAAGGGAGCGGGGAGTCCCTATGGTCAGACGGAAGTGCTCGAGTATGCCCCGTATATCGCAAAAACCAAGGGAACCCGTACGCTTCCCTGGCGCATCATCGGGGTTTCCTCAACCGACGCCGACCTGATCAATAACCAGATGGTTTACCTGTTGGCCGATCCGTGCGAGATAGCCGATCCGTCCTGGATCAAACCCGGCTGGGTGATCCTCGACTGGTGGGCGCGGAGGAACATCTTCGGTGTTGATTTCAAGGCCGGTATCAATACTGAAACGGCAAAGTATTTCATCGATTTCTGTTCTAAGTATGGGATCACCTATTACCTGTTCGATGATGGCTGGTCGGATCTCGGGAATATATTGAAGATAAGGCCGGGACTCGATATGGATCAGGTGATGGCCTATGCGAAAAAGAAAAATGTGAAGATTCTCCTGTGGCTGGCTTCGTCGACACTCGAAAAGCAGATGACAGAAGCCCTGGATCTCTATGAGAAGTGGGGCGTGGCTGGCATCAAGGTCGATTTCATGAACCGCGACGACCAGCTGATGATGAACTTTTATGAGCAGGTGATACGTGAGGCTGCCAAACGCCACATGGTGGTGAACCTGCACGGTACCTGCAAGTCAACGGGGCTCCGGAGGACCTACCCGAACCTGCTGACCCAGGAGGGGCTGATCGAATTTGAATTTTCCGGCTGCTCCGACTGGGATAATCCGGATCATCACAACACACTGCCCTTCCTGCGGAATGTGGCCGGTCCGATGGATTACATTCCCGGAACCTTTAACAACGTGGTAAAAAAGGACTTCAGGATTGTGGCTGATTATCCGATCGGAATGGGTACCCGTGCACATTTTATTGCCATGGCTGTAACCACCATGAGCCCGATGCAGATGATCCCCGATGCGCCTTCGGATTATGAGCGGGAGCCTGAGTGTGCCAGGTTTCTGCTCAACATACCGGTTGTATGGGATGAAACCCGGGTTTTTGAGGCTAAAATGGGTGATTACGTTGTCCTGGGCCGCCGCAGCGGGAAGGACTGGTACCTGGCTGCCACCACCGACTGGACCCCGCGCGATTTCACGCTGGATTTCAGTTTCCTGCCTGAAGGGACCTTCTCACTGGAGTTGATCCGCGATGGGATCAATGCCGATATCCGGGCCATTGATTACAAAATGGAAACCATTAAAATCGACCGTACCACGAAACTGAAGGTTCATTTGGCGCCCGGCGGTGGTTGGGTGGGACGCATTCGATAGGGACGCATTTATGCGTCCTGGTTTTCCCGTTTTTATCCACAAAGGTTCACAAATGGCACACAAATTCTCACAAATAGTACGGTGGTGGCCCTTACCACAGTATAATTTGTGAACATTTGTGTGAAACTCTTATTCCATTTGGTTGCCAGTTGCCGGTTACCGGTTACCGGTTAAGGGAGCCAGAACTTGGGTACCAATAACTACGGATTATAGCATGAAACAGTTATATTTTATACGCCTGCAGGAAATTACCGTGCCTTACATACAATTTCCCGTCATGGATCACAGGATGCGCAAAATGTTCTTTGGCGCCCTTGGTGATTCTGAATTTGCTGATGATGTCCATATTTAGAGGATCGGCGTTTATGAGCATCACCTCCCCGCGGAAATTGTAGTAGTAGAGCATCCCGTCGGCGGCAATCACGCATCCGCTGGCGGTCTTCAATTCCTTAACCAGGGTGCCGGTTGTTGCATTGAGGCTCATGAATCCGGGTTTGGCCGACCCGCAGCCATACAGGTAATCGCCGAGTTTTACGAATCCATTCATATAGCTGTCGAATTCCTTGTTACGCCATATCTCTTTTATTGTGCTCCCGTCAGGAGAGAGCTCCAGTTTCACCGCGCAGTTCCCGTCGCCCGCCACATAATAGATGAATCCCTTCTCGAACAAAACCGCATTGGCATGCGTATCTCCCGTTCCCGGCTTTCGATCGGCCACGGGGGTATTGTCCTGCTCATGTGCCCAAAGCAGCTGTCCTGTTTTGGTATCAAGGCCCAGCATCTCATAGGCTGTGAAAGTCACCAGCACTTTCCGTTTCTTCAACTTAATGATCTTGGTCTGGTTATAACCGGGGCGCTCGCCATGACCCTTGTTCGTCCAGATGAGGTCACCGGTAAACCGGTTCAGGGCTACCACGTTATTTTCTTTTCCCCCGGGCGTGCAAAAGACCCTGTCACCATCAACCGAAAGGGCCTCGGAAAAGCCGAAAAGCGGATACTCTCCGTGCAGGTCATCGATCATGCTTTTTGACCATTTCTTCTCTCCGGTGTTCTTGTTAAAACAGTAAATATTTCCCATCCCCGAGGTGACGTAAACCAGGTCGCCGGCGATCGTAGGGGCGCACCGCGATCCATTGTAATTCTTCACCCACTCTTTGCCATAGTCTTTCTTCCATAACAGCTTTCCATCAAGGTCGAACGCAAAAAGCCACGCAAGACTATCGGCCTCACCCATGATGTACATTTTGTCATCAGTAAAAACCGGGGAGCCATATCCGTTTCCCACCCCTTCAAATTCCCAAACCATCTCCGGGCCCTCGGCAGGCCACTGTTTCAGCAGTCCTTTATCGGGATAAATTCCCTCCCTGTTTACCCCCCTCCACTCGAAGATTTTCGGGTTTTGAGTGAAGGCCTGAACAGTGAAGAGCAGCATGGCTGCAACGAAGAGGGTTGATAAACGGTTTTTCATGGGTAAATCTGGTTTACAGGGATTATTTTAATCTGATTAGACGATTTTTGCGGCGAAAATTACGGGTTATACTAAATTGATTTCATGTTTAAGGATTAATGGTGATCTTATAGGTTTCGATGGCATTGTGTCCGATGCGCAAAACCATTGAATTATTGGTGACAGGAATCTCCACCGGGTTTTCTTCAATCATATCGGTTTTCCAGGCTTTGTTGATTTTAAAGGGGAAGCTGACGGTTACCTCGGTATCTTTGCCCTCCATTTCATAGAGCCGGAGCGTATAGCTGTTCTCGGTATCGGTTTTCTTAAAGGTGCTCACAATTACGTTTTTCTGATTAACCTGCAGAAAACTGTGGGATTCCGGCAGGCCATTGGCTGAGGCTATCCGTTCGCCGCAGACGGCTAATAGGGGCTGGTTTCCGGCCGATCCGGCATGATAGGCGCTCTTCCAGTCGCCTTTTGCCGAGGTGATGGAGAACCTGAAATGATGGTCGCCCGGGTCGAGAAACCAGTTGCCCAACCCGTGGCAGCTGCGGCGGCTGGCCAGCAAAACGGGCTGAAGAACCGGATAGCTCACCGGATTGGTGGTAGGATCGACATAGTCGAAACCCATCACATCGGAAGAGATCATCACGATCCCCGTGGAATCATAGCCGGCAAACCAATTCTGGATTTCGCGGGGTCTGACCAGGTTGTAAGGCTGATTGTAATCCACCCCGGGATAGGAGAAGCCGGCCGCTCCTTTCGGTTCGTCCTTGCCAACCTCCACGGCAGCCATGGTTCCTTCATACACCACTTTGCCATTCTTCAGGTTCAGCGGGAAAGCAAGGCGGAATTCACGGTAGATGGTTCCGTCCCAACCGAGCAGGTCGGTTTCCACGTCGATCTGTTTAATATCGGAATAGAGAATAACCCGCAGCCTGGCCGTGCAATGGCTGAAAGCCTGCGAAGTTTCCCAGACCGACCGTATCTTGCCGGCTTCAATGCAGTTCCAGTTGGCCTCGGTATCACTGAGCCTGGCGAATCCCTGCATGTCGGGCTGCTGGATTGCCGTGAATTCCCCCGCGCCAAGCCCCTCGGAATGCATGGTAAAGAGCTCGGCACCAAGGAATTTATCGGTGTTCAGAAGCTCTTTTTTCAGCTGCTTGTCGAAGATCGACCGGATGCCTCCCTTGCCCAGAACGATCTTGTAATCCGATGTTTCCAGGAACCCTTTCGGGATGGAGTTGTCGATATCCTTCGCGTCTTTCGGCACCAGATAGTAGGTTCTGTATCCCATCGCCGGAACATCCCTTGCTACAAAAATGAAATTATAACCCTCGGCGGGCTCAGGCTTGTCGGATGGCAGGCTGATGGATTGCTTAGGTACTTCGTTCCCCTGATCATCAACCAGCTTGAAATTCAGATCGGTTTTGTTGTAGACATACGATTTTCCCATCGCATTAAACGAAGCCTTCACCACATCGGTTCTCGACCAGGACAGAGTATTGTATACCACCACCGGGTAACCGGTATTTTTAAACCCGATTTTTGCCATGATGGAGGTGAGGCTGGTACTCCGGATGCCGGCTGCTTCCCCGCGCGCAAACAGGAACTTGGAAAAGAAGGTGCTGTCGGTGATGGCGCCTCGCTGTCCGCCCCAGCCATGATCGGGATAAATGGCTTCCTTCCAGGCTGCCCACAGGCGACCTGTAATATCAGGGTTAACGGAATTCTGAAGGATCGAATTGAATGACGAGAACTCCTCCGCCTCGGTAAGCATCCGCCATGCGTCGCGTCCGGCTTCAAGCGTCTGATGATGGCTCGGGCCGGTTTTATAGAACCAGACGTTTGGCCGTTCGCCAATGGTGGGTTCGAGCTTCAGCTTACCTTTCCCGATTTCCGACATGAAGGTTTCAATCGTGGAATATTTCATAACCGGCATATTGAATTTTCCGGCTATGTTCTTATTCCAGTTGATTATAAAATCATTCATATCCACGGGTTTGATGGCATCGGTCGAAAGGATGAAGCAGATATGCGGCGGGATATTGTGAAGCTTGTAGTATTTGGCCAATACGTCGAATTTCGTTTTCAGGAGTTTGTACACTTCATTAATGTCGCGCGTACCCTGCATATTATTGATAAACAGCAGGTTGACCATATTAGTATAGTGTCCGGGAGAGTAGGTTAATATCCCGGTGCCGTCGGGACTCTGCCAGTTGTAGAATCCTTCGCTCATGCGGCTTACCGACATGTAATCAATGCCCGATTTCTTCAGGATCTGTGGCATCTGGATTGACCTCGACGGCACATCCGGGTTCCAGTATATCCTCGAATCACAGCCCGGGAAAATCTCGTGGAGGTATTTCCGCCCGAAGTAGGTCTGGCGGATCAGCGCCTCCCCGGAATACATGTTTTCATAGGGCTGGATATAGGTGCCGCCCCATTCAAACTTTCCCTCGCGGGTCAGTTTCTCAAGGAGCGGTTTTTGGTCGGGATGAAGCGACAGATACTCCTCCAGGTTCAGCACCTGTTCAACCGAAAAGGTGTAATCGGGATTACCTTTCATCAGCGCGATTGCCGGCGCGATCATCATGGTATCCCGCTGCATCTTGCAGTTTTCCGGTGAATCCATCCAGGCGATATCCTGGTGGCTCGAGGGGACGATATGGATAACGCCCTTTGAGAAATAAGAAGAGTTCTGTGCCGGTACGGTGGCTGAGAAAATGAGAAAGCAG
Source organism: Bacteroidetes bacterium GWF2_49_14 (assembly GCA_001769295.1). GTDB lineage: Bacteria > Bacteroidota > Bacteroidia > Bacteroidales > UBA12481 > UBA12481. The sequence continues at coordinate 9,375 of MEOR01000068.1, read as the reverse complement.
AGCAGGAGGGAGAGTTTCGTTTTCATGGGTCGGGTTTTGGAATCAGGAAATAAAAATAGGGAAATGATGGGATATTTTTTGTGGGGGTGAATGATGTCGCAATGCCGTAGGGGCGGACCCGCGGTCCGCCCGGATGATATAGGCGGACCCATGGTCCGCCAAAATGACGGGAGGCCTCAAAGGGCCTCCCGTACGGATCTCGCCAATTCGAATGATGTGGTCATAATAGCTTCGATGCCATAGCTTTAAATATCCCTTGCCCGGAAAATTTGCTTTCATATAGCGAAAATATTCATTGGTCGTCCAGGTCTTGTACCAATGAATGATCTGTGGTACGTAGGGGGCGGCCTTAGCGCCACCCCCTATTCCCTTCAAAGGATCGGCTCTGTCCTTCCAGCGTGAGAATTCCGTGCATATGATTTGGCATTACAATGAAATCTCCTAAAGTCACACCCGGAAACCTTTCCGGAATTTTATGCCACCAGGTTTCCCCAATAATTCCAAGTGTTCCCTTAACCATCTTGCCATCCTTGATATAGCCGAACAAAGCCTTGTTTTCAAACGCACAAATTGTAATAAAATAGTCCCCCTTTGTTGAGTAATCGAAATGCTCCTTTCGGATCCGTTTTCGCTGAATAAACTGATTCTTCATTTGCCTGTAATCCATTTCTGATATAGATGCAGAAACCCCTTGCAAATGGAGGACCCCACCCGTAAAATGGTGATAATGCCATGGAATTTGTATCTTTAATTCTTTAACCAATTGACAAACAACATGAAAAGAACAATTCTCTTTATTCTGATAATGAGCGCAGTAACGCTGCCAGCCTTATCGCAGACCGGCAAAGGATTTGGAGGGCTCGGATTTTATTACCCGGGCTATCAAGGAATTATGCCAAAAAGTCTTGGCACAATCCTGCCCGATTCTTATCCCGATGCCGGCTTCGGACCTCTCATGCAGTCGGGCGGTGGATATGTGGTTTTTTACAATATCCTGTTTGGCGCCGAAGGTGGCGACTACACCGGCGGAACTTTTACCAAGGATGGCCGGCAGCTCGACCTTACAGGGGAATTTGGCGGGTTCAAGCTTGGATATATCGTCTATCATAAGGAGGCCTGGATGATATACCCTTTTGCGATGTACGGCACCTCTAACATGGATCTTTTTATTCACCAAACGCCAGATGAACAGGCCTTTAACGACATTTTAAATAATCCATCCCTCTCAACACACCTCTCGTATGAGGCTTCCGTGGTATCGCTCGGGGCAGGATTCACCTATGCCGTGCTAGGCAGCCGGAACAAAGATATTTCCAGCGGCTTCATGGTAGGCCTGGAAGCCGGATACCAGCTTCCGGTCTCAAAGGGTGCCTGGACATACGACAACGGCAAGGTACTCGACGGCCCTGAGATGAGCTTCCAGGGATTCTTTGTCAGGCTGGCGATCGGCGGCGGCGGCATCTCCTATCGGGCAAAAAAATAATTTTTCTTCATCCTATGGAAAGACGAGACTACATCCTCGACGAGATACGGAAGTTCGGCCAGATGGTGCTGGGGCTGATGGGTAAACTCCAGCGCCTGAAGGAGAATGCCCTTTACCATACCGCCTATTCGATGGCCGATCAGGAGTTTGAATCGGAGGCTGGTTTCAGCCTTCGGATGCTCAGCGAAATGGATCGTGAGAACCTGGAGGCATTCCTCAGGAACCATCCCGAATTGTCGGTGGAAAACCTGGAACTTCTGGCCGACCTGATGATTGAGATTTCCGATGATCCGGGCTGCAACCAGAAAAATTTTCTGTCAGTTGCCAGGATCCTTATTGAAATGGCAACTGAACGTGACAAAACCTGGTCGGCAGAACGAATCGGGAAGCTTGCTTTTATTGAGGGAAAGCAACTGGCCGTTTGAATGATCAGTTCCAGGGAAGGTCTAAAAACCTGACCGTTCCGGATCTGCTCACGTTAACCAGCAGGCTCTGATACGGCTTGAATACCAGATCAACCGGAATGGTTTTCCCGGAAAAGTTAATGCTGATTTTTTTCGTCAGTGTCTCTGCCGTGTCGGCCTGGCCGTAACGGACCGGGTATTTAAACTCTTTGGCAACCGGGTGGGCGAAGAAGATATACATCTCTTTGCCATCCTGACGTGCCCAGAACCATGGCATATCCGCACCTTCCACCAGGGGTCTGCCAGGCACCACACGATGCCAGTCGGGCGAACTCAACTCCTTCAGCCTTTTCACCAAACTGCCAAACTCCGGATGCTTAACATAGCCGGCCTCCTCAGGCACCTGTTTCAGGCAAACCTTCATACCCCCTTCCGCCAGTGACACCATGGTCCTCAAAACTTCATAATCCAGATATTTGGAATCGACGTACAGTGCCGAAAACTTGCAATTCCCTACCGTCAGGACCGATGACCGATGACCGACGACCGTAGTTGACTTTCGTCCGTCCTCCGTCGTCTTTCGTCCGTCCTCCGTCATCTGTCGTCCGTCCTTCAGAAACTCCCCGTTAATCCACACCGGCTGCCACCCCCTGATCTCCTCCGGAACCTCCAGGTACCTGAATTCATATTCTCCCCATGCCCACGGCAGCTGCTTCTCTTTCGGCATCTCACCGGCGATCCATGCATCCTCGGCCGGCAGGTAGATTGCAACATCGGAATACGATTTTCCTTTTCTCATATAGCCCGACAGAGTTTCGAGGTATTGGTTGAATGCTGGTATCTCTTTCGATAAAGCACCCGCTTTTCCAACATGCACGGTAGCATAAAAGGAGATCGTATCGGATCCCTTGGTATTGAATGGCATCCCGTGCCAGACTATTTGGTTGAGACCATGTGCAAACAGCGCATCGGCAACGATTTTCAAATCGGTGACCTTCTCTTCGCGCATGTGCTCCCGCGGCCAGCCATACAGGCAGGTAAAGGTTTCCGCGGATACGATGTTCTTGCCGGCCAATGCGGCGGCCGATGCAACGATCCGGGTAAAATAGGGTTCATAGAGCATTGCCTCCGACTCCGGAACATCCAGCGAGGCATAGGATGAGATGATGTCGGTGGGCGACCCTGAGCACTGACCGCGACTGAAGCCGCCCAATTCATGCGCCTTTTCAGTAAATGGCATGTAGAAGTTCTTGATAATCAGGTCCGATATCAATTTCATATAATCATACCGCTGCCCGGCATAGTCGGCCGACAGGATATCGGATTGCATGCAGGTGGTGATATCATATCCGTATCGGGCCATGAATATTGAGTCGAATCCTGTCGTCCAGAGGTTATGTGTTTCCACTTCCCAGGAATCCACAAAAATCCCAGAGGGTCTCCCTGTTTTCATGGCCGGTTCCAACGCCTTTCCGGTACGGCCGGCATAATTCAGGAAGGCCTCTTTATTCAGATGATCGAGCACCAGCCCCTTTTTCGGATACTCCCAGGAGCCTGAGATCCATTGCCTGAACTCCGGATGCCCGAACTCCTTCGAGCTCTCTTCCGGCTTAACAAGGAGATCTCCGAACGGCCACAGAGAACCAAAGGTAAAATCCACACTGAGACCCAGAGAGTCGGCATACTCCTTACAATACCTCACCACGTCTCCCCACTCCTCGCTAAGCCACAGTTGTTTGGGTGTTGTATTCACAGTATCCCGCTGCATACGGTTCAGGGGATAGACCCAGGCCACCTCAACCCCGCCAAATCCGTTGGCCTTCAACCATTCGAGCTGATCCGCCACATCCGCCTTTTTTATCTCTGAGGCAAACCACCACCAGCGTGTTAATGGTTTCGATGAGGTATAGTGATCCTGTACAGGATTTTCGCAGGAAACCATTAACAAAAGGCAAAAGATAAAAGGCGAAAGGCGAAAGAAAGACTTAAGAGGAAAGAAAGTAAGAATTGGTCTGGGTTTCATGGCCTGGTATTTTTTATTAAAGATAGGTTTTTCCGGCTTTCCCTATGTCCCTATGCCCCTATGCCCCTATGCCCCTATGCCCCTATGCCCCCATGCCCTTGTGCCCTTTTTTCCTACCTTTGCCCCACCATGGATGCCATTCTTAGTCAGTTACGCGAACAATTCCATCTGCCACTGCAGAACCCGGTGCTGGTGTTTGCACTGATTCTGCTGATCATCCTGCTGGCGCCAATTCTTCTCAAGAAGTTACGGGTGCCGGGGATTATCGGACTGATTCTGGCAGGTGTACTCTTCGGCCCCCACGGTCTTAATCTGCTGGCAAAAAACTCTGCCATCGATCTCTTTTCAACAATCGGGCTCCTTTACATCATGTTCATTGCCGGGCTGGAACTTGAGCTTCATGAGTTTAAAAAATACCGGTATCATAGCATCGGATTTGGCTTCCTGACGTTCATCATGCCGATGGCACTCGGTTTTCCGGCTGCGTATTTTATTCTGGGTTATAATTTCACGGCAAGCTTGATGATAGGGACCCTTTTTGCCACCCAAACGATGATTGCTTACCCGATCGTCACAAAATTCGGGATCTCAAGAAATAAGGCCGTCGCCATAACGGTTGGCGGGACGATACTAACCGATACCGGAGTGCTGCTGCTGCTGGCCGTTATCACCGGCGTGCATGCAGGCAGCCTGGAAGCCGGGTTCTGGATCAAAATGATTATTTCGGTAATCTTTTTACTGGCTGTCATGTTCCTGGTTATTCCACGGATCGCTCAATGGTTCTTTCGTCGACTTGAGGGTGAAAAAACTTCCCACTACATTTTTGTCCTTTCCATCGTTTTCCTTGCCGCTTTTATTTCACAGATAGCCGGACTTGAGCCCATTATCGGGGCATTCATCGCCGGTCTGGCCCTGAATAAAATTGTTCCCCAATCATCCGTCCTGATGAACCGGATTCAATTTGTCGGGAATGCACTTTTTATTCCTTTTTTCCTGATCAGCGTTGGAATGCTAGTCGACCTTCGCGTTCTACTTCAGGGACCGAAAGCGCTCTGGATAGCTTTTGTATTATTAATCACTGCATTGGTTGGGAAGTATGTTGCCGCCCGTCTGACTCAATGGATTTTCGGATATTCAAGAAACCAGGGTCTCCTGATTTTTGGCCTGAGTGCTTCGCATGCGGCTGCCGCAATGGCTGTTATCCTGGTCGGTTACAAGGCTGGAATTATTGATGAAAATATTCTAAATGGAACCATTATTCTGATACTGGTTTCCTGCCTTGTTGCCTCCATTGCGACGGAAGCAGCCTCGAAAAGGATTGTCATGGAATCAGAACCTGGCGGTGCACTCTCCGAAGAGCAGCCAGCCGGTTATGAGTCCATTATTCTGCCGGTGGCAAACCTTAAGAATCTGGAAAGAATTCTTGAGTTTTCCTTTTTTATCCGGGATAAGAGAAGCAAGGAACCGATCCGTGTTCTGAACCTGATTGATCCCGGCTCAAATGCCGATCTTAAACTCACCCAGGTGAGCCAGGAAGTTGACAAGGTTATGGCAAACCTGGCTTTATCCGATTTTCACGTTCTCCCGGTGGTGGCAGCCGAACAGAATATTGCGGCCGGTATCAACCGGATCAGCAGGGAATTTGAAGTAACCACCATCGTGATGGGTTGGCCGACAAAAGAATCTTTCTCCGACCGCCTATTCGGTCAGAAGACGGATCATATCCTAGAGAGCAGCGGACAAGCCATACTGGTTTGTCGCCTGATGAATCCGCTTAACTCCTTTAGCAGAATTGTGCTGTTCAGCCCGCCATTCAGCGAGAAGGAACAGGGCTTTGAGTACCTTATTACCAAAATCACCACTCTGGCCGTTGAAATCAACCTGCCGGTACACCTGTATTGCGATTCCAAAACTCAGGAGGCAGTCGCTGTGCTGTTGGATAAAATCAACAGAAAGCCCCTGTTTAAGAATTATGAAGTCCAAAATTGGAATGAATTTCTCCTGATGATTAACAAGCTCGCGGAAAAGGATCTGGCTATTATTTTCTCGGCCAGAAAAGGTTCCGTTTCCCATCACTCCCAGATGGACCAGATTTTCGACCGCTTTAATACAGTCTGCCCCGATCGGACGGTCGTAATAACATACCCCAAGGTTAATCTCGGGAATGACAAGTACGACAAATACCGCGATTTTTATGCTGAACCTCTCACTCGCACTGCCGAGACGTTTCGCAACATCCAGCGGGGGATGGAGAAGATGATACACAAGGCGGAGTAGTATGTGGGTCTTCCGTCTCCCGTCTTTTTCCCTATATTTGATTCTATGACCCAACAAACCCCTAAAGTTGCCATCATCGGCGCCGGGATCGGTGGACTGGCCACGGCCATTCGCCTTGTGGCGAAGGGTTTTGTAGTGGATGTGTTTGAAAAAGAGTCACAACCCGGAGGCAAACTGATGGAGATCAGGAAGGATGGCTTCCGGTTTGATCTGGGCCCGTCATTGTTCACCCAGCCCGAAAGGGTTGAAGAGCTTTTTACCCTGATGGGCGAAAGGACTTCCGATCATTTCCGCTATAGGCGCCTGACCAACATCTGCCGGTATTTCTGGCCCGACGGCACCCGTCTCAACGCAGACGCAGATCCGGATGAATTTGCCTATGAAGTGCGGCGCGTCCTCCATATCGAACCTCACAAAACCTCACAATACCTTAACCAGGCCCAACGGTTGTATGATCTTGCAGCTCCGCTTCTTCTGAACCGCCCATTCCCGACGGTTGAGGCCCTGATGAGTCCGGCCGGTCAGAAAATCGGCAGGAATCCCTGGATACTCGACCCCTTTGTTACCCTGCACCACCGGAATCAGAAGACCTTTACCGATCCGCGACTGGTTCAATTATTCGACCGATATGCAACCTGCAACGGGTCTGATCCGTATAAAGCCCCTGCTACACTCAAGATGATCGCGCACCTGGAGCATAACCTGGGTGCCTTCTTCCCCGACAACGGGATGTATTCGATTGTCAGGGAGCTCACTAACCTGGCCTTGCGCCATGGGGTGAGATTCCATTTCGGCACTCCGGTTGAGCGGATTAACCGATATAGCGCGAGTGGAGCAGTAACAGGAATCCGCATCGGTGCAAAGGATTTGAAATTCGATGCTGTGGTTTCCGATGTCGATATCCATACCCTGTACAACAGGGGCATGGTGGACATGGCCAAACCGCTCCTGGGCAGGAATCAGGCACTTAGTACCTCTGCCTTGATATTTTATTGGGGAGTGGCTGGTAGCTATCCCGAGCTGGATCTTTATAACATACTGTTTTCCAGTGATTACCGGGAAGAGTTCAAGTGCCTCTTCCGCAAAAAGACGCTGCCGGATGACCCTACCGTTTACATTTTCATCAGTTCGCGCGTCGTTCCCGGCGACGCAATGCCCGGTCATGAGAACTGGTTTGTCATGATCAATACGCCCGAAAACACCGGCCAGGATTGGGATACCCTGATCCGCAAATCCCGGCATACGATTCTGGATAAAATCCAGAACCTGACCCGGAATAATATCCGCCAGCAGATTGTTTTCGAACATATCGAGGACCCTCGCAGCATTGAAGTCCGAACCGGTTCCTATAACGGCGCCCTGTATGGCAACAGTTCGAACAGCCGGATGAGTGCTTTCATCCGTCACCCGAACCAACGGAGGGCTGCACCCGGACTCTGGTTCACGGGCGGAAGTGTTCACCCGGGAGGGGGGATTCCGTTTTGTCTGGCATCCGCGAAGATTGTGGCAGACAACTTAGAAGACCAGAAGACCGAGAGACCGAGAGACCGACAGACTATGAGACGATGAGACCGGGAGAGTTTAAGAAGCTTATCCCGTATACTTTTCTCTTTCTTTCGCCCCCGGGTCGAGCCCGGGGCAGGCTTTTCGCCTTTTTCTTTTTCCTTTTTCTCCATTTCTCTCCTTTGACCGCATCTAAATAGGTAACAAGGTTGCTTGATAAGTAACAAAATTGTTATCTTTATGCTCAAGGTAAAACAATTGATCCGGATGATTGAACGTAATGGCTGGGTTTGCGTTAGTACAAGGGGAAGCCATATGAAATTCGTCCATCCGGTAAAGGCCGGAATGCTAATCATTCCATTTCATTCTGATAAAACTCTGGCAAAGGGTTTTGTCAATAAAATACTTAAGAAAGCAGGGATGTTATGAAAAGAATTGTGGCCATTATAGAAAAAACGGAAACAGGCTATTGCGCTTATGTTCCCGAGTTTGATTTTTGTGGAACTGTTGGGAATTCTATGTTGGAGATCAGGACAAATCTGATTGAAGCTATTTCTTTATTCTTGGAGGATTCATCGGGGGATAAAGCCGACCGCTTAGGTGTGTACAAGGAAGCAATGGAATTCGATTTCAGAATGGATGTCAGCGATTTTTTCCAGTTGCATAACCCGGTTAAACAGTCCCTTATTGCTAAAAAAGCGGGAATTAATCCCAGTCTTTTGAGACAATATGCCCGTGGAATAAAACATCCGGGAGTTAATCAGGCTTTAAAAATTGAAAAGGCCATTCACCAGCTGGGAAGGGAGCTGCTTCAGGTCAGGTTTTAGTATCTTAACAACCTAAATCATAACTGCACAATGAGAGTAAGTCTACCCGCATCCATCGGGCTCAGCCTGGCTGCAGCCGCGCTGACCGGCTGCCAGGAGAAGAAACCTGAGAAGCCGAATATCATTTTTATCATGTCGGACGACCATGCATATCAGGCCGTTTCCGCCTACGGTCGTGGTTTGAACAGCACCCCGAATATCGACCGGATCGGCGCGGAAGGAGTTCGTTTCAACAAGGCGTTCTGCACGAATGCCCTCAGTGCACCGAGCCGCGCCGTAGTACTGACCGGTAAGTTCAGCCATCTCAACGGACTGAAGGATAACAGCGACCGTTTTGATGGCACTCAGATGACCCTGCCGAAATTGCTGAAACCCGCCGGCTACCAGACGGCCATGATTGGGAAATGGCACCTGAAATCGGACCCTGTCGGCTTTGATTTCTGGCGCATCCTGATTGACCAGGGTCCCTATTATAACCCTGATCTTAAGGATTCAACGGGCACCAAACGTTACGAAGGATATACCACCACTGTAATCGGTGACCAGGCAATCCAGTGGCTCGACAGCCGAGATCCTGACAAGCCGTTTTTCCTGATGGTTCATAACAAGGCACCCCACCGCCACTGGTGTCCGGAGCCAAAGTACTTCGGAAAATTTGCCGATGTCAAACTGCCGGTTCCTGAAAATTATTTCGATGATTATGTAAACCGGAGCAAGGCTGCCAGCGAACAGGAACTATCTGTATTAAAGGACATGACCCTGCATTATGACCTGAAAGTATTTCCACGCGAAGGTGACTCCCTCACCGGTCCCGATCCATATTGGAATGGGGAGCAAAAACGGATGACCCCGGAACAG
>MEOR01000067.1:3268-25327 GCA_001769295.1 Bacteroidetes bacterium GWF2_49_14 | reverse complement strand
AACCACGTTATCTCCGTTCAGGGCGCTGATCGGGATAAAGCGGATGTCCGGGATCAGCAGTTTGTCGGCCATGGTGCGGTAGTCCATCTGGATGGCGCTGAAAGTCTCCTCGCTGTAACCGACCAGATCCATTTTGTTTACACAGATGATCAGGTGCGGAATCTGAAGAAGATGAGCAATATACGAGTGCCGGATCGTTTGTTCCAGAACTCCCTGGCGGGCATCGATCAGCACGATCGCCAGATTGGCGGTTGATGCACCTGTGACCATGTTCCGGGTATACTGAATATGGCCGGGTGTATCGGCGATAATGAATTTCCTTTTCGGCGTGGCGAAATAGCGATAGGCAACGTCAATTGTAATTCCCTGCTCCCGTTCCGCGCGCAATCCGTCAGTCAGCAGAGCCAGATTGATCTGTTCATTGCCGCGCCGTATGCTGTCGCGTTCAACGGCTTCCAGCTGATCTTCGAAAATCGATTTGCTGTCATACAACAAGCGGCCAATCAGAGTGGACTTTCCGTCATCCACGCTGCCTGCGGTAGTAAACCGCAGCAGTTGCATGTTCAGGTAGGCTTCGGTGCTAAAATCGGGTTCGAACATGAAAAATAGGTTAAAGGTGTGGGGTTTGGGGTTCGGGGTATCGGGTATCGGGTGCCGGAACTGTCATTCCGGCGAAGGCCGGAATCTCCTGACAAGTGCTCCGAGGCTGGGGATTCCTGCTTCCGCAGGAATGACACCGTCGGAGAGCCCTCTTCCCAACAACTGATACCCGAAACCTCATACCCATTAAAAATACCCCTCTTTTTTACGATCCTCCATTGCTGCCTCGGAGCGTCGGTCGTCGAAGCGGCCGCCGCGTTCAGTAACGCGGGTGGCGGCGATTTCGCGGATGATATCGACCAGCGTATCGGCCTTTGATTTTGTAAGGCCGGTGCAGGTGATGTCACCGATGGTACGGCACCGGAAATCGTGTTCAACGATCTGCTCGGTGGGTTTGAGTTTCATGAACGGTGCCCAGGCCAGCCAAACTCCATCTCGCAGAAAGGCCTTACGGCGATGGGTATAATAGAGGCTGGGCATCTCAATTTTTTCCTGAAAGATGTATTGCCATACATCCATCTCGGTCCAGTTCGACAGGGGGAAGGCGCGGAAGTGCTCACCCATGTGATGACGGCCGTTAAAGATATTCCAGAGCTCAGGCCGCTGATTTTTAGGATCCCACTGTCCGAATTCATCGCGGTGGGAGAAGAACCGTTCCTTGGCGCGGGCCTTTTCCTCATCCCTTCGTCCGCCGCCGATCGCAACATCGAATTTGTATTTCTCGATGGTTTGCAGCAGGGTGACAGTCTGCAAAACATTCCGGCTTGCATTGAAACCGGTTTCTTCCACGGCAAAGCCGTTGTCAATACTCTCCTGCACAAGACCCACAACCAGCCTGGCTCCCAGTTTTTCAACCAGATCGTCGCGATAGGTCAGGGTCTCCTCAAAATTGTGACCGGTATCAATGTGAACCAGTGTGAAAGGCAGTTTTTGCGGCCAGAAAGCCTTCCGGGCCAGGTGAACCATCACGATGGAGTCTTTACCGCCCGAGAAGAGCAAGGCAGGGTTCTCAAACTGGGCAGCCACCTCACGCATAACGTAAATGGATTCATTTTCAAGCTCACCCAGATGATTGATCCTGTATTCTGTCATAACTGTTATTGATTCTTATCGTTGTGATGCAGCCCGCACTCTTTGGCCGAGTTGTTCTCCCACCACCAGCGGCCCGAACGGATGTCTTCACCCTCAGCTACGGCCCGGGTACAGGGTGCGCACCCGATGCTGGGATAACCTTTGTCGTGCAGGCTGTTATACGGAACGTGGTTGGTTTTTAAATACTCACTGACCTGGTCGACCGACCAGTCAGCAAGCGGATTGTATTTAATAACCTGATTGGCCTCGTCAAAGCTGAACCTGGCGAGGTCCTGCCTGGTGCCCGACTGGGATGCCCGGAGACCGGTGATCCAGCAGGAAACCTGCTCGAGAACTTTTTTTAGCGGCTCAACCTTTCGGATATGGCAACATTCTTTGCGGTTTTCGACGGACTCATAAAAGCTATAAGGTCCTTTTTGTGAAACCATCCTTTCCACTTCGCCGGCATCCGGAAAGCAAATCTTGATCTTTTTTCCGTATTTGGAGAGTGTACGGTTCATCACCTTGTAGGTTTCCTCAAAGTGTCGGCCTGTATCCAGGGTGAAAACCAGCACCGGCAAATCACCCGTGAATATCATATCGGTAATTACCTGGTCCTCAAGTCCGAAACTTGTGGAAAAAGCAATTGCCCCTGAAAATCGCTGTGAAAGGAGCCGTAGGGTATCCTGAATGTTTTGTCCCGATGTTTCCCGTTCCAGTTGCGCAACCAGCTCGTTGTCCAGTAAATCCTTCATTATCATATGTATCCTGAGCCCTGTAAAATAGTTGCGGCAAAGGTAAAAGAAACTTGGTTTTTAAAAAGGGGTATAAATACCGAAACTGTCGGTATCCGGAGGTAACAAACTTTACCAGAACAGGATATATAATGCAGCCACAATGCCTGTAAGCAGGACGGCCCAATACTTAAAGCGGGTGGTGGTATGGAAGATTCCCTTTTCCAGGATGACAGCCTTGGGATGATCGGTTCGGGATTCCAGCAGACTGATGGTTATCATGATCGCAGCCAGTATCAGGAAAACCACGCCCCAACGATTCATGAAGGGTATTGAGGGTACAAACAGCATCAGGGCAAAGGATACCGGTATGCTGAGTCCAACTCCCCAGAGGGCCGCATTGGAGGTCGTCCGTTTCCAGAAAAGCCCGAACAGGAATATAGCGCAGACGCCCGGTGTGATGAAGCCGGTAAACTCCTGTATAAACTGAAAGGCCTGATCGAGGCTGCCAAGCAAAGGTTTTGCTGCGATTACGGCGATAATCAGGGCGGTGAAACTGGCAATGCGGCCGACCTTAACCAGGTTTACATCGGTGCTGTTCTTTCGGATGTAGGTTTTATAAATATCCATGGTAAAGATGGTCGCTGCGGAATTCAGCATGGAAGCCAGTGACGAGACGATTGCCGCCACCAGTGCTGCAAATGCGAGACCTTTAATGCCGATGGGAACGAAATTATGTAACAGCCACGGATAGGCCTGGTCCGATTTGGTGATTGGCGCCACATCAGCCAGTCCGTAGGCGGCCGGATCTTTTGCCACGAGGAATGCGGCAATGCCGGGGATTACTACGATAAGCGGGATAAAAAGTTTCAGAAAACCGGCGAAAACGAGTCCGTATTGCGCTTCCGCGATGGATTTGGCAGCCAGGCCGCGCTGTATAATATATTGATTAAAACCCCAATAGGCGATATTTGCCACCCACATGCCCCCGATGATAACGCTGAGTCCGGGCAGGATGGTCCAGGCATCCTTAAAGGTTCCGTTGATATCCGGAACCATCAGATCGCCTTTGTGGATGATCATGTGGAACTTCTCCGGAACCTGGTCCATCAGGTGCCTGAATCCTGCGATGGCTCCGTCACCACTGCCGATGGCCGTGAGAGCCAGGTAGGTGGTGAGCAGGCCTCCGCCAATCAGGAATACAACCTGCACCACATCGGTCCATGCAACCGCCTTCAGCCCGCCATAAATCGAGTAGAGAGCAGCAAATGCGGCCAGACCGATGATCCCCCAGAATACAGGAATCCCGATAATCGTGTTGAGGGCCAGGGCACCCAGCCACATCACAGAGGTGAGGTTAACGAAAACATAAACCAGCAGCCAGAAGGTGGCCAGTGCGACCCGAACGCGGTTATCGAACCGCTGTTCGAGGAATTGCGGCATGGTGTAAATGCCTTTCCTGAGGAATATTGGCAGGATAAACACCCCGACGACGATCAGTCCGAGAGCGGCAATCCATTCGTACGAGGCAATGGCCAGGCCGATGGCATAACTGCTGCCCGACATTCCGATGTACTGTTCTGCCGAGATGTTTGCGGCGATCAGCGAGGAGCCGATGGCCCACCACGGAAGGGACTTGCTTGCGAGGAAATAGTCAGCAGCAGTTTTCTTTTCCCCTTTTTTTGTGCGGGATACAAAAAGTCCGATAAAGATGATGAGAAGGCAATACCCGGCAAAGACCAGATAGTCTAAGGTGCTGAAGCTATTTCCCACGTATTAAGGGAGTTACTGGGCGAAGGCCGATTTAATCTCTTCAATTGTTACACCAAAGAGGGCTTTCAGCATGGTGTCCATCTCAGCCGGGCTGCCCGACAAGTGAAGGGTTAGATTCACATGCCTGAGTGATTCCCCTGGTTTCAGGGATTTTGCCGGTGAGGAGGCTTCCAGTTCATAGAAAGGCCCGAGCTGACTACCGTCTTCCAGCGGTCCGTCGTTATAGGAATTGATCACATCGCCGGCAAAAGGTTTCTCCTGTATCTGCCACATGCTGTTGACATAGCCTTCATACTCATCGGGTTTGTTATAGAAGAGCAGGGTGAGAACATTTTTGTCGTAGTCATAGCTTCCAAGCAGGTTCTTAGCCCTTTTTGGTGTAAGCCCGATTTTCCCGCGCTGGAGTCCGTCGGCTTTAAACAGGATCAGGTTTTTGAGGATTTTCAGCCGATCGGCAGAAACTTTTCCGAAATAGTTATCATTCACAACAGGGCCCAACTGTTCCTCGGGTCCTTCAATAAAGGGAACCATTACGATATTGGTAGGCGACGAGATCAGCTGACCCAGCATCCAGATTGACAGGAGTCCTTCCTGCTGGTTCCAGGCTGTTTTTCCGGTATTCCGGATTTCGTTTGTGGTTTCATAGGCCACAGTTTTTACAGCCGGAGGAATAGTTAATCCGGTCCTCTGCGAAACCTGTCCGGCTGTCAGCAGGTTAACGCTACGATCGACACGCAGCGGGAATTTTGTATTGGTGTAATTAAGCAACTCGATGTTTTTCTGAAACACAGCCAGGGTGTCATTGGCTGAGATCAGGTCAAAGGAATCGGAATCAATCGGTGCCGGCACCTGCCAGTTTTCAAAGGTGAATGGCACTCCCGGTGCGAAGTAAATGCTGAACTGGCCGCCTTCCGGACCGAGCCACAGCCGCTCTTCTCCGCCATAGTTATTGAAATGGGCCACTTTGTGCCCGGCTTCGATCAGCTTGTAATTGATCCATCCGTAACTCATTCCGCCCATGCCGGCAGAGGAGGAAGTCATAACGCGTCCCTGGTAGGCCGGTACCAGGGCCACCATCGCGTCATCGCGTTCCAGAACAACGGTTTTCTGATACTTGTTCAGGAAATCCAGGTCGTGGCCGAAGGAGCCGGCCGGATAATCTTTGTTCATGTCAGGTTTATTTTCGGTTTTGGGGGCTTTGCAACTTGATAATGCGATGCTGGCGAGTAGGGTGAAAATAATGAGCTTTTGCATGGGGTATGGGGTATGAGGTAAAAGGTATGGGGTTTAAGGTATGGGGTATGGGGTATGGGGTAAGGGGTATGGGGTATGGGGTTTAGGGTAAGGGGTATGGGGTATGGGGTATGGGGTTTAGGGTTCGGGATAGGGGAGAAAGGGTTCTTCCAGCTTGCTGTATCGGGCTTCAATTAATTTATATAACATTTTGGATATCAATATGCTTTCTGTTTCGATGTGATTAAATTCTTCTATTGAAAGGTAATTAATTTCACTGGCAATAATTGCTTGAGTTAATAATTCAGCTCCTGAGCCTTTAGCAATATAAAAATGCCGGATGCTTTAAGATCCTTTGCTTTTTTCCAAACCACCAACTGTTTAAAATCTCCCATTGTTTGCTTTTATTACTTAAGAATCAAACGGGCTCACCCCATACCCCGAACCCCTAACCTCATACCCCGAACCTCATCCCCAATTATTTAATTTGTTTTGCTCCGTCGCCGATCTCCGCCACGTAAAAGTCGGCGGTGAGGCCGGTGATGGCTTGGTAGGCGGGACCAACGGTGCGTATCAGGTTCTCGACGGCTTCGTCCTTCACCAGGCTTACGGTGCATCCGCCGAATCCGGCGCCGGTCATGCGGGAACCGATAACTCCGGGGATTTTCCGGGTTTCTTCAACCAGGGTGTCGAGCTCGATACCGGTGACTTCGTAATCGTACCGGAGGGAGTCGTGTGAGTCGTTCATTAGCTGGCCGAAGGTAAACAGATCACCCTCTTTCAGGGTTTTCACGGCCAGAGAAGTGCGTTCGTTTTCGAGGACCGCGTGGCGCGCACGGCGCATCACCGTTTGATCCGTAATCAGATGCTGGTATTGAGCAAATTCAGCACCGGTAAGTTCGGCCAGGTACTGGATTTTCTTGCCCGGCTGAAGAGCTTGAACAGCCGCCTGGCACTCGGCCACGCGCTCGTTGTATTTTGAGTCGGCGAGTCCGCGCGACTTGTTTGTATTGGCAATCACCAGCTTATATCCAGCGATGTTCATCGGAACCAGTTCATAATCCAGTGTGTCGCAGTTGAGGTATATGGCATGGTCTTTTTTGCCCATTCCCACTGCAAACTGGTCCATGATTCCGCAGTTGACCCCCACAAAATGATTCTCTGCAGCCCGGCCGATCTTTACCAGTTCAACCCGGTCATAGCCGAGTTTATAAATAGTATCAAGGGCTACGGCAGTAACCAGTTCAATCGAAGCCGAAGACGAGAGTCCGCTTTTGTTCGGGATGTTGCCGCTGTACAGCATCTCCAGACCTTGTGCCTTGAAGCCTTTTTTTGCGAGTTCGCTGAAAACCCCAAGCGGATAGTTAACCCACTCATCACCATGTTTTTCATTCAGTTTATCCAGACTGATGCCGGCCCGGTAATTGAAATTGGTGGTGGCCATGCGGATGACCGGATCACTGGTTTTGCGTACTGCGAGATAGGTGCCGAAACTCAGGGCGCAGGGAAAAACATATCCGCCGTTATAATCCGTATGCTCGCCGATCAGGTTGACGCGGCCGGGGGAGAAGAAAAATTTTATTTCTTCGTTGGAGGTGCCGAAAGTGGCTATCAGTTCGTCTCGGAGGTAGTCGGTAGTCATGTTGCTGGTTACTGGTTTAAGGAACCGGTCCCCGCTTTCGCGGGGATGACAATATCTCTTGTGATTTCGCAGTAGCGTTGTCATCCCCGCGAAAGCGGGGACCGCGAGCCTGCCGTAAAAATAGCAAATTTCCGTCCCCGGCAGACGTAATAATTGTTCAAAAAACACTAATATTGTTTACACCGATTTTAAAATCACAACTATATGAAAATCAAATCGATATTGGGCCACTTGGTGGTGGTTGCCATTGTTTTCCTGAGCATATCCGGATGTAAGAATAATCAGAATAAATCAACAGATGAGGCTATGAATATCAAGAAAGAAGTTGTAGGACAGGTGGATGGAATGAATGTGATGCAGTATACGCTGACGAACCCCAAAGGCATGACCGCGAAGATCATCAGCTACGGTGCGATTGTAACGCATCTCACAGCACCTGATAAAAGCGGAAAGCTCGAGAATGTGGTTTTGGGCTTTGATGATCCGAAAGCTTACTGGAACGATCCGTATATCAACAATTGCTGTTATCTCGGGGCCATCGTGGGGCGCTACGGGAACCGCATTGCCAAAGGAAAATTCAGTTTGAACGGGGCAGAGTATTCGCTGGCCATAAACAATGGACCGAACCATTTGCATGGAGGATTGAAGGGGTTTGATAAGGTGGTGTGGGAATCGGAAGAGTTTAAAAGTGAAAAAAGTGATAAAGTGATAGGCGGAGTGGGTGTGAAGCTTTCGTATAACAGTATTGATATGGAGGAGGGGTATCCGGGGAATTTTACCATAACGGTTAAGTATACGCTTACGGAAGACAACAGTCTGAAAATTGAATATGACGGGTTTATCGACAAGCCTTCTCCGGTGAATGTGACGCATCATGGATACTGGAACCTTACGGGCGGAGCTAAAACCGATATTCTGGGCCACGAAATACAGATATTGGCCGATCGTTTTACGGCGGTGGATTCAACCCTGATTCCCACCGGTGAACTGCCTCAGGTGGCCGGTGGTCCCATGGATTTCAACCAGCCTCACACCATCGGCGAAAGGATTGCACAGGTTGAGGGCGGGTATGATCATAATTATGTTTTATCCGATGATGTAACCGAAATCCGAAAGGTGGTTCGCGTAAAGGAGCCTGTCAGCGGCCGGGTGATGGAAGTTTTCACCACCGAGCCGGGCGTACAGTTCTATTCAGGGAATTTTCTTAATGGCATCCTGACCGGAACCGGTAACGTGAAGTACAATCAGCACTGGGGCTTCTGCCTGGAGACCCAGCATTTTCCGGATTCACCGAATCAGGCTGCCTTTCCGTCTACTTTGTTGGAGCCGGGGAAAAGGTACAAACAAACTACCCTTTATAAATTCAGTGCAGAATAGGGCAGTGGGGCAAAGGGGGGGCGGCCGAGTTCAGAGACTCCGACGGTTCAGGCAGGGGCTTTTGATACGCTAAATCGTTCTCAGGTTCTGGTCAGATCCAGAAGACCATTGATGATGGTCAGGGGATGTGCCGGATTTCCCGGAATGTAGAGGTCGACCGGATATTTTTCCAGGAAGGAACGGTCAAGGGCGGGACTATCAGTAAAAATTCCGCCACTGATGGCATCGGTTCCTACAAGAACAATAATTTTTGGATCAGGTGTGGCATTATAACAGATATCAAGCGGTTCAGCCATGTTTTCCGTGATCGGGCCGGTAATAACTAATCCGTCAGCATGGCGGGGAGAGGCAACAAACTCGATGCCGAAACGTCCCATGTCAAACTGAACATTATTGGCAGCATTAAGTTCCCATTCACAGCTGTTATCACCGCCTGCCGATACCTGCCTGAGCTTAAGGGATTTGCCAAAAATACTCCTGATGTCTTTCCTAACTTTTTGTGGATTGATTTTTAGGGGTTTGTCGTCACCCTCTTTAATAATCAAACCTTCCCGCTCATTGGATGCAATTTTGTAATCTGAACTGAATTGTATCTTTTCCGGAAACCTTTTTGAGCATTGACCGCAAAAAGTGCATTTCCCCAGATCAATGCTGACAGGATCCCCGGCGATTGCCTGAACGGGGCAAATCTCCATCAGCTCACTGAGGTTAACCTGGGTTTGGCGGATCAGCGGACGTCCCCTGAAAATACCGGGTACTTTGGCAGTGGTCACATCAGGGATAAACTGTTTGCCCTGGTGATAAACTATTTTGAAGTGTTCTAGCATCTTGTTAAATAATCAGCTGGGTTATAAATCATGTCCGCAATAAGACAGGTTAAAGCTTTTATTACAAATCGGGAAATCCGAGATTTCGTTATTCCGTACGGCAAGGGCCAATGCCAGCCAGTTATGGAATGAGGGGTCCTTGACTTTATAGAATAAAAGGTCACCCTTGTTATCGGTTATCGCGCAGTGACAGATTTCACCACGCCAACCTTCAACCATTGATAAACCAAAGGAGTTCGGCTTGGGATTACCCAACGAAGTAACACCATTCTCATTTTCAGTTATCGAGTTTATGAGATATCGCAGGTATTTTATGGATTGTACCACTTCCTGCTTTCTTATCTGAAGGCGGGAGTATACATCCCCATGATGTTTCACGATCGGTTCGTGATTCAACTCATTATATAGGGAATGAGGATGCGAAAGGCGAATATCACGGTTCAATCCGCTTGCCCTGGCTGCCATTCCGACGGCACCGATAGTAACCGCATTTTCTGTAGTAAGGATGCCGGTTCTTTCAAATCGCGAGAGTGCACTTGGCATTTTGAAAAGAGCTTTCCGCATCTCTTCAAAGTCAGGCTCGAAAGTATCAAGCACTATTCTGAGTCGATCAGACAGAGTCGTGGTAAAGGGGTATAGGTTCATTCCTGGCCATAAAAGTCCTTTTGCCAACCGATTGCCACACCATTCCTGAAAGAAGTTGACGATTGGTGTACGCAGCCTGCCAAAAACCGCACTTCCCAATTGGTAGCCCACATCAGCACAAGCTGCGGCCAGGTCACCGGTGTGAATGGCCATACGCTCGAGCTCTAAGGCTATGGTGCGGGCTAATTCAAGGTCTCTCGAAGGCTTATAACCATATATGCTTTCCCACAGGTAAGAAAATGCCAGTGTATGTCCGATAACATTATCGCCAGCGATGCTTTCAGATACTATTACTCGCTCAGCGAGTCTTTTCCGCTTGAGGAAAAGAGGTTCAACGCCCCGGTGCTGATAACCCAATTGAATCTCAAGATGTAAGATCTGCTCCCCGTTGCAGATGAAGCGGAAATGACCGGGCTCGATGACCCCGGCATGGATGGGGCCTACGCCGACTTCATGAAGTTCCTCGCTATCAATGCTGTAGAACGGATAATTTGAAATGGTTTTTTGAGCATCAAAACGATTGTGAGAATAGCGAACAGGCTTCAACCAGGGATGGTCCACATAGCTAATTCCAAAGTTCTCATGAATCTCACGTTCATACTTCTCAAAACAGAAGTTCATAGCCGTGAAAGAAAGCAGATGCTCATCGCGATTCACCAGGCATGATGAAAGGTAAATCAAATGTTTCTGGTCATCAGCTATGCAACAGATCAGTTTTATGTTGTTTACAACCGGGTATCCAAAATAATTTACGCAATGATTCTCCTGAGTATTATTTACAAGCCGTGTATTGAGCTCAAAAAAAGCACTATAGGACAATTCCGGAATCTCAGAAACCGGCAGGACCTGATTATTTTTTATGGTCGTGTAATTCATATCACTTCGGTAAAAGCATAACAGCGTCATTGATTAATTCAACAAATCCGGCAGGAGGATTCAGCCCGATGTAGATTGCGGCAACCAGCAATATGAATTGAGTGGCTGATTCCCATGGATTTATAGGTTTAAAAGTTGTGACCTCGGAATCCGGACCCGGCAGGAACAACATCGAGAAGATGTTCTTCCCTAACGCCCATATGATCAGGGTAAGCAGCAACAGGACCAGTATGAACACCATTATGTGATGGGATTCGAAAAGGGAACGGAAGATGAGGAATTCGCTTACAAACATTCCGGAAGGAGGCATTGCGGTTATGCTGACAAAGACCAGTAAGAAAACCAAAGCACCGGTCAGGTTCTTTTTAAAATAGCCACCCGTTTTCTTTATGATATAGGTATTAAATACCCGGTGTACCTGGTCGATTTGGTAGAATACGCTTGCTTTAACAAAGGAATGTAAAACCATATGCAGTATTGTGGCAAAATATCCAATTCCGCCTGAGGCCAATCCGATTGCGGCTAAGCCCATGTGTTCCAGGCTGGAATAGGCGAACATTCTTTTTAAATGATTGACCTTTAGTAGATAAGCTGTTGACACGACCAGGGAGAGACACCCGCACCAGATCAAGATATGATTCATCCAGGGGAGGATGCTGCTATGAGCCATTAACGAATAGGTTCTGAAGATAGCTATGAATCCCACATTCATCAGGGTGGTAGAAATAAAGGCGCTGATTGGCGGTGGGGCAACTGTGTGGGCATCGACTGCAATGGTGTGCATGGGGAAGAGCCCCATTTTTGTACTGAAACCAACCAGCATAAAAATAAAGGCAAGTTTCAGCCAGAAAGTATTCACATTCTGCAGGTGGTTTGGAATCTCTTTGAAAGCTAGATTTACTGAACCAGCCTCTTGCAAGGCCTTACTGAGGAAAATGATTCCAACAAATGCAAAGGTAATACCGATGGAGCAGATGAAAACATATTTCCAGGTGGCTTCGAGAGAAAGATGTGTCCGATCATGATAGATCAGAACAGCAACACTCAATGTTGTCACTTCAATGAGCACCCACATGATTCCGATCGTTGAAGCCAGATAAACACACGTCATAGCTCCGATCAGGATAATCAGGGCTGCAAAATAGAGGCTCTGGTTCCGGCTGCTGTCCTGGCGACTCTCGAGAAAGAGATAGCTGTGAAAGACAGTTGTGTAGCTCAATATAGTCAGTACGGTAAGGAAAATCACCCCTAAGCTGTCATAGCTGAAGTTGTTGCCTGCATCCTGTTGGTTAAGGTGGTAGAAACTGTAAATGGTGATTGCCGTTTGAACCGATAAAAACAAAACGAGCAGTAGAATTCTTAATCCCTTGTTTCGGTTCAACCAGGTTAACAGGCCAAGCAGTACAATGGATATCAGGTAATAAATAAACATTAGAATCAGTCTTTTAAGTTTGAAAGATTATCGACATTCATCGCCTCAAAAGTGTCACCAATCCGGTTTACGAAAATTCCGAGCACCAGAACGCTGACAAAAATATCGAGCATGATCCCGATATTAACCAACATGGTCATCTCACTGCCAACAGCCAGAGATAAAATAAAGACGCCATTTTCGATGATTAAATACCCCATAACATGGGTGATAATCTTGCGTCTCGAAATGATAAAATATACGCCGGTGAAAAGTGCCGACAATGCCACGACGAAGAATATCTTGTCTAATTCTTTGTCCTTTATGCTATTAACAAGAAGAATTGTCGTTACACAAATCAGGGTTACTATAATAAGTGACATGAAATTTGACACGTAGGGCTCCGCTTCGCGTGTGATTTTATTGCGTTTAATCACATATGCCAAGAACACTGGGACAGCGATTGACTTAAAAAAGATCGTTTCCAGGAGGATCAGGATCAGGTTTAAGGGATTAATTTCATTCAACTGTATAAATACGATGGCAAACAACAAAACACCCTGCAATGCAATAACCTTGACATAGGTCAGCAAGCGGTTGGCGATAGCCACATAAAAAAGTGTGATCAGAAAGGTTATCAATAAAATGTTAATCATTTTCTGAAGTTTTTGTGGTTAGATGAATCTCCCTAAAACCATTAAGACGCCAAAAAACAGCAACAGGCTTACAGAAGTTAAAGCGAAGATAAACTGAGCATTATGGCTCATCCGGAATCGGGCCATGAATGACTCGATCCCACCGATAATTACCGCTACCATGCATTGGATGACAAAAAACATGGGGATTGAATATTCATAGGGTACAATTCCGATAAACAAGTTGACGATGAGTGCTCCGTAAACGGAAAACTTAAGCATTCCGGCACTGAGAATCAAGCCAAGGTCGAATCCGCTATTATCCAGAATCATCACCTCGTGAATCATGGTTAACTCCAAATGTGTTTTGGGATCATCAATCGGCATCCGGCTGTTTTCGATCATAGTCAGCATTCCAAGGACAAATGCACCCAGGATGGCTAGTGCATAGGTAATTGAAGAACCTAGATGCAATGTGGAAAATATTTCCTGGAAAGAGTTGTGTCCCGTTAGTAATGCCAGTGAACCGAGTAAAATAAAGAAGGCTGGTTCAGCAAACATGGAATAGAGGGCTTCGCGGCTGGCTCCCATACCTTCGAAGCTACTACCTGTATCAAGCGCAGCAATGATGCTGAAAAACTTTCCCAAAGCAAGAACATAGGCGAAGAAGATGAAATCACCGTTGAAACTGAAAACGCCTTTTGATTGTCCGAATGGCACCACGAGCATTGCTATCACAACGGAAGAGAAGTAAATAGTTGGGGCTATTTGGAAAATGATACTCGTAGTTTTGCTATATACCACACCTTTTTTAAAAAGCCTGATCACATCCTTAACGGGCTGCAGCAAATCTGGTCCTTTCCGCCCCGAGAAGATGCTTTTAGTGCGGTTAATAATCCCGGTAAAGAAAGATGCTGCGACTATGATTAACAATACGCTCAACATAACTAAAGATGTTTAAGAAAATCGAAAAGTGCATCCAAACCACTATAGATCATAGGAATAAAAATGACCAGCAGGATAAACATAACGCCATAGAGGAGATATGACTGCAACCTTCCGTTCTGGATAAATCGAAATATGCCCAAAAAAGCCTTAATCCCGGATATTGGCTTGTCAATCAACCATTTCTCAATTTTATCATACGCATGGGACTCATAATGACCCTCCGTCGGGAATATCTGGTCAACCTCTTTTTCATGCTTGTAAAACAGCAAGGTTGGCTTGTTGAGCTTACTGTAGCCCCTCATGTACGAGCTTGCAGTGTATTGCATTTTTGGTGTAGGGGCAACGTATCCGCATCCCCAGGTTGAATAAAGAGCCGCTTTTTGCTTCCTCATGAGTATTCTTTTACCGAGATAAACGATGGAAGTAATTCCGATCAATACCCACATGGCCCAGGTAATCGGCCGTAGAGCATCAAATGCCTGTCCCTGAAATGGATTTGCCGTTAAATCGGGGATCTCAACCAACAACCTGACGGGTTGAGCCAGCATGGTTAGAAAAACCTGAGGGAAGAGTCCTATAGTAAAAAGAAAAAATGCAATCAGATATAACGGGAGAAGTTGTCCGGATGGAGGTTCCTTGACTTCCTCGATGTTTATTTTGCGAGCCTGGCCGAGGAATACAATTCCAAAGGCTTTGGTAAAGCACAAAAGGGCTAATCCTCCGATCAGGACCAGTCCCAGGATCAAGAATAGGATAACCAGGAGTGAAACCAGTGATGCATTCTGCAACCACTGATAGAGGCCGTTATAAATAATAAACTCCGATATAAATCCATTAAAAGGAGGAATCCCCGTGATGGCCACTGCCGCGATTAAAAACAGGATCGAAGTTTTAGGCATTTTTTTTATCAGCCCTCCAAGATGTTCAATATTAAGAGTGTGGGCTGACTGATACACAATGCCTGCGGTATAGAACAAAAGTGATTTAAACAAAGCATGATTCAGGGTATGGAGCAGTGCCCCGGCAAATCCAAGGGCAGCTAATATCGGATTATCTGTTCCGAGACCGATGCAGCCAATGCCTATCCCGATGCCAATAATGCCAATATTCTCGATACTGTGATAGGCAAGTAATTTCTTGAGATCATGCTGTACAATGGCCATCATGACACCGTAAAGGCCTGAAACAACAGAAATTATAAGGATAAAATATCCTATTCCGGTATAATCCAGTTTCATCAGCATCAGCATCCGCAGTATGCCATAAATACCTGATTTGATCAATACTCCCGACATAATACCCGAAATATGGGCTGGAGCTGCCGGATGGGCATAGGGCAGCCAGGTATGAAAGGGAACGAAACCCGACTTGATGGCAAAACCAATGAAAAACAATAAGAATAGAAAAAGCGCTCCGCTTTCTGTTTGAGACTGACTTAAAGCTGTTATTGCAGTAAAATCATAACTGCCCGTTTTATAGGAAACCCACAGGAAGCCTGCAATCAGAAAAATCACTGAAAAGTGCGATTGCATCAGGTAGTTGACTCCTGCCCGTATAGTTGCCTCCTTTTCTTGCTCAAATATGACCCCGATGAAAGCTGAGAACATCATGACCTCCCAGGCAATCAGGAAAGCAATCATGTTTTGAAAGGACACAACACCAAGTAATGCTGCATGCAATAGAACAATTGCAATGGCATGGAGAGTTATTTTCTTTCTCTGTTCTTTGTAGGCTTTCATATAGAACAGGCCATACCAAACCCCCGTAACACAAACGAGGTTAATGATGAGGATAAACCATCCGGATAATGCATCTATTCTTATGGGGATGGTTCCCGTGATGATACTCCCGGGCAGGATTACCGACAAACTCTTTCCCATCAGGCTTTCGACTGCAACATAACCGGAACCTGCAGCATTCAAAAGCACAACGATCAGAGTAACAACTCCCTTCGCCTTAACAGGAAGGAACGTGATAAGAGCGATCCCTGATAATGTAATGATTATGAATGCAATAGCTATAATCATACCAATATTCTAAAAACATTCAGAAGGAAAATGATCAGGATAAACAAAATGCCATACAGGACGTAGGATTGAGTGCGGCCATTCTGAATAAACCTAAGGTAGCTAAATATCTTAAATAACAGATTGTTAATACGGTTGACAAAGGTGCTCTCAAAAAAATCAAGGTAATGAGAATCATATTTTTTGGTATCGGGAAATATTTCTGATGTCTTAATCTCATTGTACTGTTTCTTCTCCAACAACACAAAATTAAAAATCTTACCCAGTGGCTTGGAAAATGATTTTCCGGTATACTGCATGGAGCTCTTAGGATCAGTATAACCACAACCCCAGGTAGTTTGCAGATCCTCCGATCTTTTCTTCATGACGAATCTGCGTATAGTCCAAACCAAGCCAACAACTCCAATCAACACGACGGAGATCAGGCTTATATTGGAGGCCGTTTTCGAGTAAAGGTCCAGTGAGCCTGAATCAATCAGTCCGGTACCCATGGTTCCAGACAGTATTTTTTTAAGAATATTGAGATAGAATTGTGGTATGAAAGCAATACTCAGCATAATGGTAATGATCAGGTACTGAGGTGCAAGCATCAGATTTGATACTTCGTGAGGTTTATGCGCCAGGGGCACTCTTGGTTGTCCCAGAAATACTGTACCAAAGGATTTGGTAAAAGTAAGCAGGCTCAATCCCCCTATCACGGAGAGGCCGGCAATAACCAGGACCATCAGAATAATCTGGTAAAGCGAATTCGATTGGATTCCTTCAATCAATCCGCTGAAGATGACAAATTCTGATACGAAACCGTTCAGGGGCGGCATCCCTCCAATGGCAATGGCACCAGTCAGAAAAATGAAAGCCGTCTTTGGCATGCTTTTGATAATACCACCCAACTTCTCCATGTCCCGTGTGTGGGTTTGCTGGTAGATCGAACCGGCAGAATAGAACAGCAGGGATTTAAACAAAGAATGGTTCAGAACGTGCAGCAAGGCACCGCTGAATCCCAAAAGATACATCATCGGAGAATTCTTTCCAAGACCAATTAGTCCAATCCCAATTCCAATGCCGATAATTCCGATATTCTCTATTGTGCAATAGGCCAGCATTCTCTTAAAGTCGCGATGAACGGCCGCATTCAGAATCCCATACAAGCCCGTTAACACAGATACCGTAAGAATGATTTCTCCAAGAAGGATGAGGTCGGAGTGTAAATAGCTGATCATCCTTATTATACCATAAATTCCGAGTTTAACAATCACTCCTGACATAACCCCAGAGATGTGAGACGGTGCAGCAGGGTGGGCATGGGGCAACCAACTGTGAAAAGGAATAAACCCCGCTTTAAACCCAAACCCGATAAAGAAGATCAGGAATAACCAGATGTTATTATGCCCTTGAAAGAAAGTGCCGATGGAATCAAAACTGAAAGAACCTGTCTCAAAATAGACCCAGATGAAGCCAACGGTAAGAAGTACAACGCTTATGTGCATCTGTATCATATAATTGATGCCTGCCTTAAGCGTTTCATTTGTATGGTGGTCAAAAATCACAAGCATCATGGAAGAGAGCGACATGATTTCCCAGACGATGAGGAAGACTAACCCGTTTTGCACAAGGCAAACAAAAATCATGGATAACTGGAATAGAATAAACAAAGCCCAGTGCATGGTGAGTTTTGCTGCCGGGTTTTCATACGCTTTGAGGTATCCCGTGCCGAACAACACTCCGGTAACCGAGGTGAAATTGATGATCAGAATAAACCAGGCTGATAGACTATCGACGCGGATTCCGATATCCCCCAGCAAGGCCCCACCAGAAAATGAGAGGTCAACCCTCTCTGCCGTCAAAGCATAAATTGCTATCCAACTGGTGATTATCGATATACAAATGACTGAGATGGATGTAAAAACAGCTTTGAATTTGACAGGCACGAAGAAAAGAGAGATAATGGCTAATAACGCTACAATCCAACTAAGATTAATCAATTCTACCATTATAGTTTTTGAAAAGGTTTTGGATCAACGGAGGTCAAAGGTAAGGAATAATTACGAGTTGGGTTTTTAGAGCGCATAGCTTCCGGGGAGCAGAACCCTTGGAATGTTTGAAATTTTGAGGTATGGTGAGGTACGGTGAAGTACCCGAGGTCCTCGGTCTGCTGCCTTTCGATGAGCTCCTCCGGGCCAACCTCAAGAGCACTGCAAAGGCGCTGGATACTATCTCCACGGGGGACAGTCTCACCTTTCTCAATTCGTTGAATGGTTCTTAAATTCAACCGGTTTTTTCGGCCAGCGCTTCCTGAGACAGCCCCTTCAGCTGCCTCATCTGAATAATTTTACTTCCGATATCTGGCATTTGGTTAAGAGGTTGGTGGTTTCATTCCCAAAGATACTGGAAGCTCCCAATCCCTATGAATAAAAGCTTACGGCATTTCTACGGCATTTGAGTTTCATTGGCTTGGGACAAATCAAAAAGGGGCTGCCACTCACCGTGCCAACCCCTCTTAATCTTAAAACCTTGAAATCTTATGTCTTTCTTTCGTCTTTCATCTTTAATCTTTCTTCTTCAAAGCAGTTTATATCCCCAGTTTCTGCCGTATCCCCGCCGGTATCCCATTCTTATTCACCAAAACGCAGGTGGTCTTTAGTTTCAGGTAATTGGAGGAGATGTAGGAGTATCCCTTGTACGGATTTCCCGGTCCCCAGGAGTTTTTCTCAAAGTAATACTTATTGCCCGCCTGGTCTTTGGCGATTCCAACCAGATGCATTCCATGATCATCGGTAGTCTGGTAGTTGTCGAATTCCATCTGACGCCGTTCCGGGGTTATGGCCGGCTCCATGCCGGGCTTGAAGGTTTTGCCGTCCCAGGTGTCGGGCGGAACTACGGCGACCCCGATACCGTAGTTGAATCCTTTTTCCAGGTCAGCAGCCCAGGCTACCGTATAGCCTGTACGAAGCGAGTTCTCAACGATCTGGTCGAGCTCGTCGAGGGTTACATTGTAGACGGATCCGCGGGTGAAATTGTCGGGGACCTCAAGAACAAAGCTCTCATAATAAGGGTGGTGGGTAAAGGAGGAGACCTCAACATAGTCATCGAGGTTTAGTCCAAGTGAGCTGGCAAAAGTGGCTGGAGTATAGCTGGTCCCCTTGTATTCAAAGTTTTCAGGTACTTCCCCCAGATATGCATCGACGAGGTTTGTGAACCCCAGCAGCCAAACCGGACTCAGCTTGCCGTTTGGATTTTTGAGGATTCCATCGGCATAGCCTTTTAAAACGGCATCCATTTCATTGTGTATCACGCCTTTCTCTTTGATCTCATTACCGGGATAATCGATCCAGGGCAAGATGCCATTGTCGCGGATCGAGTTGATCACATCATGGCAGGCGCCGCCCGGTCCGAATTCAACTTTACCATTCCAGCGGATATATTGCTCAACTTTATCGATATAGGTATTCCGAACGGTATACATCACGGATAGTTCCACTTCGGGCTTACCCAGGCGGATCAGCTCGGATTCCAGCATGGAGGTGGTTGAGTAGGACCAGCAAGTGCTCGAGGAACCCTGGCTTTTAATGGCCGTCCTCGGATGCTCCACCTCAATGGTGAATTTGTAGGGAGGCTCCGGTGCTTTTTTCTTTTTGGCTTGGGCCGGGGCAGGGAGCAGGATCAAAGCCACAGCTCCTATCAGGGTAAACTGGAAATATTTTGATTTTTTCATGGCTGTCAATATTATTTCTTTAAACCGATTTTACTTGCGATGTGATCCGGAATCCCGTCTTTGTGAACCATGATTGACATCGTGCGCATCCGCATGAAGGGAACAGACAGATAAGAATAGCCCGTGAATTTTCCGCCTTCTCCCCAGGAGTTTTTCTCCTGATAGTATTTATTCCCGAACTGATCCTGTGCGATTCCTGTCAGATGCATTGCGTGGTCGTCGGTAAACTGATAGGAATCAAACAGATACTGGCGATCTGCCTGGGTTACGGTTTTTTCCGGCGCCGACGGATCACTTAGTTTTCCGCCATCGGCCATGATGCGTGCGAATCCGCCGTTAAAATTCAGATCCGATATGTCGGCTCCCCAGGATATGGATACTCCGTTTCCGAGGGAATAATCCACGATGGACATCAGGTCATCGATCGGTACATTCCATATTCCCTGCTGAGCCCAGTTATCGGGAATTTCAATCACAAATTGCTTATAGAATGGATGATGTGTAAAACTGGTGAATTCGATATAGTCATCCGCGTTAATGCCCAGCTCCCTGGCAAACTCCTTGGGCGTGAACATTTTACCATTGAAAGAGAAGGATAGCGGGACTTCCCCGAAAAAGGCATCCAAAACTCCGCTGACGCCTTTTTGCCAAACCGGACTGATCTTGCCATTCGGATTCTTCACCACGGCAGCGACCACCCCTGACAGGCTGCCGATGATTTCGCCGTGTTTATGTGAAGTTTCCCCGTAATTTAAACCCTGATACATTTCGCGCGGAACGATTCCGTATTTCATGATGGAGTTCAGAACATCGTGCTGTTCACCGCCTTCGGCAAAATTGCAGGTTCCATGGAAACGTACATATTGCTCTGCCTTATCGGAATAAGCATTTCGGACGGTAAACATTTCTGAAAGTCCGACTTCGCCTTTCCCCAACCTGATGAGTTCGCTTTCCAACATGGATGTGGTGGCAAAGCACCAGCAGGTGGAGGTTGAGGCCTGACTTTTTACCGACAGGGCCGGGATTTGTTTGATTGTGGTCAGCTGGAATTCCTGAGCGGTTTCCTGCGGTTTCTTGTCCTGTCCGTACGACAGGGACGGGATCAGGAGCAGTGCCAGGATCATGGAGGCTGCTCCGATGTTGAGTTTTCTGCTGAATATCATGCTTGATAAATTAAGTGTTTAGCTTACGGTTAACCCAAATTCTTGTAATTTCACGGTTCACCAATGTTGACGAAATTACAAAACCAAAATCTATGAGACCCTTACGAAAGTCATTAATTACAGTGCTTGTACTTATTGCTATGCAAACACTTGTTGGACAGACAGTTACAACCACTTCACTGATTGGTGAACTGACGGATTTACAGCAATTAGCTCAATTCCCTGAGCAAGGATATTCGACTATTCAATACTCATCCTATGACCGGCGGACAGTAAGTGCGGATAAACCCGGCTGGTTTTCCAATTCCGATGGGTTTGGGGGTGAGCCGATCCCCGGATTTCTGGAGGTAATCCGGAAGCCCGGAACCGACAAGATTGGCGAGTACCTGATTTGCGATGTTAAGGGACCGGGAGCGATTGTCAGGATGTGGACGGCCATGATTACAGGAGAGATCACCCTCTGGCTTGATCAGCAGAAAGAGCCTGTTTATCAAGGATCTGCACAGTTTTTCATGCAGCACACCTTCGAAGCCCTTCTAAAAGAGGAGGCCCGCCCGGCCTGGAGCACAACCTTATGCCAGAACATGGCTTCCTATTATCCCATACCCTTCGCAAAAGGGTGCCGGATGGTTTGGAAAGGGGATCTGAATACCCTTCATTTTTATCATGTTCAGGTGAGACAGTATGTTCCCAATACAAAAGTGAAAACCTTTTCGATAAAGGATATATCAGAAAATCAGATTCTTCTGGACAAATCAGCGGCTATTCTGGCTAAGCCCTTTGAAAATCTGGACACGGTTTTGTTCAACGCTTCCTATCAGACCGAATGGCTCAAGCCCGGCGAAAAGAAAACGGTGAAAAAGATAGTCGGTCAGGAAGCCATCAAGCGACTGGCTGTGTTTGTCACGGCCCGGAACCTGGAAAAGGCTCTGCGACAGACTGTTATTGAGATCCGCTTTGACGGTTCGCCCTGGGGCCAGGTGCAATCCCCGATCGGTGATTTCTTTGGAGCCGCTCCGGGTATCAACCCTTATGAATCACTGCCATTTACGGTTCTGCCCGATGGCCGGATGGTTTGCCGCTATTTTATGCCTTTCCGCGATTCAGCCGAGGTGCTGATTGAGAATTTCGGCGATCAGGAGGTTACCATAACCACCAAGATCCTGGCAGTGCCCTATACCTGGAAAGAAGGCCTGTCGATGCATTTCCGCGCCCGCTGGCGGGTTGATCACGAACTTCTCGCCGACCCCCGTCAGGTTAAGGACCTTCCCTACCTGATGTTACGCGGAAAGGGACGCATGGTTGGAGCTGCCTGTTACCTGATGAACCCCACCTCTGTACCTTCATCATCCGGCAACTGGTGGGGTGAGGGAGATGAGAAGATT
>MEOR01000067.1:0-3171 GCA_001769295.1 Bacteroidetes bacterium GWF2_49_14 | reverse complement strand
ATGGCGGTCAGCCGAGGAATGACGGTCCCGCCAACAGGGGGTTTGTAACCAACTACCGCTGGCACATCCTGGACAATATACCGTTTGAGACTGGTTTTGATTTTTATATGGAACTCTACAGTCACCGCGTGGTTCCGCATTTCAGCTATGCAAGGATGATCTATACCTATGCCATCCCCGGATGCCATGACGATCACATCCCGATGTCGAAGGACGACCTGCGCCATCTGGAAATGCCTGCTGATTGGTGGCCTGAGGGACAGGGACAGTCATCGAACTCCATCTTTTATCAGGTTGAAAACCTGGTTACCGATGCTACCCAGATCAAATTGGTACCTTCCCCGCAGTGGGCCGCCACCAATCTTGCAGTCTGGTATCCTAAGAGCAACGAGGAAAAACTGACACTGCTTGTACCTTCAGCCAAATCAGGAAAATACATGATCGGGTTTACCGTCGGCAAGATGACCGGTGCGGGAAAGATCAAAATTCTGATGGATGGGAAAGTATTGAAATTCAACGGTAGTGAAATCCAGGATTTGAGCACCGATTTCCAGCCGGTAGCCCGGAACCTGAATTCAGACCCGATCGAATTGAGCGAGGGAATGCATGTGATGACTATCCAACACATCGAGAGCATTAATAAACCTGTTGGCCTTGATTTCCTGTGGGTGAAAGCGATTTGATGTGTTGATTTGATGATGTGATGATGTGGGTTTGGGGTTTAGGGTTCGGGGTATAGGGTCGGTTCAATGCAGCCTCAGACCCCGAACCTTACACCTCGAACCCAATATAGAAATCATAATAAAACGATAATATGAAAAAGTTTGTGGGTTTGTGGCTGTTAGGGCTGTTTTTGACGGCCACTGTTTCGGTTGCTGAAGAGTATACGGTGGTTTCACCCGGTGGAAAAGCGAAAGTGGTGGTGACCGTAGACAAGAAAGCCGGAATCACCGCCGGGGTTTTTTATCTGGATAAGGAAATGACACGCCTCGGACCTATATCGATGGAGATAGGGCAGGGTAAGGTGTTCGGTAGTTCACCGGTTGTGCGGAAAGTAAACAAGCGAAGTGCCGACGAGGTGATTATTCCGCCGGTTCAGCAGAAGAGGAAGCAGATCCGCGATAACTATACCGAAATCGAACTCCTGTTCAAGGAGCCATTCCGGCTGATATTCAGAGCGTATGATGATGGCATTGCCTATCGGTTTAAAACCGATGTGGAGGGTGAGATGATTGTTAAATCGGAGCAGGCCCTTTTTACCTTTCCAACTGACGAATCCCTGCTTTTGCCCACGGATGTAAGCATGTTTACACACAGTGAACGACTTTACCGATCGATGAAGTTATCACAGGTGAGCCCCGATACACTGTCATCGGTTCCCTTTCTGGTTGATCGCGAGGATGGGATCAGCGTTCTGGTTACCGAGGCCGATCTCGAGGATTATCCGGGTATCTATTTTTACGGTACCAACAGTTCCTTGCTTAAAACCAAGTTTCCACCCTATGTGCTGACTGAGAAACTGTTCCGCGACCGGAATCTCCGTCCGGATCAGGTAGCCGACTATATTGCCAAAACCCGCGGCAACCGCTTCTTCCCCTGGCGGGTGGTGGCTTTTGCCGCTGAGGACAAGGATATCATCAGCAATGATATTGTATATCGTCTGGCTTCACCGAGCCGCATTGCCGACCCGTCGTGGATCAAGCCCGGCAAGGTTGCCTGGGATTGGTGGAACGCGAATAACAATAAGGGTGTGACTTTCCGCACGGGAGTCAACACGGAAACTTACAAGTACTTTATCGATTTTGCGGCTAAGTATGGTATCGAATATATCATTCTTGACGAGGGATGGTCGGTTCCTGCCGATTTGTTCAAGATCAATCCTGATGTTGATGTGCCTGAACTTTGCCGGTATGCGCAGGGCAAGGGAGTGGATATTATTCTGTGGTGCCTTTGGAATGCACTGGACAAGGACCTGGAACGCGCACTGGATCAGTTCAAATTGTGGAATGTGAAAGGTGTTAAGGTGGATTTCATGCAGCGGGATGACCAGGCAATGGTAAATTATTACTGGCGGGTTTCAAAGGCGGCGGCCGACCGGCAGATGCTGGTTGATTTTCATGGAGCCTACAAACCCTGCGGACTGGAGAGGACCTGGCCGAACATGCTGACCCGTGAGGGGGTGAAAGGGTTGGAGAACTGCAAGTGGAGTTCGGAGATAACGCCTGATCACGATTGCACGCTGCCTTTTATCCGGATGTTTGCCGGGCCGATGGACTATACTCCGGGCGCCATGCGGAACGCCGAGAAAGCCAACTTCAAGGCAGCATTTACCCGCCCGATGAGCATGGGAACCCGCTGCCACCAGCTGGGACTATATATTGTGTTTGAAAGCCCGCTCCAGATGCTGGCTGATGCTCCGTCAGCTTATCTGAAAGAGCCCGAATGCATGGAATTTTTGTCGGTGGTTCCGAGCGTTTGGGATGAAACAGTGCCTTTAAACGGGGCGATCGGCGATTTTGTTACGGTTGCCCGCAAAAGCGGTAACGATTGGTATATTGGCTCGTTGACCGACTGGACCCCCAGAACGATGGAGATCAAGCTCGATTTTCTGTCCGAAGGAACCTATGAGCTGACCGAATGGGTCGACGGGATTAATGCGGACCTTTATGCGGAAGACTTTCAGAAGAAGAGCCGGATCGTCAAGGCGGGTGAAACGATTAGCATAAAGATGGCAACGGGGGGAGGGTATGCGGCTATTTTAAAGGCGAAAGAATAAAGGCGAAAGGCGAAAAGTAGAGACGCATAATAATGCGTCTCTACGCGTCTCCGATGTTACAAACTGTTAAGGTCCTGCGGCCGTATGGCCCCAAAAAACTTCACCACCTTCTGCCCGATTCCCGGGGCATCGACATATACGATGTAAGCACCGGAGGCAATCGGTATTCCATACTGATTCTTTAAATCCCAATCAACAAAAGTGCGTTCGTTGTCCTTGGTAATCCTCCGAACCAGGTTACCGTTGAGCATATAGATCGATATGGTGCAAAGTTTTGGCAAATTGGTGATCTTCACCCAGTTGTCGAGCTGGCTCAATTCATAGGCCGAGTTGCCATAGTAGGGGTTCGGAACCACCCGGATCAGATCCAGGGCGGCGATTGCCGTCGGCAGGTC
>MEOR01000066.1:0-5206 GCA_001769295.1 Bacteroidetes bacterium GWF2_49_14 | reverse complement strand
CCGCGATGAGTTGAAAGAACTGATCGAAAAAAACGGAGGAAAGAATTCCGGAGCCGTAACATCCAAAACGAGCCTGCTCATTGCCGGAAGCAATATGGGGCCTGAAAAACGGAAGAAAGCAGAAAAGCTTGGAATTCCGATTCTGACTGAAGAAGAGTTGATCCGGTTAATCACTGTAGCCCCGAAGGATACACTTTTCTGACTTGAGGATTCCAAGAGCATCCATAGTTTTTTCTTATGTTTGCGCAAGTATGACAACTTTCATCCAGAAGAGAATCCTTAAGCCCGGTATGGTAAGTCACTTTACCAGATCCCGGAGCGCAAAAGCATTTATTTGCCTTCCTGAGGCGCACTCAGTAGGAATCATGGCCGATGTCAGGAAGCCTGGATCAGTTCAGCCAGTTGTTTCTTTTGCCCGTTCTATACATAAGACCGACAGGCGGTGTCATATTATTCTATTGGTTCCGGAAAAAAGGAAAGAGATCATTCCTTACGATTATGAAAAAAACTTTCCCGGCATGCCGGTTCAACTCATTGGCATAGACGATATGTCAATCTTCAAGGTTCCAAAAAGGGTTTTGTCGCAGCCTTTCACTTCAGCGAAATTTGACATTGTTTTTTTTCTGGAAACGGCTGAAAACTTTAGCCTGGAGACAATCCTTTACCATTCCCAGGCCAAAATGTTCGCCGGTGCTGCAGGACTATGCAGCGGACTTCTGGATTTCGAGATTGAAATAAATGAGCGATCAGACATACCCTACCTTGCCGAGAACCTGATCAAATATCTGCAAAAACAATCTGCTAAGCAGGTGGCACAATCACCTGATTCTGATAAATTTATCCTATTCTAATCATGAGTGATACAAGATTTCGAGGAGCCGGGGTTGCCCTGGTTACTCCGTTTACAACAGATGGTGAAGTTGATTATAATGCTTTAGAAAGAGTCACTTCCAATACCCTCGACAAGGGAATCGATTTTCTGGTCGTCCTCGGCACCACAGCGGAAACTCCGACTCTGAGCCAGGATGAGAAAAACAAGGTTGTTGATACGATTCTTAAGGTCAATGCAGGTCGCAAACCGATCGTTTTGGGAGTTGGCGGCAATGACACAGCCTCGGTGATTAACCAGATTAAAAATCAGCCGTTCAACGGAATCGACGCCATCCTGTCTGTGGCCCCCTATTATAATAAGCCCAATCAAACCGGATTGCTTCGGCATTTTGAAGCGATAGCGGCCATGAGTCCCTTGCCCGTGATCATCTATAATGTGCCCGGCCGGACCGGATCCAATATTTCGGCAGAAACGACTCTTCGCCTGGCCAATGAGGTTCCCAATATTATTGCCACCAAAGAGGCCAGCGGGAATCTTGAACAAATCATGGCCATTTTAAGAGAGAAGCCTGAAGGATTCATGGTTTTATCAGGGGATGACAGCCTTACACTTCCCATGATCAGTCTGGGTGCTGAAGGTGTAATATCCGTTGTATCCAACATTTGCCCCGGTCAGATGTCCAGAGTTTGCAAACTAGCCCTTGAAGGCAATTTTGAGGCGGCCAGACGAATACACTATGAGATTCTTGAGCTTACAGGATTGATTTTTGCTGAAGGCAGTCCTGCCGGGGTCAAAGCCGCATTAACGATAGCCGGCCTCTGCGGAGAATCGGTAAGATTGCCCTTGGCACCCGTTTCCGAATCGCTAAAAGAGAAAATCCGGCTCAGCCTGAACAAACTTTAGGCATGCGGGGTAAGCTCTGCCCTGCCGTGGCACTGCTTGTATTTTTTTCCGCTTCCGCACGGGCAGGGATCATTTCTTCCTACCTTTTTTTCCACACGAATGGGTTGAATATGCTTGGGTTGCTGTGGCATGGGCGGTTCACTGCCGGGACCGGCAACAGAGCCCGGAGAATACGAGGGCATGTCAGTCTTGCTGGTTTGGTAACGGCTCATATCAAGCTTTTGACGGGCCTGTGCTTCCCTGACTTGTTCTGGCTGTGAAATAGGAATCTGTCCCTTCATCAGCATGGATATGACTTCCCGGTTAACCTTATCGACCATGTTTTTAAAAAGGTCGAAGGATTCAAGCTTATATATCAGCAGTGGATCCTTCTGCTCGTAGGTTGCATTCTGAACCGACTGCTTCAGATCATCCATCTCCCTAAGGTGTTCCTTCCAGGCCTCATCAATCGTTGCCAGGATAACCGATTTTGAGAAGGCCTTTACCAGTTCCCGGTTCTGGGTTTCATAGGCTTTCTTGAGATTTGTGCTGATATGAATGGTTTTCTGACCGTCTGTGATGGGCACCATGATATTCTCGTACTGATGAGCCGCCCGTTCATAAACATCTTTGATCACAGGCCAGGCTTGCTGGGCCATATACTGATTCTTGGCATTGAATGATTTAACCAGCCGGTCTGATAAATCATGGGACAGCTCATCCGATTTACCGTTATGAAATTCATCCTCGGTAAAAGGAGAGTCGATGGCCAGGTATCTGATCAGGTCAAGCCTGAATTCTTCAAAGTCTCCGGAAGCTTTCTGTTCCTCAACAATAGTAGCAGAAAGATCGCCCATCATGTTCATGATATCCATCTCGATCCGCTCGCCGTATAATGCATGCCTTCTTCGGCCGTAGACCACTTCTCTCTGGCTGTTCATCACATCGTCATATTCCAGGAGTCGCTTACGTATCCCAAAGTTGTTCTCTTCTACTTTTCTTTGGGCTCGTTCGATGGATTTCGTAATCATCGAATGTTGGATTACCTCCCCTTCTTTAAGGCCGAGCCGGTCCATCATCTTGGCGATGCGGTCGGAACCGAACAAACGCATGAGATCATCCTCAAGGGAAACAAAGAATTGCGAACTACCAGGGTCACCCTGACGACCTGCACGGCCTCTTAACTGGCGGTCTACCCTTCGTGATTCGTGGCGTTCTGTTCCGATGATTGCGAGGCCACCGGCAGTTTTTACAGAAGGATGCAGCTTGATATCCGTTCCCCTGCCCGCCATGTTGGTCGCAATGGTCACAGCACCAGGCTGACCCGCATGGAGGACAATCTCAGCCTCCCGCTGGTGCAACTTGGCATTCAGAACGTTATGGGCTATGCCCCTGATCTTCAGCATCCTGCTGAGCAGTTCTGAAATCTCCACCGAAGTGGTCCCTACAAGACACGCACGTCCCTCCTTAACCAGTTTGACAATCTCATCAATAACCGCGTTGTATTTCTCGCGCTTGGTCTTGTATACCAAGTCCTCCCGGTCATCCCGGACAATATTCCGGTTTGTCGGGGTTACAACCACTTCCAATTTATAAATGCTCCAGAATTCACCGGCTTCGGTTTCAGCTGTACCGGTCATCCCGGATAGCTTATTGTACATTCTGAAATAATTCTGAAGGGTAATGGTTGCGAAAGTTTGAGTAGCAGCCTCAACCTTTACGTTTTCCTTTGCCTCGATAGCCTGGTGCAGGCCGTCGGAATAGCGCCTGCCCTCCATGATACGTCCGGTCTGCTCATCAACAATCTTAACCTTGCCTTCCATCAGAACATATTCAACATCATTCTCAAAAAGTGTGTAGGCTTTCAGGAGCTGGTTGATCGTATGAACACGTTCCGATTTGATTGAAAACTCACGGATCAGGGTATCTTTTCTTTGAAGCTTCTCGTTTTCGTCCTTGGCGGTCCGCTCAATCTCTGCAATCTCTACGCCGATATCCGGCAGAACAAAGAATTCGGGGTCTTCGCCGGCCCCGGTAATCAGGTCAATGCCTTTTTCCGTGAGTTCCACCGAATTATTCTTTTCGTCAATCACAAAGAACAGGTCATCCGTTACCACATGCATGTTCTTGCTGTTCTCCTGCATGTAAAAGTTCTCGGTCTTGTGCATCAGTGCCTTCATCCCCTCCTCACTGAGAAACTTGATCAGCGATTTGGTCTTAGGCAAACCCTTATGGGCTCTGAGCAGAAGCTTTCCGCCTTCTTGATCGCTTTCTTCCGCAATAAGTTTTTTTGCCTGGCTGAAAGTGTCATTAAACACGGCCTTCTGGGCATTTACGAGCTTAACCACTCTCGGCTTCATTTCACCAAACAACTGGTCATCGCCTTTGGGAACCGGGCCGGAAATAATAAGAGGAGTTCTTGCATCATCAATCAGTACCGAGTCAACCTCATCCACAATGGCATAGTTGTGTCCCCGCTGAACCAGGTCGTCCGGGGAAATAGCCATATTATCGCGCAGGTAGTCGAATCCGAATTCATTGTTTGTACCATAGGTTATATCAGCCATATAGGCGTTCCGGCGGGCCTCGGAATTTGGCTGGTGCCTGTCGATGCAATCCACCCTCAATCCGTGAAATTCAAACATCGGCCCCATCCATTCTGAGTCACGCTTGGCAAGGTAATCGTTAACCGTTACCACATGAACACCGCGGCCTGAAAGGGCATTCAGAAAAACAGGAAGAGTCGCCACAAGAGTTTTCCCTTCACCGGTTGCCATCTCAGCGATCTTACCCTGATGCAGGGACAACCCCCCGATCAGCTGAACATCGTAATGGATCATGTCCCAGACAACCTCATTTCCACCGGCCAGCCAATGATTCTTCCAGATGGCTTTATCACCCCTTATCTCAACCCCATCACGCCGGGCAGCTATATCCCGGTCGAGGGTTTCGGCCGTCACCTCGATCTCCTCGTTATTCATGAAGCGGGTTGCCGTCTCCTTAACGATTGCAAAGGCCAGCGGTAGGTATTCGTTCAGTTTTTCCTCAACCGTCTCCTTGATTTTCTGCTCCAGTTTATCAACCTGATGGAAAGCCTGTTCGCGCTCCTCCATGGGAATCTCATCTGCATCGATTTTGGCTTTGATCTCCCGGATCGCTGCATCCTCACTTTCAATGCCGGAGCTTATTGCGAGGCGTATCTCCCTGGTTCTCGCCCGAAGCTCATCATGAGTGAGTCCTGCCAGTTCGGCGCCAAAGGCTTTGATTTTTTCAACAGCAGGAAGTGCAGATTTGTAATCCTCTTTGGATTTATTGCCAAAAAATCCTGATATAATGCTATTTAGTAGTGACATTTTCTTTTTCTTGAGTAGTGGTAAGTCAATTCATGCGCCAAAATGCATTTCCTGAATTAATGTCAGGTTCTATTCAAGGTCAAGGTCCAATGATTGCTTAAATAATTCGAGATTCGGGTTTTTCGCCTGCATATGATTG
>MEOR01000065.1:5544-6093 GCA_001769295.1 Bacteroidetes bacterium GWF2_49_14 | reverse complement strand
TGATGATCTCGTAGGTGAGCGGCTCGGTGCGGAACAGGGAGTCGAGGACTGCACGCACGGTAGCATCGGTAAGGGAGAGCGTAACGCGGCTCCGCTTGTCGATGTCGCGGTCATTATAAAAAAAGATGAACTCACTTTGCTTTTCGATGGCATCGAAAGCCTGGGTGAGGGTGGCCCTCTTCAGCCCGAGGCTGATTTTCGCTTCCTGGGAGAAGGAGTTTCCTCCAAAAACCCGGATCGTACCCAGAAAGATCAGGAAAGCAGTCGTTTTCATGATGGTCTGCGTTTTCTTTCGGTTCATTCGTTTATAGTTTGAATTAGGATGGTTCCGTTCTCTTCATGATACTTCAGCGGAGCAGTCATCTGAATCACCTTCAGCACCTGCTCCAGGTTCTCCTGCAGGCCGAGCTTGCCGGAAAACCGGTACGACTCAAGGGATGGATCTGTTATTTTTATCCCGATACCATAGCTCCGCACCAGCTTGCTCATCACCTCCCCGAGCGTTTCGCTGGCAAATTTCAGGTACCCGCGGGTCCATGAAGTGTATAG